>NZ_SRUS01000002.1:162162-167162 GCF_004794715.1 Mesorhizobium sp. M8A.F.Ca.ET.207.01.1.1 | reverse complement strand
CCTGGGTTACTCGCTTCGGTCCTCATGGTGAGCACGCTTCGCTTTGAAAAACGGCCGCCCGCCGACACGGCCACGGACCTCGCCCGAGCGGCTTTCAGTGCCGATCCTCCAACAATTCCGGTGTGATGTTTCGGCCGGCGTAGAAGATGCCCAGGATCAGCACCTGCTCACCCTCGACCGCAAAAGCAATGCTGACCGCCCGCCGGTAGCCAACGATCCGCAGCCCAGGCATGATCTCGACCCGCTCCGTACCTCGCTATGGAAAAGTCGATAAGCCAAGACAATGGTCCTTGATGCCCACGACGAAATTCCAGGCGATCGCCGGCGACGCCCGTTCGGCTATGTCGTCGTAGAGCTGTTCGAGTTCGGCTTGCGCGGCAGGATGAAAGACAATCCGATACTTCATTGCCTACTTGGCTTTCGCCTGCTTCGCGCGATGGCGCGCCTCCAGCCTGGAAAAGACCGCGTCAGCTGGTGTCGCTTTCGCCGGATCCTGCTTGAGTTCGGCCAGGCGCGACGGGATTTCCTCACGCAGCCACCTCTCCCGCTCCGCCTCGAAATCCTCGAGCATGCGCAGGCCGGCACGCACGACCTCGCTGGCATTGTTGTAACGCCCCGATTCGAGCTGCTTCTTGATGAAGCTCTCATAGTGGTCATTCAAAGCGTAATTTGGCATTGGCAACCTCTTGGAGCGAGTGCGGGATCGCGGTGCCTATATAGCAATAGATGTCAGCTATTGGCAAACTGGACCAATTCGGCCGGTGCTCATTTCCGCGATTCGTCCGGAGAGAATCAATTTGTCGCCTGATTCGGCATTGACTGAAATACCGCCTCGGCCACGACGGCACCGGCCAGCAGACGCGCAACTCGATACCCCGCATCCATCACGGTGCCAGATGCGCGCGGGATAGGTACGGAAGCCGGCTGAGTACAAATTCGTTTTATATCTTGACCTCCGAGACTGCGCCTTCCGGTTTGTGTATCTGTCTGCGATTTCGTTATGCGGCGAGGATACGAATGCGAACAGCCCGCCGGCGGGAGCCTGGCGGGCTGTTTTTGTCTTGTTGAGGCAGGTCCTTTTTAGCCAGGGTTTGTGTTTGTTGTCCCGGTGGTTGGCTGCCGTCTTTGCGTGCTGATGATGGCTAAGATCGATGGCGGCTGGTTCGAACGCAAAACGGCCCTCCGGGTTTGATTCTGGCGGGCGGTTTAATTTGGTTTTGGGGACAGGATTTGAGTTATCGGTCCTGCTGCGTCGGCAAGGCCTGCTTGCGGGCCGCTGATGACAGGTTCGAATCGCCGGCGACCACGGCAAAATACAAAAGAGCCCGCACGATGGCGGGCTCATTTGTATTTGGTTGCGGGGACAGGATTTGAACCTGTGACCTTCAGGTTATGAGCCTGACGAGCTACCGGGCTGCTCCACCCCGCGCCACCGATTTGCAAGCGAGAGCTTGCGAGAGGTTTGTCCGCCAAATGAAAGGGCCGCTTACGCGGCCCGTGTTTCCCGTTGGCGGGCCATGTTCAGAGAAGATTTCATCGCCTCGACCCAAAAACCGGCTTCGATTTTTGGAAAGTAGGATGTGACACATAAAACGTGCGTTTAGCAGACCTGGCAGCGACCTACTCTCCCGCGTCTTGAGACGAAGTACCATCAGCGCTGGAGCGTTTCACGGCCGAGTTCGGAATGGGATCGGGTGCAGCCGCTCCGCCATAACCACCAGGTCGGCAAAACGCACGTTATTCGAGAAGCTGTTTTTTGTGCCTTTGGAGTTCTTTTAGCCTGGCGCCTTTCGAAGCGAAGCTTCGCAAGGTCGACCGACCGTCGGCGCTTGTGCGCCGCACCCACGTAGCGCCGCCCGAAGGGCGGAACAAGCGTGAGTGAGAACAAACCATCTGACGAAGTCAGATGGACATAAGGAATGAGAACGATCAAGCCGATCGAACTATTAGTACCGGTAAGCTTCAAGCGTTGCCGCTCTTCCACACCCGGCCTATCAACGTGGTCGTCTTCCACGGTTCTCAGGGAATACTCGTTTTAAGGTGGGTTTCCCGCTTAGATGCCTTCAGCGGTTATCCCGTCCGGATATAGCTACCCTGCTATGCGGCTGGCGCCACAACAGGTCCACCAGAGATCCGTCCATCCCGGTCCTCTCGTACTAGGGACAGATCCTTTCAATATTCCTACACCCACGGCAGATAGGGACCGAACTGTCTCACGACGTTCTGAACCCAACTCACGTACCGCTTTAAATGGCGAACAGCCATACCCTTGGGACCTGCTCCAGCCCCAGGATGCGATGAGTCGACATCGAGGTGCCAAACAACCCCGTCGATATGGACTCTTGGGGGTCATCAGCCTGTTATCCCCGGCGTACCTTTTATCCGTTGAGCGATGGCCCTTCCACGCGGGACCACCGGATCACTATGACCGACTTTCGTCTCTGCTCGACTTGTCAGTCTCGCAGTCAGGCAGGCTTATGCCATTGCACTCAGCGAACGATTTCCGACCGTTCTGAGCCCACCATCGCGCGCCTCCGTTACTCTTTAGGAGGCGACCGCCCCAGTCAAACTACCCACCATACATTGTCCCGGACCCGGATAACGGGCCGCGGTTAGACATCCATAGTAATAAGGGTGGTATTTCAAGGGTGGCTCCACCTGAGCTGGCGCCCAGGTTTCAAAGCCTACCACCTATCCTACACATGCCACTACGAATGCCAATGTAAAGCTATAGTAAAGGTGCACGGGGTCTTTCCGTCTAACCGCAGGAACCCCGCATCTTCACGGGGAATTCAATTTCACTGAGTCTATGCTGGAGACAGCGGGGAAGTCGTTACGCCATTCGTGCAGGTCGGAACTTACCCGACAAGGAATTTCGCTACCTTAGGACCGTTATAGTTACGGCCGCCGTTTACTGGGGCTTCGATTCAGAGCTTGCACCCCTCCTCTTAACCTTCCAGCACCGGGCAGGCGTCAGACCCTATACGTCGTCTTGCGACTTCGCAGAGCCCTGTGTTTTTGATAAACAGTCGCTACCCCCTGGTCTGTGCCACCCTCCTCCACTTGCGTGGAAAAGGGTCACGCTTCTTCCGAAGTTACGCGTGCAATTTGCCGAGTTCCTTCAGCATAGTTCTCTCAAGCGCCTTGGTATACTCTACCAGACCACCAGTGTCGGTTTCGGGTACGGTTTATAAGGAGGAGCTATTTCCTGGAACCACGCAGCAGCCCGTTCAATCCGATAAGATTGGACTACCTCAATGATCCGTCACTACCTCCAAGCCCACGAATATTAACGTGGTTCCCATCGACTACGCGTTTCCGCCTCGTCTTAGGGGCCGGCTAACCCTGCTCAGATTAGCTTTAAGCAGGAACCCTTGGTCTTTCGGCGGGGGAGTCTCTCACTCCCCTTACGTTACTCATGTCAGCATTCGCACTTCTGATACCTCCACCACCCCTCACGGGTATGGCTTCATCAGCTTACAGAACGCTCCGCTACCGCTCGTATTGCTACGAACCCTAAGCTTCGGTGTATGGCTTTAGCCCCGTTACATTTTCGGCGCAAAGACCCTTATTTAGACCAGTGAGCTGTTACGCTTTCTTTAAATGATGGCTGCTTCTAAGCCAACATCCTGGTTGTTTTGGGATCCTCACATCCTTTCCCACTTAGCCATAACTTGGGGACCTTAGCTGTAGGTCAGGGTTGTTTCCCTTTTCACGACGGACGTTAGCACCCGCCGTGTGTCTGCCGACTAGTACTCCCAGGTATTCGGAGTTTGGTTAGGTTTGGTAATCCGGTGAGGACCCCTAGCCCATCCAGTGCTCTACCCCCTGGGGTATTCGGTCGACGCTCTACCTAAATAGATTTCGCGGAGAACCAGCTATTTCCGAGTTTGATTGGCCTTTCACCCCTAGCCACAAGTCATCCCGAACTATTGCAACAGTTATGGGTTCGGTCCTCCAGTAAGTGTTACCTTACCTTCAACCTGCTCATGGCTAGATCACTCGGTTTCGGGTCTAATGCAACGAACTGAACGCCCTGTTCAGACTCGCTTTCGCTGCGCCTACACCTAGCGGTTTAAGCTTGCTCGTCACACTAAGTCGCTGACCCATTATACAAAAGGTACGTGGTCACCCTTGCGGGCTCCCACTGTTTGTAGGCAATCGGTTTCAGGTACTCTTTCACTCCCCTTGTCGGGGTGCTTTTCACCTTTCCCTCACGGTACTAGTTCGCTATCGGTCATGCACGAGTACTTAGGCTTGGAGGGTGGTCCCCCCAATTTCAGACAGGATTTCACGTGTCCCGCCTTACTCGAGGACGATTGATTGCATTACGCGTACGGGGCTGTCACCCACTATGGCCCTACTTTCCAGAAGGTTCCGCTTGTCTCTCAATCGCCACTGGCCTGGTCCGGGTTCGCTCGCCACTACTTCCGGAGTCTCGGTTGATGTCCTTTCCTACGGGTACTTAGATGTTTCAGTTCCCCGCGTTCGCCACTTTATCCCTATGTATTCAGGATAAGTTACCTATTAACGATACTTGGAAACCACAGCAGCAAGTCGGCCTTGCGACCTTCTGGCTGCTCTGATTTTCCAAGTACCTTAGGTGGGTTTCCCCATTCGGAAATCTACGGATCAAAGGGTATTCGCACCTCCCCGTAGCTTATCGCAGCGTATCACGTCCTTCATCGCCTGTGCATGCCAAGGCATCCACCAATTGCCCTTAAGACACTTGATCGTTCTCATTGCCAATGCCCACCCGCGCAATCCGAAGGATTGTCGCTTCAGCCACCCTTGAGGGGTTAGCGTCCGCGCAATTCCGAAGGAATTGTCGCCTGAACCGGATCCTGTGCGGGATCCAATTCGATGTCATTGGCACAAAAAGACCAGCTTCTCGAGATCGGTTCGAGGGTGCGGTTAGGCAAACCCATCATATGCAAGGGATTGAGCGTCCCTTGCGACAAATCACGATCCTTTCAGATCATGAAGTTCGAACAAATCTT
>NZ_SRUS01000002.1:0-159563 GCF_004794715.1 Mesorhizobium sp. M8A.F.Ca.ET.207.01.1.1 | reverse complement strand
CTCTTGAATTTCGCTGAGGGCAGTCTTAGAAGCAAACTTCTTCGTCGCCAGCGGCGCACCGCCCTCGTTCGTGAGGCGTATATAGTCGCCACCTACCAAAACTGTCAACACACCTTCGCAAAGTTTTTGAACTTTTTGCGACAGAAATTTTGGGCACGCTTTGTGGATAGCCGACTGCCCCAGGGGAACAGGGGATAACAGGAGGCCACGGCCACGAAGGAGCCCTATTGCCGCCGCATTGCCGTTCGACACCAAGGCCAACAAGAGAGGCGCAATCACAGCCTTGCAATGGCCTCTTTATTGAGCCTCGAAGGGGCGCGCGCGGGAGTCTTATGAATGAAGGCACGCCGCCCGCTTTTCGGAGCGCTCTATAAGAGAAGTGCACGAGGGGAATTCGACAGGGGCCCGAGGCTTCGTTGACTTAACCTGCCGTGACAGGCAAATGTCATGGCCACAACAAAAGCGACAAGCCGTCCCGCCTGGGGAAGAAGCAGCCTTTCTGGATGCCAGATACGGAAGATGTCATAGCCGAACTCGGCAATGAGCCGCCGCTTATCGCGGATGGCCGCAGCGGCCCGCCCGATCGGCGTGAGGTTTCCGCGCGCTGGCTGTCGGGAACATTCCTCACCGGCGTGACCTCGAGCGTGCTGATGGGCGTGGCGCTGTTTGCCGCCCTAGACGGGCGCCAGCAACTGGCGACCCCACCAGAGATCGCCGAACTGATTGGCCTCGCCAGCAATGGCGATTCCGGCGAAGTGGCCAAGACCACCAGACTGGTGGCGCCGCGCCAGATTGCCAAGGCCAAGGACCGTCGTCGCATGGAAGTGTCGATGGTCACCAAGGTCGGCGACCGCGATGTCATCCACACCATGCCTTTCGTGCAGATCAAGATGGCGCTCGCCGCCGGCCACACCACCAGCCGGCCCTACCCGCCCTTCGACCCGATGCAGGTGTTCGGCAACGATAGCGACGACGGCGCCGCCGCACAGCCGGCGGCGGCGGCCTCCGCCGCTTCCGGCCAGATCTACGGCGCCAAGGTCGAAAGCGAGATGAGCCTGAAGACCGTCGATTTCCCGATCGAGACGGCCTCCTTCGACGAAAAGGGCGACCTTTCCGCCGACGAAGTTGAAAAAGTCGTGCGCGAAGCCGGCACCGACCTCAGCGACGGCGCCGTGCAGGTCGCTTCGCTCCATTATGTCGACCCGCAACGCTTCGGCGATGCCTTTGCCGAAAGCATGGCCGGCTCCTACGACGTCAAGATCGTCCCCGAAAACGTCTCCGTGGCGCCGCGCGCCAACGCTGACGACCAGGCGCCGGCTTTCGCCGAAGAAATCATCCCTTTCACCAAAGACACGGACCTCACCGAGGCCTTTGCCGATTCGGGCTACACGGGCGACGATGCCACCGGCATGGCCGAAGCGATTGCCAAGCTGCTCAACGCCCCGGCGCTCAAGGCCGGAACCGTGTTGCGCGTCGGTCTCGAGGTCCATGGCGACGCCGCCAAGGTGGTTCGCACCAGCGTCTACGACAAGGCCACGCACATCGTCACCATCGCGCTCGACGATCGCGGTCAGTATGTGCCCGCGCAGGAGCCGGAACCCAATCCCGAATTGCTGACGGCGTTCGATGACTCGTCGGCTCCGGTGGTGGTGCGCGGCAACCTGCCGAACATTTATGACGGCATCTATCGGACCGCCTACTCCTACGGCATGTCCAAGGCGATGACTCAGCGGCTGATCAAGCTGCTTGCGTCCGATGTCGACTTCCAGTCGCGGCTCAATCCCGCCGATCGCCTCGAAGTGCTGTTCTCGCAGCCCGATGGAGATGACCAGACCTCCGACAATTCCGAGCTCCTCTATGTCTCGGCGACGTTCGGCGGAACGACACGCAATTTCTACCGTTTTCAAATGCAGGACGGCAGCACGGATTATTTCGACGAGAATGGCAGCAGCGCCCAGCAGTTCCTGCTGCGCAACCCACTGCCCAACGGCAGATTTACCTCCGGATTTGGCGCTCGCAAGCACCCGATCCTTGGCTATGTCCGCATGCACACCGGCACGGACTGGGCAGCGCCCATCGGAACGCCGATCATCGCAGCGGGCAATGGCGTCATCGAGAAGGCCGGCTGGGCCGGCGGCTATGGCAAGCAGATCATCATCCGCCACGCCAATGGCTACGAGACCTCCTACAATCACCAGAGCGCCTTCGCCAAGGGCATCACTGAGGGCGTACGCGTCCGCCAGGGCCAGGTTATCGGCTATCTCGGTCAGACTGGCCTGTCCACCGGACCACATCTTCACTACGAGTTGATCGTCAACGGCACCAAGGTCGATTCAATGCGTGTGCGCTTGCCGGTCGGCAAGGTGCTGAAGGGCGACGACCTCGTCGCCTTCAAGCGCGAGCGTGAACGCATCGACGATCTCCTGAAGCAGGAAGACGGCAACTCGCTGAAGGTCGCCAGCGCCAAGATCGAAGGCTGAGTCTTAGCCTTCGTCCTGCCGAGGCTCGGCGCGCCGCGGCCACGGCAGCGCCTCGCCGGAAATCGTCATCCACGCGATGATAGCGGAAAGCAGGCATAGCAGCGCCGTCACCAAGGAGACGGCGGAAAAAGCGGCGTCGCTGGCGGCGATTCTTGCAGCATCGAGTGCCGGCGAAAGTCCCGTTGGCGGCGGTTCCCCGAAGCCAGGCACGCCGGGCGCGGCGTTTCCCTCCAGGGCATTGGCGTAGATCCAGGCAGCAAGCGACCCCATCGCCGCCACCGCGATCAGACCGCCGATGCGTGAGACGGCGTTGTTGATGCCGGAAGCCGCGCCGGTGTCCTTGTCTTCCACCGCCGTCATGATCGCGGTCGACAATGGCGACACGACCAACGCCATGCCGAGTCCCATCAGCGCCATCAACGGGAAGATGCCAGTCCAGAAATGGTGAAAGCCGGCATGGGTGAGCAAGGCCAGCCCGGCGAAGGCAATCGCCACGATCAGACTGCCGCAGGCAATTGGAAGACGTGGCCCGATCCGGTCCGAGAGCTTGCCGACGGGTCCTGACAAAAGCGCGATCGCTGCGGACAGCGGCAGGAAGATGAAGCCGACCTCGGCCGTGCTCAGCCCCCAGCCGGCGATCAGCAGCATCGGCAGGTAAAAAAGATTGGCCGACAGCGCGAAATAGAGGAAGAAAGTCGCGGCATTGGCGCCGGCGAAAGCACCGATGCGAAACAGGCTGAGGTCGATCATCGGCTCGCGCTGCCGCCGCTCGAACAGGATGAAGACAACAAGCAGCACGGCGCCGGCGGCAATGCTTGGACCGGCCATGTGGCTCTCGCCGCTGGCGCTCATTGAAGTCAGCCCATAAGCGAGCGCGCCGAAGGCCAGCGTCGCAAGCGCACCACCGGCAAGGTCAAGGCTGCGTTTCTGCGTTGGCGCATCGGCGGGAATCTTGGCGAGCAGCAGATAGATCGAGATCAGGCCGAGTGGCAGGTTGACGGCAAAGATCGCCCGCCAGATGCCATCGCCGAAAGCCGACAGCACCAGGCCGCCGAGCACGGGGCCGAGAGCGGTGGTCAGCGCCGAGGCCGCCGCCCAGATGCCGATCGCGCGGCCGCGTTCCTTCTTCGGATAGGCCTTGGCGATGATGGCGAGACTGCCCGGCACCATGATCGCGGCACCAATCCCCTGGAGAGCGCGAAACGCGATCAGCACGACTGCGTTCGGCGCCAGCGCACAGGCAAGCGAGGCCGCGATGAATAGCGCGATGCCGGCCACGAACGCACGGCGAAGCCCGAACCGGTCGCCCGCGGCACCGCCGGCGAGGATCAGCGCCGAGAGCGTCAGCGCATAGGCATTGGAGATCCACTGCGCCTCGGCAAGGCTGGCGCCGAGGTTGACGCGGATCGCCGGCATGGCGATCGCCAGGATCGACCCGTCGATGAAGCCGAGCGCCGAGGCCAGGATCGCCGCGACCAGCACATAACGCCGCTGCGATTGCGGGCAGAACGTGCCATTCGCGACCGGAGCGGTCAGCGGAACGGCGGCGGCTTCATTGGGTGAATGCATGCCGCTCTGATTAGACCGGCGGCGCACCGGCAACAACCAGCCAGAGACTGGTTGCCCTTGAAACCAGCCATATTGCCATTGCCAGGGATCGCATCTGCCCCGATGCAAACCGCGGCAGTCATGCTAGGTTTTTCCCAACAGCCGGGGGCAGGAGAATTCGATGAAGCGTCCACTCGAAGCCTCCGTTGAGGGGCGCGGCCGTATTGTCGGTATCACCGATGGCGTGTTCGCCATCGCGCTTACCCTGATCGTGCTCGAGATCAGGGTGCCGGTGCATGAGGCGATTCATTCCGAACACGATCTGCTTGTCACCATCGCCGCACTGGCGCCCCGCTTTCTGACCTATGCCTTAAGCTTCCTGACCCTGACCATCTTCTGGTTCGGCCAGCAGGCGCAGCATGGTTTGATCGCCAAATCCGACAGGCGGCTGGCCACGCTGAACCTGTGCTTTCTCGCCTTCATCGCGCTCTTGCCGTTCTCGACCGACTTGCTGGCTGATTTCCTCGAATTCAAGACCGCGGTGCTGGTCTACTGGGTCAACCTGCTGATGCTCGGCGTCACGCTGTTCGCCAGCTGGCGCTACGCGGATAAGAACGGCTTTGTCGCGGAAGATGTTGACGCGCAGACGAGGCGCACGGTCTATCTGCGCATCGTCAAGGCCCAGATCCTGTGGGCGGTCGGCGGCGCACTCTGCCTGATCAGCCCGCTGCTAAGCGTCGGCTTCATTCTGGTCGTGCAGTTGATCTATGCCGCGGCGCCACGCGGCTCATTGCTGCGCAACGTCATCGGCTGAAGGTCCGCCAAGGAATTCCACGGTAACGCCTGGCGACACCAGCTTGGCGAGCTCGCGCGCGTCCCAGTTCGTCAGGCGCACGCAGCCATGGCTTTCGGTCTTGCCTATCTTCGACGGCTCGGGCGTTCCGTGGATGCCGTAGGTCGGTTTGTCCAAGGCGATCCAGACCGACCCGACAGGTCCGTTGGGGCCTGGCGGAACGGTAAGAATCTTGTCGTTCTCGCCTTGCTTGAAATTGATGTTCGGATTGTAGGTGTAGTTCGGGTCGAGCGCGATGCGCGACACGGCGTGGATGCCGGTGGGCGACGGCGTGTCCGCCGAGCCGATGGTGGCCGGATAGGCTGCTACCAGCTTGCCGCCACCATCGTAGGCGTACACCTCTTTCTTGGTCTTGTCGGCGACGATGCGCACGACCGGCGTAGACACCAGCTTGCCGAAATTGGCGACCTTGATGATCGTGCCGGGGCGGTTGAAGTCGAGGCCCTTGTTGATCGACTTCAGATAGTTCTCGTCCATGTGGAAGCGCTCCGCCAGCGCCTCGGTGACAGAGGTGTAGCACATGCAGTTGAGCTGCGCCTTCTGACTGTAGTCTTCCGGGATGGAGGCGACATACGGCCCGGCTGCGTCCTCCGCCGTGATGGTGTAGTTGGCGAAGGCATCGCCGCCGGATTGCGAGAGTGCTGACTGGATGCCGACCGCATCGGTCGATTTGAGGTTGCTGCCGTTGATCTCGTTGTAGGCGGCGAGCGCCTTGTCGACATTCGAGCCGAAGCGCCCGTCGATGACGCCAGGCGAAGCACCGCCACGGTCGAGCAGCACCTGCAGCGCTGCCACATCCTGGCGTGCGCCCAGCGAAAGCGACGGGTCGACCGACGTCTTGCTGCCAGCGTTTGGCGGCAATGCCGCCTGGTCGGAGGGCGCCTGTTCCGTCGGATCTGCCGGCTGGAGAGGGTCTATCGACGCCTCGTTCAGCGGTTGGCGCTTGATGGTGCCCGGCTCTGCCGGCTGCGGCGCATCGGGATAATTGTTATCGTAATTGCCTTCGTCCTGCGGTGCCGGCGGATAGGCATCGACTGAATTGCTTCCGTCAGGGTCGTATTCGTCGGCTGGTGGCGGGATGACCCGGCCCTCTTCTTCCAGTTGCTTGCGGCGGAAGCGTGCCATGTCCTGGGGATCGTCGAGATAGTAGCGATCATCGTCGGCGGGGGCACGGCCGAGTTCTCGCATCCGCGTCTCGCGGCGCAGCGCCCGCCGGTCGAGCCTGGTCTGCGGCGGCTGGATGGCGATCACCTTGCCGGTATCGGCATCGACGATGACGCGGTTGCCCCTGGCATCGTAATAAATGTCGAGACTGCCGTCCTGGGCGAGCAGAATGCCGCCACTCTCGGCCGCGCGAACACGCTGGGCCGCGCCGTCATGCGTCGGCGCCGCGAACGCGTTGGAAAACACCAGTCCCGCAGCAAGCGCCGAAAGGGTGAAGATAGTGCGCAGCATAGTAGCGAAACTCTCCGGTCCGTATGTGCCGCCGCCCGGCATTGTGCAGTTCGGCGAACCCCTTCGCCAGCAAACCAGTTACCCACCATATGGTTCCATCATGAACCGGGCATGAAGATGGCGGTCTTCCGACGCCTCGAGGAATATTAGCTAGCCCACGCCAAGCCCCAATTCCTTGCGCGCCTGCTTCGTCAGCTTCAGAGCAACCAGGCGATGACTCTCGCGCAAATAGTCCTTCAGCGCACCATCATCCATGCTCTGGCTTGTCTGACGCTGGATCCACGTCATGCCGCGGGAGGCAAGATAGGGCGCGGGGCGCAGGCCGGGCTGCTCCTTGAGCACGTCATAGGCAACATCGGAGCATTTGAAGGTGACGAAAAGCTGCTCACCCTGATCCCAGCCACCGATCGCAAACACCTTGGTCCCAACCTTCCAGACATGGGCGCCGCCCCATTGCACCACGTGGATCGTTGCCGGCAGCGAGCCGCAGAAGCCGTTGTAGTCGTCCAGCGTCATCCGGCCCCCCCATGATATATGAAGACGCCGCGCGCCCATACTGGACACGCGGCGTTGGATCAGGCCGCCGCCTCGGCGGCGACGATCGTCGGCCTGGAGCGGAAATTCAGCCGGTCGGAACCGGCCGTAACCTTGACCGTCGAGCCGTCGAGAATCTCACCAAGCAGGATCTTTTCCGCCAGCGGATCCTGCAGCTCCTTCTGCATCACGCGCTTCAGCGGCCTGGCACCATAAGCGGGGTCGTAACCCTTGGCCGCCAGCCACTCGACCGCCTCGGGATCCAGCGACAGCGTGATCTTGCGATCGGTCAGCAAGCTCTCCAGCCGCTTGAGCTGGATTTCGACGATGCGGTCCATGTCCTTGCGGCGCAGCCGGTGGAACAGGATCACCTCGTCGACACGATTGAGGAACTCGGGCCGGAACGATGCCCTCACCACGCCCATCACCTCGTCCCGTACGGCATCGACATCCTGGTCCTCGCCGAGATTGACCAGATATTCCGCGCCGAGATTCGACGTCATGATGATCAGCGTGTTGCGGAAATCGACGGTACGCCCCTGCCCGTCGGTGAGCCGGCCGTCATCGAGCACCTGCAAAAGCACGTTGAAGACATCGGGATGCGCCTTCTCGATCTCGTCGAACAGCACGACCTGATAGGGCCGGCGCCGCACCGCTTCGGTCAGCGCGCCGCCTTCCTCATAACCGACATAGCCGGGCGGCGCGCCGATCAGCCGGGCGACGGAGTGCTTCTCCATGTACTCGGACATGTCGAGGCGCACCAGCGCCGTTTCATCGTCAAACAGGAAGTTGGCCAAAGCCTTGGTGAGCTCGGTCTTGCCGACGCCGGTCGGGCCAAGGAACATGAACGAGCCGATAGGCCGGTTCGGATCCTGCAGGCCTGCACGCGCGCGCCGCACCGCCTTGGAAACGGCTTGCACCGCCTCGCCCTGGCCGACAACACGCTTGCCGATCTCGTCTTCCATGCGCAACAGCTTGTCGCGCTCGCCCTGGAGCATCTTGTCGACCGGAATTCCGGTCCAGCGCGACACGATATGGGCGACGTGGTCGGGCGTGACCACTTCCTCGACCATGCCGGCCTTGCCGTCCTGGGCTTCGGCCTCCTTCAGCTTCTTTTCCAACTCGGGGATCTTGCCATAGGCAAGCTCCCCGGCGCGCTGGAACTCACCCTTGCGCTGGGCAATGGCAAGGTCGTTGCGCGCCTCGTCGAGCTGCTTCTTCAGATCGGCGGCAAGCCCAAGCTTCTGCTTCTCGGCCTGCCACTTCGAAGTAATCTCGCTCGATTCCTCCTCAAGGCCGACAAGTTCCTTTTCCAGGCGGGCGAGCCGGTCCTTCGAGGCTTCGTCCGTCTCGACCTTCAGCGCCTCGCGTTCGATCTTGAGCTGCATGATGCGGCGGTCGATCTCATCCAGCGCCTCAGGCTTGGAATCGACCTGCATCCTGAGCCGCGAGGCGGCTTCGTCGACCAGGTCGATCGCCTTGTCCGGCAGGAAGCGGTCGGCGATGTAGCGGTTGGACAGCGTCGCCGCCGCCACCAGCGCCGAATCGGAGATACGCACCTTGTGGTGCTGCTCATATTTCTCCTTCAGGCCGCGCAGGATCGAAACCGTGTCCTCCACCGTCGGCTCGTCGACGAAGACGGGCTGGAAACGGCGGGCAAGGGCTGGATCCTTTTCGACATGCTTGCGGTATTCATCGAGCGTGGTCGCGCCGACGCAGTGCAGTTCGCCGCGCGCCAGCGCCGGCTTCAGCAGGTTCGACGCATCCATGGCGCCATCGGCCTTGCCGGCGCCGACCAGCGTGTGCATCTCGTCGATGAACAGGATGATATTGCCACTGGCCGAGGTGACTTCGGAGAGCACTGCCTTCAGCCGCTCCTCGAACTCGCCGCGATATTTGGCGCCGGCAATCAACGCGCCCATGTCGAGCGCCATCAACTGCTTGTCCTTCAGCGATTCCGGCACGTCGCCATTGACGATGCGCAACGCCAAGCCTTCGGCGATCGCCGTCTTGCCGACGCCCGGCTCGCCGATCAGCACCGGGTTGTTCTTGGTGCGGCGTGACAGCACCTGGATGGTGCGGCGGATCTCGTCGTCGCGGCCGATGACCGGATCGAGCTTGCCCGCGCGTGCGTCGGCGGTCAGATCGCGCGCGTACTTCTTCAACGCGTCATAGCCCTGTTCGGCACTGGCCGAATCGGCGGTGCGCCCCTTGCGGACGTCGTTTATGACCTGGTTCAGCGCCTGCGCGGTGACGCCGGCCTTGGCCAGGATTTCGGCCGTCTTTGCCGATTTCTCCATGGTAAGCGCCTGCAGCAGCCGCTCGACGGTGACAAAACTGTCACCGGCCTTCTTGGCCAGGTCCTCGGCGGTCGAGAACACCTTGGCCAGCGGCTGAGCCAGATAGAGCTGGCCATTGCCACCCTCCACCTTGGGCATCGCCTCGAGCGCCGTCTCGACGCCGAGCTTGACGTCGCGGACATTGCCGCCGGCACGCTCGATCAGCGACGCGGCCAAGCCCTCGTCATCGTCGACGAGGACATTCAGAATGTGTTCGGGGGTGAATTGCTGATGGTTGCGGGAGAGCGCCATCGTCTGCGCGGACTGGATAAAGCCGCGCACGCGCTCTGAGTATTTCTCAAGGTTCATATCTGTCTCCTTCCATCACCAGCCCGCTTTGCGGCACAGGATCAGATTGCGGTGACGGACCCGCCCATTCGAGCCGGATCCCGTTCAGCCGAGATATGGTGCATGGGGCATGCTGTCTCAAGACGCATTGATGTCTGTCAATCGATAATATTCCACGTCAGCCCAAACGAAAACGGCGGGGATTTCTCCCCGCCGTTCAATGTCTTGCGGTGCCGTTCGATCAGTTGTCGATGTCGGTGATCACGGGTTCGGCGCTGCCGCCGTCGACCGGAGCCGCGGCCGTCTCGCCCGCATCCGCATTGTCGCCGCCACCCTCGACCTGGTCGGGATTGGTGCGCGGACGGCGCGGACGCCGTGGGCGGCGAGCAGCACCGCTCTCGGCCGCCTCGTTGAGTTCGGCTTGAGCGGCCAGACCTGCCGGTGAGAAATTCTCGAACCGTGGAGCCGGCTCGGCTGCCGCCACGGTCTCGGACGGCGAAGCGGGCTCTGCCTGCACTTCAGTCTGTCCCGAGGCCTCGTTGCGCTGCTGCTGGCCGCCTTGTTCGGCCGAAGCATAGTCGCGCTGGCCGTTCTGGCCGTAGCCGCCGTTAGGGCGACGATCGCGATGGCGCCCGCCATTGTTGTTGTCGCGGCCGCTGTTGTTGCGCCCGCCATTGTCACGCCCGCCATTGTCGCGCCCGCTATTGTCACGATTGTCGCGACCGTCCCGGTTTAGCGCAACCTCGGCCGGCATGCCCTCGATCACCGGCTGCGGGCCAGCGCCGTGGTTGACCACGGGAATCTGTGGATCGGAACCAGCATTGCCGGTGCTATTGGACGCCCCACTGTTGCCGGCCCCGCTGTTGCCAGCATTGTCGAACTCGTCGCGATCCTCGTCGCCGTCCTCGTCGAACTCGTCGCGGTTCTGCTGGACGTTCTGGATCGGCATCTGTGCCTGCGCGGCGGCAATGATGCGATTGTAGTGCTCGGCGTGCTGGAGATAGTTCTCCGCCATGACCCGGTCGCCGGAACTTTGCGCATCGCGGGCCAAGGTGGCGTATTTTTCGGCGATCTGCTGAGCCGAGCCACGGATCTTCACGTCCGGGCCGTTGCTCTCGTAGTTGCGCGTCAGGGGATTTGGTCCCTTGCGGTTGTTGTTATTGTTATTGTTATTGCCACCGCCGCCGCCATTGTTGTTGCGACCGCGCATGCGCCTGTTCTGCTGTTGTGGCCTCATTAGACTCTCTTCATAGTGAAATTTCGAAAAACTCTTCACGAACGGAGGCGCTCATGCGGCCAGCCGTTTCGTTTCTTCACCGGCGTTCGCCCGCATCGATTGCGTTGGCGCCACGTGCCATCCTGTTCCGGTTACATCACTTGCCGGACGATTCCCGCACGAAGCTTGGGCGTCGTTTGCGCAAGAAGGCAGCTATTTCCAAGGAAACCGAATCGCTAAGAGCACTGCCTGCTTCGTCTCATCCGGTAAGGCGACCCTAGCTGCATTCCCCGGCATTGCCAAGCGGTTTTTTCGCACTGCGTCAAGGTGTTGCGCGTTGAAAAACAAGAACCCTGTCGTTTCCGCCGAGATCGCTAAACAGCTCGCCGCCCGCGTAACCCTCCGCGCCAAATATATCGTTGACGTCGTTGCTTTGCGTGTGGCCGATCTCGACCGCAATCCTGCCTTCGGCTTCCAGAAACCTTGCCGCCTCGGCGGCGATGATCCTGTAGGGGTTCAACCCATCCACGCCGCCATCCAAGGCCAGGCGCGGGTCGAAATCGCGGACTTCGTCCTGCAGATTTCCAATGTCTTGCGAAGGTATATAGGGAGGGTTTGCGGCAATTACATGGTATCGGCCGGAAACTTTTTCGAACCAGTCCGACTGAACCGTCGTGAACCGGCCGCCGAGCCCGAACTGCACGGCATTGCAGGCCGCCATTGCCAGCGCGCCGGCGGAAATGTCGACTCCGGTGGCGGTCGCCGCCGGCACGACGCTCAGCAGCGCCAAGGCGATGGCGCCCGTGCCGGTGCCGAGGTCGAGGATGCGGCATACCCCCTCCCGTGCGGCCACCGCCTTGACGAAGGGCAGCACCGCCTCGACCAGTGTTTCGGTGTCCGGCCGCGGTTCCAGCGTCTCCGGTGACAGCATCAGGCGCAAACCGTAGAATTCGCGATAGCCCAGGATGCGATGCACCGGCTCGCCACCGGCTCGCCGTCTCAGAGCGTCATCGATCGCGGCGATGGCGTTTGCTTCGATCATGCGTTCGGGGTCGGCGATGGCCTGCGTACGCGTCGTGCCGGAATAGTGCTCGACGATCAGCCGCGCATCGAGCGCGGGATCATCGACACCGGCCGCGGCAAGCCTGGCCCGCGCTTTCCGCAGCAGCGGCCCCAGCGCCTCGGGCGAATGCTCAGCCATCGAGGCCGATATCGGCCAGCAGCTTCGATTGGTGATCGGCGATCAGCGCCTCGACGATTTCGTCGAGTTCACCCATCATCACCCGGTCGAGCTTGTAGAGCGTCAGGTTGATGCGGTGGTCGGTGACGCGGCCTTGCGGAAAATTGTAGGTGCGGATGCGCTCCGAGCGGTCACCGGAGCCGACCTGCGACTTGCGCGATTCGGAACGCTCCTCATCCGCCTTGCTGCGCTCCATGTCATAGAGCCGGGCCCGCAGGATCTGCATGGCCTTGGCCCGATTCTGGTGCTGCGACTTCTCCGCCTGCACCACCATGATACCGGTCGGCAGATGGGTGATGCGGACCGCCGAATCGGTGGTGTTGACGTGCTGGCCGCCGGAGCCCGAGGCACGCATCGTGTCGATGCGGATGTCCTCGGCCCTGATGTCGATGTCGACCTCTTCCGCTTCCGGCAGCACGGCGACGGTGGCGGCGGACGTGTGGATGCGCCCGCTGGCCTCGGTTGCAGGCACACGCTGGACGCGATGCACCCCGGACTCGAATTTCAGATGGGCGAACACACCCTTGCCCGAGATCGTGGCGATGATTTCCTTGAAGCCGCCGGCATCGCCGTCGCTCGCCGATACCGTTTCGAACCGCCAGCCGCGTTCGGCGGCGTAGCGCTCATACATGCGAAACAGGTCGCCGGCGAAGAGCGCCGCCTCATCGCCACCGGTGCCGGCGCGGATTTCGAGGATGGCGTTCTTGTCGTCGGCGGCATCCCTGGGCAGAAGCAGGATCTGGATGTCCTTCTGCAGCGCCTCGATGCGATCTTCCACTCCAGGCAGATCGGCTTCGGCGAGCGCCCGCATCTCGGCGTCTGTGCCCTTGTCGGCGAGCATCGCTTCGAGGTCGGCCTGCTCATGCTCGGCCGAGCGCAATTCCCTGACCTTGGCCACCATGTCCTGCAACTCGGCATATTCCGATGCCATCTTCACATAGGCATCCGGCGCCGGTCCGGCCGACATCTGCGCTTCGAGCATCTCGAAACGCTTAACGACTTGATCCATACGATCGCGGGGCAAATTGACCATGATGCGGGTGCTACAACGGGATCGAGCGGTCGTCGGCGAAGGCCTGCAGCAACGCCCGCATCGGCAGCCCTTGCGCCGGCGCCATCAGATTGTCGTCGAAGAAAGCCTTCAGCTCCTCCAGCGGCAGCTCCGTCAGCATCGCCTTGACCGGGCCGATCGAGGCTGGCGACATCGAGATCGAGCGGAAACCGAGGCCGATCAGCGCCATCGCCGAGATCGGCTTGCCGGCGAGTTCACCGCACAGGGTGACGGGCGTATGATTGCGTGCGCCGGCGTCGGCGATCTGCTTGAGCACGCGCAGGAATGGCGCCGAGAGCGTGTCGAAGCGATTGGCCAGTTGCGTATTGCCGCGGTCGACCGCCATGACGAACTGGAACAGGTCGTTCGACCCGACCGAGACGAAGTCGACCGCCTTCATTAGTTCGTCGAGCTGGAACAGAAGCGACGGCACTTCCAGCATGGCGCCCAGCTTGAGACTGGTCGGCAGGTGGTGGGCGAAGCGTGAGAGATGCCGCACCTCGCGGTCGATGATTTCGCGCGCCTGGGCGATTTCGCCAAGCTCGGTCACCATCGGCAGCATCAACTTGAGTTCACGCCCGCCACTGGCCTTGAGCAAGGCGCGGATCTGGGTGCGCAGCAAGCCGGGCCGGTCAAGCGTCAGCCGGATGGCCCGCCAGCCGAGCGCGGGGTTCTCCTCCTGGATCGCGCCCTTGAAATAGGGCAGCACCTTGTCGCCACCAATATCGATGGTGCGGAAGGTGACAGGCTTGCCACGCGCCGCCTCTAACACGTCGCGGTATAGTTTCTCCTGGGCCTCGGCGCGCGGAAAGGTCGAGGCGACCATGAACTGCAGTTCGGTGCGGAACAGGCCGATGCCGGCGGCGCCCGCCTCGGCGAGCTGCGGCAGATCGACGGCAAGCCCGGCATTCATCAAGAGATCGACCTGGACACCGTCCCTGGTCGTCGACGGCTTCTTGCGCAGTTCACGGTAGACTTCCTGCCGACGCGCCCGGAACCGCACCTTTTCGGCATAGGCGGCTTCGAGATCGGACTGCGGCCGCAGATGGATCGCGCCTTCCTCGCCGTCGACGATGATGGGGTCGCCGTTTTCCGCCATGGAAACGGCGCCCTTCATCTGGCCGGCGACCGGAATACCCATGGCGCGCGCGACGATGACGACGTGGCTGGTCGCCGCGCCATCCTCGAGCACCAGGCCACGCAGCTTGTCACGCGGATAGTCGAGCAGTTCGGCAGCGCCCATCGAGCGGGCGACGATGATGGCGTCCTTCGGCAGCGAGGCCGCGACATCTTCCGGTCCACGCCCCATCAGCTGGCGCAGCAGCCGGTTGGCGAGATCGTCGAAATCGCTCATCCGCTCGCGCAGGTAGGGATCGGTCATGTGCAGCATGCGGGCACGCATGTCGCTCTGCACCTTTTCCACCGCCGCTTCCGCTGTCAGGCCGTTGCGGATCGCCTCTTCCAGCCGGCGTACCCAACCGCGGTCATTGGCGAACATGCGATAGGCTTCCAGCACCTGGCGATGCTCGCCCTCGAAGGCGACATCGCGGCGCTCCAGCATGTCGTCGATCGAGAGCCTGAGCGAACCGAGCGAGGCTTCGAGCCGGCGGACCTCTTCCTCGCTGTCCTCGTTGAACAGATTGGTGACGACGATGCGCGGCTCGTGCAGCACGACATGGCCAAGCCCGACGCCGTCGTTGAAGGACAGGCCGGTGAAGCTGACGGGCCGGCGCAGGTCGAGTTCGAGGCCCGGCCGGGTCAGCCGCGCCAGATCGCCGGTGGCGATCATCTCGGCGATGACCATGGCGGTGGTTTCCAGCGCCTCGACCTCGTCGTCGCGGTAGTGGCGCATGGTCTTGTTCTGGACAACCAGGACGCCGAGCGTACGCCCTGCCCTAAGCACCGGGACGCCGAGGAAGGAATTGTAGATCTCCTCCCCGGTCTCCGGCAGGTAGGCGAAGGCCGGATGTTCCTGTGCGTTGGACAGGTTGAGTGGCCTGGCACTCGCCGCGATCGTACCAACCAGGCCTTGTCCCAGCCGCAGTTGCGCCAGGTGGACAGCGTTCGGGTTCAGGCCTTCGGTGGCGTAGAGTTCGAGCACCGAATCGGCGCGCAGCACATAGAGCGAGCACACTTCGGCGACCATGTTGGAGGCGATGTCGCGCACGATGCGGTCAAGCCGCTCCTGCGGCTCCAGCGGCTCCTGCATGAGCTCGCGGAGCCGTTTCAGCAAAACGCGCGGGCCGCTGGCCTGGTCACGCATCGCGGCTTCTTCTCCAATGAAACACTTGCCGCCGCAGTTTCCGCCGCGGCCGGCATGCGCGCAACAACTGATTCAGTCTTGCTACTGCTTATCCAGACCGTAGACGGAATGCAAAGTGCGAACCGCCAGTTCGGTATAAGGACCGTCGATCAGTATCGAAATCTTGATCTCGGAGGTGGTGATGGCGCGGATGTTGATCGCCTTGTCGGCCAGCGCCTTGAAGGCGGTGGCGGCAACACCCGCATGGCTCCTCATGCCGATGCCGATGACCGAAACCTTCGACATGCCGGCTTCCGACTGCACGACATCGTAGCCGATCTCGGCCTTCAGCCGGTCGAGCACGGCCAGCGCCTTGTCGACATCGCCCGACGGCACGGTGAAGGTCATGTCGGTCAGCTTGCCGTCCTCGGAGATGTTCTGGACGATCATGTCGACATTGATGTTGGCCTCGGCCAGCGGGCCGAAGATGCCGGCGGCGACGCCTGGCCGGTCGCCGACACGGCGCAGCGAAATCTGCGCCTCGTCCTTGGCGTAGGCAATTCCGGTGACGACCTGCTGTTCCACGATCTCTTCCTCGTCGCAAATGAGCGTTCCCGGAGGATTGAGCAAATCCCCCATTCCGGGCGCATCGGGATCGTCGAAGGACGACCGCACGAAGGTACGCACCCTGTGCACCATGGCAAGCTCGACCGAACGCACCTGTAGAACCTTGGCGCCGAGCGAGGCCATTTCAAGCATTTCCTCGAAGGAGATCTTGGCCAGCCGGCGCGCCTTCGGCTCGATGCGCGGGTCGGTGGTGTAGACCCCGTCGACGTCGGTGTAGATGTCGCAGCGGTCAGCCTTGACCGCGGCGGCGATCGCCACGGCGCTGGTGTCGGAGCCGCCGCGGCCAAGCGTTGCGATGCGGTTGTCCGGTCCGATGCCCTGGAAGCCGGCGACGACCGCCACCTGCCCCTCGCCGAAGCGCTTGACCAGGAAGGCGCCGTCGATGTCGAGGATGCGCGCCGCGCCATGCGCGTTGTCGGTCTTGATCGGGATCTGCCAGCCCTGCCAGGAACGCGCGTGCACGCCCATGTTCTGCAAGGTGATGGCAAGCAGGCCGGCCGTGACCTGTTCGCCGGAAGCGACGACCGCGTCATATTCGCGTGCGTCGTGCATTGGCGAGGCCTCGCGCGTCCAGCCGACCAGTTCATTGGTCTTGCCGGCCATCGCCGAAACCACCACCGCCACCTCGTGGCCGGCATCGACTTCGCGTTTGACGTGACGCGCCACGTTGCGGATGCGGGCGATGTCGGCGACGGAGGTTCCGCCGAATTTCATCACGATACGCGCCATGGAAGCGAAATGCCTTTGACTGGAGCCGGCCCGGAGCCGAAAACGGAAGAAAAGCGCCCGGCTGGCGCCGGCTGCTGGATGCGCGGCCTCCTTAGCCAAATGAGGAAGGTTTCGCAAGGCTGACCGCAGCAACACGGAATATTGCCTTCCAGGCCGGCGCCGCTTACCAAATGCTGCTTGCGGGGAATTCCTTTGGTTCGGCATAACTGATGATTGCTCGTCTTCGGCGCGCCATGCGATTGCAACCGCTCCCGATTGTCGCCGGCTTCGCCGCGCTGGCGCTGATCGTCGGCGCCCGAGCCGTGCTCGTCGAGAGCCAAAGGGCCAATCGTGCCGCCGCGCGCGAAACAATCGAATACCAGGAGCAGCTTTCCGGGCTGCTTTCACTGGCGCAAGACGCCGAGGGTAGTCAGCGCGGCTACCTGTTGACCGGTGAAAAATCCTATCTGGAGCCTTATCGGAAGGCCGTCGAGGCAATTCCGGGACAATTGGCGCGGATCGAGAGCGCGGCCACTCCCGACGACCAGATCGTCCAGCAGATCAGCCACATCAAGGAAGCGCTTTCGCAAGAGCAGGCTGAGTTGTCCCAGACGATCGCCCTCTATGATCGAGGCGATGCGGCAAAGGCCCTGCAACTGGTCCGCAGCGGCCAGGGCAAGGCGGCCATGGACGAAATCCGGGCCAGCATGGACACGATCCGGCGTATTGGCGCCGCCGCCGTGGCCGCGCGAGACGAGCAAACCGACCGGGTCGAGGCCTGGTTGCGCATCGGCTCGCTGGCTGCGTTGCTGGCGATTTTCCTGCTTGGCGTCTGCACCATCCGTCAATCCCGCCGCCGCTTCCGCGATGTGCTCGTCGTCCAGGAAGAGCTGATGCGCAAGAACATCGAGCTCGGCAACGAGATCCAGACGCGGGAAAATGCCGAATCCCAGATGCGCCAGATGCAGAAGATGGAAGCCGTCGGGCAGTTGACCGGTGGGATCGCTCACGACTTCAACAACATGCTGGCGGTCATCCTCAGCGCGATGAACCTTGCCCAGCGCAAGCTGAAACGGGGCGAACATGACATTGAAAAGCTTGTCGAGGCCGCGACGGACGCGGCCAGCCGTGCCGCCAATCTGACCTCCCGCTTGCTTGCCTTCTCCCGCCTGCAGCCTTTGGCGCCGCAGGTTGTCGCCACCAACCGGCTGTTGACCGGCATGTCCGATCTTCTGCGCCGGGCCCTGGGTGAAGGCATCCGCATCGAAACCGTGCTGGCGGGTGGCCTGTGGAAAATCCACGCCGATCCCAACCAGCTCGAGAACGCGATCCTCAATCTGGCCGTCAATGCCCGCGATGCCATGGATAATGACGGCAAGCTGACCATCGAGACCGTCAACAGCCACCTCGACGAGGCTTATGCATCGACGCATGCCGAGCTCGCGCCTGGCCAATATGTGATGATCGCGGTAACCGACACCGGTGCGGGCATGTCGCCCGAGGTCATCGCCAAGGCCTTCGAGCCCTTCTTCACGACGAAGCCGGCCAACAAGGGCACGGGACTTGGGCTGAGCCAGGTGTTCGGCTTCGTCAAACAGTCGGGCGGTCACGTCAAGATCTACTCCGAGCCCGGCGAAGGCACGACGATCAAGATCTATCTGCCCCGGTTTTTCGGACCAGAGGAGCCGGCATCGCCCACCGGGCGCGGCAAGAGCGCCGCCAAAGTCACCGAGACGATCCTCGTCGTCGAGGACGACGCCCGCGTGCGGGCTGCCACGACCGACGTCATGCGCGAACTCGGCTACACCGTCATCCATGCGGCAGGTGGACCGGAGGCCCTTGAGAAGCTCGCCGCGACACCCGGCATCGCCCTGCTTTTCACCGACATCGTCATGCCGGTGATGAATGGTCGCAAGCTCGCCGAAGAAGCGCTCGCGCGCCAGCCCGGATTGAAAGTCGTCTTCACCACCGGCTTCACCAGGAACGCCGTGGTCCACAACGGCGTGCTCGACCATGACGTGCACTTCCTGGCCAAGCCGTTCACCATCGAGCAGCTGGCGGCCAAGCTGCGCGACGTGCTGGACTCGAAATAGGCTGGCCTTTCGTCGGCCAGTCACTTTGTCAGCATTGAAAATTGTTGCCTTGACATTCGATGCCTCACGCCCGACTTCGTAGCGTCCGAGGAGACCAACCTATGCCTGAGCCCCGACGATCGACGATCGATGCCGGAGAAGTGGAACGCTTTTCCGCCCTTGCCGCCGAATGGTGGAACCCGAACGGCAAGTTTCGTCCGCTGCACAAATTCAATCCGGTCCGGCTTTCCTATATCCGCGACCAGATCGCGGCGCGCTTCGGTCGCGACCCGCGCGCGGCGCGGCCGTTCGAAGGCCTGCGTATCCTCGACATTGGCTGCGGCGGTGGCCTTTTGTGCGAGCCGATGGCGCGGCTCGGCGCCGAGGTGATCGGAGCGGACGCCTCCGAAACGAACATCGAAGTGGCGAAACTGCATGCCGCCGAGGGCAATGTGAGCATCGACTATCGCGCCACGACGGCGGAAGATCTCGCCGAGGCCGGCGAAAAATTCGATGTCGTCCTCAACATGGAAGTGGTCGAACATGTCGCCGACATCGACCTGTTCGTCGCCAAATGCGGCGAGATGGTCAAGCCCGGCGGCATCATGTTCGTGGCCACCATCAACCGCACGCTGAAGGCGCTCGGCCTCGCCATCATCGGCGCCGAGTATGTGTTGCGCTGGCTGCCGCGCGGCACTCATCAGTTCGGCAAGCTGGTGCGCCCGGAGGAGCTGGAAAAGGCGCTGGACGGCGCCGGCCTGACCATCATCGACCGCACCGGCGTCACCTACAATCCGCTTGCCGACCGCTGGGCGCGGTCGAAGGACATGGACGTCAACTACATGGTGCTGGCGGAAAAGGGATCGGTCTGATCAGCCAAATCCTCAGCCTCAGCCGCCGCCGATACCCACTGCCGGAGCCGGCGGCGGGGCTAAAGAAACTTAGGCGGCCTGGCTCTGCGCCCTCGTAGCGGTCTGGCTCTGCGCCTTGGTGGTGATGAACACGCCGGCGGTGATGATGACCGCGCCGACCCAGGTCAGCAGTTGATAGTGCTCGCCAAGGAAGATCGTACCGGCAAACAGCCCGACGGCCGCAGCGACATAGCCGATCTGGCTGAGATAGACCGGACCGCCCACCGCCTGCAGCCGGAAGAAGAAAGCAAACATCGCCGATGCCGAGGCCATCTGTGCCACGAGGATGAGCGGCACGGTGCCGAGCTGGGCGAAGGCCTTGCCTCCAAGCAAGGTCAGGATGCCGACGAGCAGCATCGCCGCGGACGCCAGATGGCTGCCGACCGCGAGTTCGATAGGACCGGTTCCTTCCGGCCAGTCGATGGTGCGATAGATGTTGCCGGCGGCAAGGCTGACGGGAATGAGCAGGCCCATGATGACCCAGAAGACATCGGCCGGCTGGCCGGCCTCGCCACGCGTCACCGCCACCATGACCGCGCCGACGAAACCGACGGCGATGCCTGATATGCCCAGCATGTTGGGCCGCCGCACGCCGAGCAGGATCGACAACACCAGCGTGACGACGGGCGACAGCGTGAACATGATGCCGGTGTAGCCGGCGCCCAGATGCGGTATGGCCGAGAACATCAAAAGGTTTGGCACGGCATAAGACACTGCGGCGGTGACGAAGAAATAGCGAAGCTTGTGCGCCGTGAGCCGGATGCGCTGGCCGCGCAGCAGCAATACGACGAGAAGCACGCCGCCGGCGCCGAGCGAGATGACGAAGGCCCAGACCATGGCCGGCACGCCGGCCGCCGTGGCGAGCTTGCCGAAAGGCAGCGTCAGGCCAAGCAGCCCCCCGGTGACGATCAGCAGGCCGAGCGCCGAATCCCAGAGAAGTTTCATGATCGATCCCTGTCCGCACGGCCCTTGGCCGGCATTGCATCTTGGGATAAGATAATGGAAAGATTCTTAACGTCAAGATACATTACGGTGAGATAGATGGACCGTGCAGGGAAAGCCATCGAGCAGTGGAAGTGGGAGCGGCCGGACCTAGACGTATCACCGATGGCCGTGATCGGGCGCTTGAATGAGGTCTCCTCGCTGATCGCCCGCGACCGCCTTGCGCCGCTCTTTGCCCGTTTCGGATTGCAGGCGGGAGAGTTCGATGTGCTGGCGACGCTGCGCCGCTCAGGCTCGCCTTACGCGCTGACGCCGACGGCGCTTTACGAGGCGACGATGGTGACCTCCGGGGCCATGACCAACAGACTGGATCGGCTCGAAACATCCGGCCTGATCCAGCGCGCGCCACACCCCAACGACCGGCGCGGCATCATCGTGCGGCTGAGCGACAAGGGCCTTGCGCTGATCGACGAGGCTGTCACCGCCCATGTGGCGAACGAGCATCAGATCCTGTCCGGCCTGACGCTGACCGAAAGAGAAACACTTTCGCGTCTGCTGGAAAAACTGATCAGCAGCGTGAGCTAAGTGCTCAGTTCCGGTCGTCCGGAAACACTGGAATCGGCATGAAATCGACGCCGTCCTCGGCAAGGCCCTTGGCCTCTTCCAGCGTCGCCTCGCCATAGATGCCGCGCGCATCGGTTTCGCCGAAGTGGATCTTTCGCGCTTCCTCGGCGAACTTGTCGCCGACATAGTCGGCGTTCTCGCGCACTTTCTCGGCCATCGCCTTCAGTTGCGCCAGCGCCTGCTTCTGCGCCTCGCCCATGGCAAGCGCTATGGTTTCCTGCTTGCGGGCCGTGGACACGGCGGGCGCCATCAGCGCTTTCTCGACCTTGTGCGAACCGCAGCTGGGGCAATCGACGAAGCCGCGCTTCTTCTGGGTGTCGAAATCGTCATTGCTGCGAAACCAGCCCTCGAACTCGTGCTCGTTTTCGCAGATCAGGGAAAAGCGGATCAAGAGGCGGCACCCCTGAGACGTGGCGCGTCAACCTCGCCGGCATTGATTGTGAAATCCCGCGCATTCTTCAAATTGGGGATCTTCTTGCGCGCCGCAAGCGATTGCGCCGGGTCGATCTCGGCGACGATCACCCCAGGCTCGTCATGCGCGGCTTCCGCGATGATGCGGCCCCAGGGATCGACGATCAGAGAATGCCCATAGGTCTCGCGGCCATCCTCGTGCAGGCCACCTTGCGCGGCGGCAACGACGAAGGCGCCGTTCTCGATGGCGCGTGCCCTGAGCAACACGTGCCAATGCGCCTCGCCGGTCTGGCGGGTGAAGGCGGCAGGCACGGAAAGCAGGTCGGCGCCGGCCATCGCCTCGGCGCGGAACAGTTGCGGAAAGCGCAGGTCGTAGCAGACGGCGAAGCCGAGCTTCGCGCCGCCGACCCCGGTGACGACGGCCTCCGTGCCAGGCTCGTAGGCGGCCGATTCACGCCAGCTCTCGCCATTGTCGAGATCGACGTCGAACATGTGGATCTTGTCGTAGCTGGCGAGCGTCACGCCATCGGGGCCGAACAGGAGCGCGCGGTTGGCGAGCTTGCCGTCGGCGCGCAGGATAGCGGTCGAGCCGATATGCAGGAACACGCCGAGTTCGCGCGCCAGCCTGCGCGCGGTCGCGACGATGATGTCCTTGTCTTCGGAGGTGAAGGAAGCGGCGCGCGCTTGCCTGTCGCGGATCAGCGCTCCGGTCATTTCCGGCGTCTGGATGTAGGTTGCGCCTTGGGCCGCGGCCTCACGCACCAATCGTTCGAGATCGACCGCATTGCGCTCGGGGCTCTCGCCTGAACGCATCTGGATTGCCGCTGCCTTGAAAACACCCATTGTCACACCTCAAATCGACGAGCCGTTGGCGAGCAGTTTGTCCAGTCGACCCTCCGCCTCCAGATCATGGAGGTCGTCGCAACCGCCGACATGCGTGTCGCCGATGAAAATCTGCGGAAAGGTGGTGCGCCCGTGGGCGCGCGACATCATTTCCTGGCGCAGCTCCGGCGAAAACGAGGCGTCGTGCTCGGTATAGGCGACACCCTTGCGCTCCAGCAGCCGCTTGGCCGCCGTGCAGTAGCCGCACATCATGCGCGTATAGATCGTGACATCGACCATGACGAATTCCGTTTCCGTTGCCGACTTATATAGTCGTGGACTCGTCCGCCCGGAAGTCCCCAGGCAACACGCGGGCAAAGGTCAGCACGTCGACGGCGGCAGCGCCTCCCTTTTTCAGCGCCTTGGTGGCGGCACGCACGGTGGCGCCGGTGGTGTAGACATCATCGATCAGAAGCACCCTGCGGCCTGCAATCTCAATCTCCGCCTCGGCGGGCACGCGAAAGGCGGCGCGCACGTTCTCCTCGCGCTCCTGCCGCTCCAGCCCGACCTGCTGGCGGGTGAGTTTGACACGACGCATGGCGGAAGGCGCGAAAGACAGCCCGCTGAGCTCGCAAACCGAGCGCGCCAGTTCCGCCGACTGGTTGAACCGCCGCCTGAAAAAACGGCGCCAATGCAGCGGCACAGGCACCACCACATCCGCGTCGGCGATAAGGTCGGCGCCCACGCGAACCATCCAGCGCGCCATCCAGGGAGCGAGATCGGTGCGGTCCTGGTATTTCAGCCCTTGCACCATCTGGCGGGCCACGCCGGAATAGGCGACCGCTGCCCGCGCCCGTTCGAAGGGCGGCGGATCGGCGATCGCCTCCGCCGACAGAAAACCATCCCCCATGTGATGGGTGAACGGCGTGCCCATCACCGGGCACCAGGGCCGCTCCAACAGCCGCAGCTTCGGCCAGCAGGCGCCGCACAGCACACCGGGCTGCGAGACTTGCCGGCGGCAACCGGCGCAGACCGGCGGAAACAGGATGCGCGCCGGCCAGCCCAGAGCCGACCAGGCTGCCGACCCGGCCAGCTTCCTGATCTCGTCGGACTTGATCTTGGGCATCGGATCGGCCACGTGGTTGGTTTCTCGTCGCCCACCATACGAACCATATCAGGGCGCGGACATACAAGGACCATCCCTTGCAGCCTATAATGGATACCTCTCTGTGGCTGGCGCACAAGCGGCGCGCGCTCATCCATCCGGTTGACGGTGCCGACTTCCTCATGCATCGCGCCGCCGAGGATCTTGCCGACCGGCTGGGTGCCGTCGAGCGCAGGTTCGCCAAGGCGGCGGTGCTGTTTTGCCAGACCTCGGCCGCGGCCGATGTCCTTGCGCAGAGCGGCAAGGTAGCCGATATCGCCCGTGTCGAGACGGACGCGGCTTTCCTGAATGGTGCCGCCGGCGTGATTGCACCGCTCGAGACCGTGCCGTTCGAGCCGCAGGGTCTCGATCTGGTGGTGTCGCTTTTGTCGCTGCAAACCATGAACGACATCCCGGGCATGCTGATCCAGATCCGCCGCGCCCTGCGGCCGGACGGACTTTTCCTCGGCGCCTTCGCGGGCGCCGGCACCCTGTCGGAACTGCGCGAAAGCCTGCTTGCCGCGGAGACCGATATCTACGGTGGCGCCAGCCCGCGCGTCATCCCGTTCACCGATGTGCGCGATGCTGGCGCACTGCTGCAGCGCGCCGGTTTCGCGTTGCCGGTCGCCGACGTCGAGACGGTGACGGTGCGCTATGCCAATCTGTTTGCGCTTATGGCCGACCTGCGTTCCATGGGCGAAACCAGCGCGCTTGCCGACCGCAGCCGGCGGCCGGGCTCGCGCAGACTGTTTGCCCGCGCCGCGGAAATCTACGCCGAACGCTTCTCCGACCCCGACGGTCGCGTCAGGGCAAGCTTTTCGATTGTCTGGATGTCCGGCTGGGCGCCCGACGCGTCGCAGCAAAAGCCGCTGAAGCCCGGTTCGGCCAAGGTTTCGCTAAAGACTATACTGGAGGGGCCTGAAGGGCATTGACCTGTTCGCAGGCTCTAGTGCGCGAAAGCGTTCGCAAGCCTGCTGCCGTTGTCGCTGAACAGCCAGGTGATCGAGTTGAAGACCTGGCCGATACCGCCGATGATCGTCAGCGACAGTACGCAGACAATCAGGCCGTATTCGACGGCCGTGGCGCCGTTTTCGTCCTTCAGAAAGCGCAGCAGCACTGTTTTCATCACCTCATTTCCCCCTTGCCACGATCTTACGGCCGATCTGTTAAGAAAGGTTAACGGCAAAGGCTTAACAGGGGATGAAATCGCCGCCATTCGGCAATGTCTTAACCTTGTCAGCAGTCGCCACTGCTTTTGCCATCGGAGCGGATAATGCAGACCGCGCCGGGGTCGGCCTGCAGCACGCTGCGGCGCACTGTATAGGTGCTGCGGTGGCTGATCGAACCGGTAGCCGTCATGTCGAGGCCGGGAAAACCATCGCGAGTCGTCTGCGAACGCGTCTGGCTGTCGAGGAACGGGGTCGCGATCAGTGCCAACGCCACCGCGGCCGATCCGAACAGCAGCGCGACCCGCAGCACGCCCATGCCGGCATCGGCGGCACGAAAACCGCGCTCGGGCCGGATCGAATCCCACTCCCTGTCCAGGCTCATTCCTCGCTCCCCAGCGAAATTGTGGCGGCCACCCGAAAAACGGCCATGCATCAATTTTTCATGATGAGATAAATCTTCCATTAACGCTGGCTGATGGACCGTGGTCCAATCAGCCTTCGATCGTCAGAGGAGATCGATCAGGAACGGGATCAACGGCGCATCGGCCGGCGGCATCGGATAGTCGCGCATCTGTTTCGGCCGCACCCATTTCAGCGCCTGCCCTTCCCTCGGCTGGGCGATGCCGCGGAAGCGGCGGCAGACAAACAGCGGCATCAAGAGATGGAAATCGTCATAGGAATGGCTCGCAAAGGTCAGTGGCGCCAGGCATGGGATCTCGGTTTCGATGCCGATCTCCTCATGCAGTTCACGGATGAGGCATTGTTCCGGCGTCTCGCCAGGCTCGACCTTGCCGCCGGGAAACTCCCACAGGCCGGCAAGCTGCTTGCCTTCAGGCCGCTGCGCCAGCAGCACGCGGCCATCGGCATCGACCAGCGCGCAAGCGGCGACCAGGAGCAGGCGCTTGCCGCTGGATGTCAGATCATTCATGGCCGGGCGGCCGGCGGTAGTGGTAGCGGTAGACTTCCTCGAAGCCGAGCGCGCGGTAGAGCGCCAGCGCCGGCGCGTTGCCGGCCTCGACCTGCAGCCAGGCCTCCCGCGCGCCGCGCAGCCGCGCCCATTTCAACGCCGACAGGATCAGGTTGCGGCCGTGCCCCTTGTTGCGCGCCGCCTTGTCGGTGGCGACCTCGAACAGGCCGGCAAGATCGCCGTCATGCACGCAGATCAACGTCGCCAGCGGCTCCGCCCCATCCTCGAGCGCGAACAGCCCGGCTTCGGGCTGGATAGCGCCGATGATCTCCGACAGGCCCGGCCGCAGCGATATGTCCGAGCCGCTGACCTTGAGCAATGCGCCGATGAAGCGGCTGATGTCCTTGAGCGGAATCTGGTCCATGGCGTCGTCGAGCCGCGCGTCCGCCAACTGCAGCCGCATGACGAGCGATTCGTCGAACCGGCTCCAGCCTTCCCTGTCGAGATGGCCGGCAAGATCGGGGCCCGACAGTGGCGACATGCGGAACGTCAATGGCCGGCCATAGGCGTCGAAGCGGCGGCTGGCGCGGCCAATGCGGTCGGCGATGTGCTGGATGTCGCCGGGATCGAGTGGATTGACCGAGTTCAGCCGCTTGGCCGGATGTCCCGCGGTCAGGCGCACCACCCACGTGCCGTCATAATGGACGGCGGCCGCGGGCCAGGCGCGAAAGCCGGCCGCCTCGTAGCGGCGCACGGTCGCGAGCATGCTTGCCGGATGACGCGAAACCAACGCGATCAGCTCCTGTAGTCGCCGTTGATGGCGACATATTCCTTGGTGAGATCGCAGGTCCACACCGTCGCCTTGCCGCGGCCGATGCCGATATCGGCGCGGATGCGGATGTCATCGCGCTTCATGTAGGCCGAGGTCGCTTCCTCCGAGTAGGCCGGGTCGCGCTCGCCCTCATGCGCCAGCCGGTTGTCGCCGAACCAGATCGACAGCCGGTCGCGGTCGGCGGGCTCGCCGGCCTTGCCGACGGCCATGACGACGCGGCCCCAATTGGCGTCCTCGCCGGCGACCGCTGTCTTGACCAGCGGCGAATTGGCGATCGACAGCGCGATGCGCTTGGCCGAGCGGGCCGACTTGGCCCCGGTGACGGTGACTTCGACCTGCTTGCGCGCGCCCTCGCCGTCACGCACCACTTGCAGCGCCAGCGACTTCAGCACCTTGCCGAGCGCCCGGCGGAACTGACCAAGGCGGGCATCCCTGGGATCGGTGATTTCAGGCGCGCCGCGCTTTGCCGCCTTGCCGGTGGCGAACAACAACAGCGTGTCGCTGGTCGAGGTGTCGCTGTCGACGGTCACCGCGTTAAATGTCTTGGCAGTGCCGCGCGACAAAAGGTCCTGCAGGACCGGTGCCGCGATCGGCGCGTCGGTGGCGATGAAGGAGAGCATCGTCGCCATGTCTGGCGCGATCATGCCGGCACCCTTGGAAATGCCGTTGATGGTGACATCTGCGTCGCCGAGCTTCACCGTCTGCGTCGCCACTTTCGGATAGGTGTCCGTGGTCATGATGGCCCTTGCAGCCTCGGTCCACAGGTTCGGCTTGCCATCGCTGACCAGCCCGGCGAGCAGATGGCTGAACTTGGATGTGTCGAGCGGCTCGCCGATGACGCCGGTCGAAGCCAGGAAAACCTCACCTGGCGTGCAGCCCGCGGCCTTCGCCGCCGCTTCGCCCGTCATCGCGGTGGACTCGCGGCCCTTCTTGCCGGTGAAGGCGTTGGCGTTGCCGGAATTGACGACCAGCACCCGCGCCTGGCCGGCGCCAAGGTTCTGGCGGCAGAAATCGACCGGCGCCGAGGGGCATTTCGACTTGGTGAACACGCCGGCGACCGCGGTACCGGCGTCGAACACCATGGCCAGCAGATCGGTGCGGTTCTTGTACTTTATCCCCGCTTCGGCGGTGGCGATGCGCACCCCTTCGATTTCCGGCATTTTGGGGTATTTCTTCGGCGCGAGCGGCGAAATCGTCGTGGACATGGAGACCTCGGGCGGGAAAATCGCAAGGGGAAGGCCGGTTTGCCCGATACGGCGCGCGGGCGCAAGCGCGTTTCGTCGCTCCGGCCAGGGACAAACCCGGTCAGGATTAAGCTTGCATTTCAAATCCGTTGGCATCGCCGGGGTCCGTGGCGCTATGATCTTCCCCATGGGCAGGCTTGCGATCCTCGCTTGGGCATTTCTCGGACTTCTGCTGCTGCGCGCCGACGCCGAGCCGGGGCGGCGCGTCGCGCTCGTCATCGGCAACGGTACCTATGCCGAGGCCGGCACGCTGGCCAATCCGGTCAACGACGCGCTCGACACCGCCGACAAGCTGCGTTCCATCGGCTTCGAGGTCATCGAAGGCAACGACCTCGGCAAGCGCGAGCTTGAACGCAGCATCGGCGAGTTCTCCGACGCGCTCGAAGGTGCCGGCGTCGGGCTTTTCTACTATGCCGGCCACGGCCTTCAGGTCGACGGCCGCAATTACATCGTGCCGGTCGACGCCAGGCTCGACATGCCGGTGAAGCTGCAGCTCGAAGCCGTGCCGATCGACGAAGTCCTCGACATCATGGAACAGCAGACCAAGGTCAGCCTGGTCTTCCTCGATGCCTGCCGCAACAACCCGTTTGCCCGCAGCCTGAGCCGCACCGCCACCACCCGCTCGGCGACGGCGCTGGCGGGTCTGGCGCAGTTCGATTCGACGCGCGGTTCCTTCATCGCCTTTTCGACCGCGCCAGGTGCTGTCGCCATGGACGGCAGCGAGCGCAACTCGCCCTTCGCCCAGGCCCTGCTGCGCCATATCGCCGAACCCGGCCAGAGCATCAACGACATGATGATCGCGGTGCGCCGCGACGTGGTTTCGCAAACCCGCGAGGCCCAGCGACCCTGGGAACAGGGATCGCTGCTCGAGCGTTTCGAATTCGTGCCGGGCGAACGGCCGGTGAAGGCCCCGGAACCGACGGCCGCGCCCGCGCCCTCGACGCAAGTGGCTGCGCTCGAGCGTTCGGTCGGCGACGACAAAAGCGCGATCGAGAAGTTCCTGCGCGACGACTACCTGTCGCCGGACGTCAAGGACATGCGCGCGGCCGTCAAGCGGCTCTATGGCGCATCCGCCACCATCTTCGGCACGCCTTACGATGCCGAGACCCTTGTGAAGGTGAAAAGCGACTGGTTCGCGCAATGGGCTTCCTGGTCGCTTGGCCTCGACCCCGGCAGCCTGGAGGTTACACCGCACGGCGAGGGCAGCGCCCAGGCCGTCTTTGCCATGAGCTACGACTACACGCCAAAGGACAAGTCGGCGGCGCGCGTGGCCGGCAAGGCGCGGGTGACGCTGGAATTGATCAAGACCGATAAGGGATGGCGCATCGTGTCCGAGACGTCGCAGCCGATGTGACGACCACCGCCTGATGACGGCGCCTCTGCATCCAAAAACGGATCGTTTCGTTTCATCACCGGATCACTTATCATGCCGGCGAATTGAACGAGGACGACAGGAATGGCCGAGGCGGCGGATACGGCGCGCAGATCGATCGGGGCGCGGCGCAATCCCGACAGTGCGGACGCCATTCTGGAGGCAGCCGAGGCCGTGCTCGTCGAGGCCGGCTATGCCGGCTTTTCGATCGAGGCGGTGGCGCGGCGAGCGCGCGCCGGCAAGCCGACCATCTATCGCTGGTGGCCGAGCAAGGCGGCGCTGCTGCTGGAAGTCTACCAGCGCCAGAAACGCGTCGACGTTCCCGATACGGGAAAACTGGAAGAAGATCTCGTCGGCTTCCTGGAGAACCTGTTCTTCCACTGGCGCGAGACATCGTCGGGAAGCGTGTTCAGGTCGCTGATCGCCGAGGCGCAGTCGGATGAGACCGCGGCCGAGGCTCTTGCCGGTTACGCCAGCGGACGCCGCGCCCACACCACCCAGATCATCGAACGTGCCAAGGCAAGGGGCGAAATCGCCAGCGATATCGATCCGGCCGTGGTCGCCGACCTCCTGGCTTCCTACGCGTGGCGGCATCTCCTGACCAACCGGCTCGACGAGCCCGAAGCGACGATCCGCAAGGTGGTCCGCTATCTCCTGCAAGGCATAGCAGCGCCCGGCAGATAGGCGCCCGCTGGCACGTGCCAACAAAAAGGGCGCGGCACCTTCCGGCTGCCGCGCCCTTTTCGAAGCTGTTCGGGCTTACTTGGCGCTTTCCAGCGTATCGACGGCCTTCTTGAGGTTGGCGTCGGGGATCTCGACCTTGGCACCGGCGCGCAGCGATTTGACCAGCGCGAAATACTTGTCGCGGATGACGGCCTGCTTGGCCTGGTCCTTGACGTCGTCGAAGGCCGGCGGCTGCTTGGCGCGCTTGTCCTCGAGCTTGATGACGTGCCAGCCAAACTGCGACTGCACCGGCTGCTCGGTGTACTTGCCGACATCGAGCGCGAAGGCCGCCTTGTCGAACTCCGGCACCATCTGGCCAGGCCCGAACCAGCCGAGGTCGCCGCCATTGGACTTGCCGCTCGGATCCGAGGTGTGTTCGTTGGCGAGCTTCTGGAAGTCGGCGCCGCCGTCGAGCTGCTTGATGATCGCCTCGGCCTCTTCCTTGGTCTTCACGAGGATGTGACGGGCATGCACCTCGTTGACCGGCGGGGTGTTGGCGATTTCTTGGTCGTAGCGGGCGCGAACCTCGGCATCGGTGACCTTGTCGACGACGCCCTTTTCGACCATCTCGCCATGCAGCGCGCGCTGCTGCAGGAAGGCCATGCGGCGCTGGAAATCGGGATCCTTGTCAAGACCGTCGGTAACGGCCTTGGCGGCCATGACACGGATTTCGATCGCCGCCGAAAGGGCGGCGGCGCGGCGCTGTTCAGGCGGCAACTGCGCGAACTGCTGCGACAGCTCGCCCTCGGCAAGCATCAGATCGGCTTCGGTCAAGGGCTGGCCGTTGACGGTGGCGATCACGGTGTTCGGATCGACCGGCGCCGCGGCCGGTGCGGCCGCATCCGCCGGGGCGGCCGGTGCGGGAGCGGTCTCCTGCGCCATCGATGGCGACAGGCAAAGAGCCGACAGGCCGAGGGCCAGGCCAAGGCTGGCAAGCGACGCACGGCTGAACAACAAGGACATAAGGATGACTCCGGTGAGGGATTGTAAGGAGGGCGGCTTCCAGATCAGCCAGATTATGGCGGAATTTGGCGCGACCGGCAGGGCCAGCGCGGCGTTGACATCAGTTGAGCCCCCTCTTATCTGTCCATCGACTTGGCGTCCAGAACCGTTTTCCGGGCGCTTTTTGTGTTTGCCCGCATTCAAGCGGTGCGTTCACGTGGATGTGATGGGGCCGGCCGGCGCCTGTCTCAAGATTGAGAATTCTATCGAAAGGACCATTGGATGGTCAGTCTCGGCGGTCTCGCCCGTAAGGTTTTCGGTTCCTCCAACGACCGTCGGGTCAAATCGACCCGCCCCCGTGTCGAGGCGATCAACGCCATGGAAAACGAGATGCGGGCGCTCTCCGACGCCGAGCTTGCCGGCCGCACGGAAAAATTCCGCCAGGACATCGCCAACGGCGCCAGCCTTGACGATCTGCTGATCCCAGCCTTCGCGACCGCCCGCGAGGCGGCGCGCCGTGTGCTTGGCATGCGTCCCTTCGACGTCCAGCTGATCGGCGGCATGGTGCTGCACAATGGCGGCATTGCCGAGATGCGCACCGGCGAGGGCAAGACCCTGGTCGCGACGCTGCCGGTCTATCTCAATGCACTCGCCGGCAACGGCGTCCATGTCGTCACCGTCAACGACTACCTCGCCACCCGCGACTCCGAATGGATGGGCCGCGTCTACAAATTCCTCGGCCTGTCGGTCGGCGTCATCGTCCACGGCCTGTCGGACGAGGAGCGTCGCGTCGCCTACGCCTCCGACGTCACCTACGCCACCAACAACGAGCTCGGCTTCGACTATCTGCGCGACAACATGAAGTACGAGCGCGCCCAGATGGTGCAGCGCGGTCACAATTACGCGATCGTCGACGAGGTCGATTCCATCCTGGTCGACGAGGCGCGCACGCCGCTGATCATTTCCGGTCCGCTAGAGGACCGTTCGGAAATGTACAACACCATCGACACCTTCATCATCAAGCTGCAGCCGCAGGATTACGAGATCGATGAGAAGCAGAAGACCTCGATCTTCACCGAGGAAGGCACCGAGAAGCTCGAGAGTATGCTGCGCGATGCCGACCTGCTCAAGGGCGAGTCGCTGTACGACGTCGAGAACGTCGCCATCGTCCATCACGTCAACAACGCGCTGAAGGCGCACCGGCTGTTCCAGCGCGACAAGGACTACATCGTGCGCAACGGCGAGATCGTCATCATCGACGAGTTCACCGGCCGCATGATGCCCGGCCGCCGCTATTCGGAAGGCCTGCACCAGGCGCTCGAAGCCAAGGAACATGTGGCGATCCAGCCGGAGAACCAGACGCTGGCCTCCGTCACCTTCCAGAACTACTTCCGCCTCTACAAGAAGCTTTCCGGCATGACCGGCACGGCGCTGACCGAAGCCGAGGAATTCGGCAACATCTACGGCCTAGAAGTCACCGAGATCCCGACCAACCTGCCCGTTATCCGCAAGGACGAGGACGACGAGGTCTACCGGACGGTCGAGGAGAAGTACAAGGCGATCGTCAGGGAGATCCGCGAAGCCAGCGCCAAGGGCCAGCCGACGTTGGTCGGCACCACCTCGATCGAAAAGTCCGAGCAGTTGGCCGAGCGCCTGCGCAAGGAAGGCTTCAAGGATTTCGAAGTGCTGAACGCCCGCCACCACGAGCGCGAGGCGGCGATCGTCGCCCAGGCTGGCAAGCCCGGCGCCATCACCATCGCCACTAACATGGCCGGCCGCGGCACCGACATCAAGCTCGGCGGCAATGCCGAGATGCGCATCGCCGACGAACTGGGCGACATGCCGGAGGGTCCCGAGCGCGAGGCGCGGGAAAAGGAGATTTATGCCGACATCGAGCGCCTGAAGGAAAGGGCGCTGGCCGCCGGCGGCCTCTACGTGCTCGCCACCGAGCGCCATGAGTCACGCCGCATCGACAATCAGCTCAGAGGCCGTTCCGGCCGCCAGGGCGACCCGGGCCGCTCGAAATTCTTCCTGTCGCTGCAGGACGATCTGATGCGCATCTTCGGTTCCGAGCGCATGGACGGCATGCTGCAGAAGCTCGGCCTCAAGGAAGACGAGGCCATCATCCATCCCTGGATCAACAAGGCGCTGGAAAAGGCGCAGAAGAAGGTCGAGGCCCGCAACTTCGACATCCGCAAGAACCTGTTGAAATATGACGACGTCTCCAACGACCAGCGCAAGGTGGTGTTCGAGCAGCGCATCGAACTGATGGACGGCGAAGGCCTATCGGAAACCATTGCCGAGATGCGCGAAGGCGTCATCGACGAGGTCGTAGCCAAGGCCATTCCCGAAAACGCCTATGCCGAACAATGGGACATCGCGGGCCTGAAGGCCGAGGTCGCCGAATTCCTCAACCTCGACCTGCCGATCGAGGACTGGGTGAAGGAAGAAGGCATCGCCGAGGACGACATCCGCGAGCGCATCTCTCAAGCCGCCGAAGCCGCGGCACAAGAACGCGCCGACCGTTTCGGCCCCGAGGTGATGACCTATGTCGAGCGCTCCGTGGTGCTGCAGACGCTCGACCATTTGTGGCGCGAGCACATCGTCAATCTCGATCACCTGCGCTCGGTCGTCGGCTTCCGCGGCTATGCCCAGCGCGATCCGCTGCAGGAATACAAGGGCGAGGCGTTCGAGCTGTTCCAGGCCATGCTTGGCAATCTGCGCCAGGCCGTCACCGCGCAGCTGATGCGCGTCGAACTGGTCCGCCAGGCCGCCGAAGCCCCGCCGCCGGAAGCGCCCGACATGTTCGGCACGCATATTGACGGCACCACCGGCGAGAATGATTTCGAAGGCGGCGAAACGGCTCTTCTGGTGCGCCAGGAAAGCAACGCCATCGTCGCTCCCGAGGATCGCGACCCCAACAACCAGGCCACCTGGGGCAAGGTCGGCCGCAACGAAGCCTGCCCCTGCGGCTCCGGCAAGAAATACAAGCACTGCCACGGCGCGTTTGCGTAAGAGCGCGCTCTTGCCTTCTCCCCGTCACTATACGGGGAGAAGGTGCCCGAAGGGCGGATGAGGGGCAGCGCTGACGTTCGAGATTGGCGTTTGTCTGCGACCAAAAACAATGCCTCGCCCGCTCCCGGCGTGCCGATTCGTTTTGCGGATGGCTTTTCTTCTTCCCGCATCCACAGTGCAAACTCCAAAGCCGGCGCCGCCCCTCATCCGCCTGCCGGCACCTTCTCCCCTTGAACGGGGAGAAGGAAGCGCCCCCACCCACGCTTTCTTAAGGTGTCTTCGCTACACCAAAGCGTGAAAAGAGGCGGAAAACGGAGAGAAATCGGGGTGCGCTTTTCCGCGGCCACGACTGCTGGGCGGTTCTTGCCGCAGCGTTTGGCGCTGCGCGTGGGGCCGCTGCTTGACCGCATCGACGCCGTGCTGTTCACCGCCGATGAGCGCGGCGAAGCCGGCCGCATGTCGGTCATCGCCTTCTCCATCCGCATCGTCAGCGCCGTCATCGCCTTCATCAGCCAGGTGCTGATGGCGCGCTGGATGGGCTCGTTCGAGTACGGCATTTTCGTCCTGGTCTGGGTGACGATGGTCATCGTCGGCAACCTCGCCTGCCTCGGCTTTCACACATCGGTCATCCGCTTCATTCCCGAATACCGCGAGCGCGGCCTGATGGACGAATTGCGCGGCATCGTCGTGGCCAGCCGTCTGTTCGTGCTGATCGCCTCGACACTGATCGCGGGCCTTGGCGCCCTCGGTGTCTGGCTGGCCGCACCCTGGATTGAAAACTACTACATGATACCGTTCATCCTCGGTGTCATCTGTCTGCCGATGATTGCGCTGTCGGATTTGCTGCAGGGGCTGGCGCGTGCCAATTCATGGGCATTGTTTGCGCTGTCGCCGACCTACCTGATACGGCCGGTGCTGATCCTGCTGTTCATGGCGCTGATGCTTTGGGCAGGCTACGCCCCCGACGCGCGGACGGCGATCTTCGCCTCGATCGCGGCCACCTACGTCACCACGCTGTCTCAGTTGATCGGCGTCACCCAGCGCATGGAAAGGCAGATTCCGGCCGGCCCGATGAAAGTGCATTTCGCACAATGGTTCATCGTCTCGCTGCCGATCTTCCTGGTCGAGAGCTTCTTCTTCCTGCTCACCAATGCCGATGTGCTGATGGTCGGCGCCTATATGGATCCCAACGACGTCGCCGTCTATTTCGCCACGGTCAAGACGCTGGCGCTGGTGCATTTCGTCTATTTCGCGGTCAAGGCCGGCGTCGCCCAGCGCTACGCGCAGTTCACCCATGGCGAGCCGGAAAAACTTGCCGCCTTCGCCCGCGAGACGGTATCGTGGACCTTCTGGCCCTCGCTGCTGATGGCGTTCCTGGTGCTGGCGCTGGGCGAACCGATGCTGGTGCTGTTCGGCCCGGAATTCACCTCTGGCTATCCGCTCCTGTTCCTGCTTGTCTTCGGCGTCGTGGCGCGGGCCGCCGTGGGTCCCTGCGAAAGCCTGCTCACCATGAGCGGCAACCAGAATGTCTGCGCCGCCGTCTATGCCATGACCCTGGCCTTCAACATCGGGCTCAACGTGGTGCTGATCCCGCTTTTTGGCTTGTGGGGCGCGGCCATGGCCACCGCCTTTGCCATGATCTTCGAGGCCAGCGCGCTGTCCTTCACGGTCTGGCGCAAGCTCGGCATCGTCATGGCGATCTTCGTGCCAGCCAAAGGAGCCGCCTGATGGCCGCCATCCCCTTGCTCGAGGAAACCAGCGGCGGCCCCGCCGGCGCCATGGTGTCCGGCCTTGCCGGGCTGGCGCGCGACGCTGATCCCGCCCATATCGAGATCCTCGCCAACAACCGGCCCGAGCGCAAACTCGCCATCTACCCGGCATCGGCCGGCTTCGACCTGGTCGAGGAACTGGACTATCTCTGCGCCCGCACGATCGAGCCGAACGTCTTCTTCAACCCGCGCTTCCTGGCGCCGGCCATGCCCCGCCTGGAAGACCGCGAGGTGCGTCTTGCCGTGATCCGCGACGGTGATGAATACCGCAACCGGCTGCGCCTGCTGGTGCCGATCTCGGTGGAACGGCCGGTGGTGCCGCTCGGCGTGCCGGTCATGCGCACATGGTCGAGCCCGTTCGGCCCGCTCGGCACGCCGCTGATCGACCGCGACGATCCGGTCGGCGTGGTCGAGGATTTCTTCTCGATGCTGTCGCGCCCGCATCTGAAGCTGCCGAAAGTCCTGGTCCTGCCTGACATCAGGCTCGACGGTCCGGTGGCGAGCCTGATCGGCACCGTGGCCGAGACGCGCGGCCTGATGCTGGTCACCACGGGCCAGATCTCACGCCCCGTGCTGGAGAGCGAACTCGACGGCGACGATTATCTGAAGGCTTCGCTGAGCGCGCACCATTACCGCGAGTTCCGCCGCCTGAAGCGGCGCCTCGGCGATCTCGGCAAGCTCGAACATGTCGTGGCACGCGGCCCCGAGGAGATCCGTCACGCCATCGAGCACTTCCTGACGCTGGAAGCGTCCGGCTGGAAAGGCCGCGAGCGCACCGCCATGGCGATCGACCGCTTCCGCGCCGCCTTTGCCCGCGAGGCGGTGCACCGGCTGGCCGAACAGGACATGTGCCGCATCCATTCGCTGACGCTGGACGGCCGCACCATCGCTTGCCTGATCGTCTTCGTCGAGGCCGGCGTCGCCTACACCTGGAAGACCGCCTATGACGAGACGCTGGCCGTCTATTCGCCCGGCACGCTGCTGATGATCGAAGTCACCAGGCAGCATCTCGACGACCCCAACATCATGATGACCGATTCCTGCGCCGTGCCCGATCACCCGGTGATGAGCCGGCTATGGAGCGAGCGCAAGCCGGTCGGCACATTGGTGATCGGGTTGACCAGGGATGCCGACCGTCTCGCCCGCCAGGCCGCCTCGCAACTGCATCTCTACCGCGAGACCCGCAACATGGCGCGCCTGCTGCGCAACCGGATGAAGAGCTTGCTGCGGCGGCGGTAGGGGTCCGTCGAGACGAGCTCGGCTGCGTTCAATCAGCTTGTCCCACAGCCGGCGTATCGCGTTCCGCAATGAAGGTCGCGGTTCTCGGCAGCAGCATTAATTCAGCTTGCCAAGAGTTGTGTCCAGCGACCACTCTCGAAGTGAAAAACAGATTCAGCCATTGAGTCGCCGATGACGAAACAAGATTCCGTCCCGATGAACGACCTCAAGCGGCTGTATCAACGATACCAGGTCGAAATTGAACGTGAAGTAACAAGCACACTGCGCTCCGGATGGTGGCTCAATGGCGCGATGGGCAAGAAATTCGCCGCCAACTTCGCAGGTTTCATCGGCGTCTCGGATTGCGTCCTTGTGGCCAACGGAACGGACGCTCTCGAACTGGCCTTGGCCGCGGCTGTCGGGCGCAATGGCGCTCGGGGACGCGAAGTCATCACGGCTGCCAATGCCGGCGGCTACGCAAGTTGCGCCTGCTGGCACAACGACCTTGTCCCCCACTATGTCGACATCGATGCAGCCAGCCAGTTGATCAGCGTTTCATCGGTGCTGGCCGCGGCCAGCACGGACACCGCCGCCATCGTCGTCACGCATCTTTATGGCGGCGTCGTCGATGTCGGCGCCCTCAAAAGCGCACTTGCCGAGGCCGGCCTCTCACATATTCCGATCGTGGAGGATTGTGCGCAGGCACATGGCGCACGCATCGGCGGGCGCGTGGCGGGTTCGCTCGCGGACGTGTCCACTTTCAGCTTCTACCCAACCAAGAACCTTGGCGCGACGGGTGACGGAGGCGCCGTTCTGACGTCGGACCCGACGATCGCCGAACAGGTGCGGCGGCTGCAGCAATATGGCTGGGTGGCAAAATATCATGTCGGCGTACCCCATGGCCGGAATTCCCGCATGGATGAGGTCCAGGCGGCCGTTCTTGATGTCTTTCTGCGTGATCTGGGCGATAGAAACGAACGACGCCGTGCTATTCTGGGCCGCTACAAGTCGGCGGCCAGGCGGCGGCTGCAATTCGTGGAAGGCGGTGACGGCGCGGTCGCGCATCTTGCCGTCGCCTTGTGCGACGAGCGCGATGCGTTCAGGATTTTCATGAAGGAGCATGGCGTCGATACCGAGGTCCATTACCCCGTCCTTGACTGCGATCAGGTCGGCTGGGCAGGACTGCCGATGAAACGAACCGAAGATCTGGTGGTCACACGGGCCAGCGTCAACCGTCTCTGCACCGTGCCATGCTATCCCGACATGACGAATGACGAGGTCGGCCAAGTCTGTCTGGCACTCGCCCAATGGGAGGCAATGTGACGACACGCACGATCGTTTTTCCGATCTACCGCAATCAGGCGAATATCCCCTCCCTGATGCAGGCGGTCGCCAATTTTCACGCCAGGTATGCGGGCGATATCGAGTTCGTCTTTGTCATCGATGGGTCGCCGGATGAATCGGGGCCTTTGCTTCTCAATGCGCTGAAGACCTCCGGCTTCGACTATAAAATCATCTTTCACAGCCGGAATTTCGGCTCTTTCACCGCCATTCGAACAGGTCTCGAACATGCTTCTGGCGAGCATGTCGCCGCCATGGCCGCCGACCTGCAAGAGCCGCCGGAACTGATCGTGGAGTTCTTCTCGATCCTGGAGAAGGATGGCGCCGACGTCGTATTCGGGCGCAGGACGGGCCGCAATGATCCGCCGGTAACGCGGTTTTTGTCGAAAGCGTTCTGGGCGGCCTACCGCAGGCTCGTCCTGCCCAGCATGCCGAGCGGTGGGGTCGATATCTTTGCCTGCAACCGCCAGGTGCTGGAAGCGATCCTGTCCATCGAGGAGCCCAACAGCTCGCTTGTCGTGCAATTGTTCTGGGTCGGCTTCAGGCGGGAATTCGTGCCCTATCGCCGCCGCGAACGGGAGCATGGGACGAGTGCGTGGAGCATGGCCCGTCGGTTCAGATACATGATGGACAGCATCTTTTCGTTCTCCGATTTCCCGATAATTCTGACCCTTTGGGTGGGCTTCGCGGGCTGCCTGCTCAGCCTGCTGTTTGCAGCCGTTACCGTCATGGCGCGGTTGCTCGGCAACATTGACGCGGCCGGCTACACAACGCTGGTGCTGCTGATCGTGGGCTTCGGATCGGCCAGTCTGATGGTCCAGGGCATTCTGGGCTGCTATCTCTGGCGGGCGGTTGAAAACACCAAGTCACGGCCCCTGCGAGTGATCAGCCGCGTCGTCGAGGGGACATCGAAATGACCGACAAGGCATTTTTTGTTCATGAGCAGGGCATCTGCGAAAGTCCGCATATCGGCCAGGGAACACGCATCTGGGCGTTTGCCCATGTTCTGAAGGGCGCCGTGATCGGTGCGGACTGCAACATCTGTGATCATGTCTTCATCGAGAATGACGTGGTGATCGGTAATGACGTGACCATAAAAAGCGGCGTTCAATTGTGGGACGGCCTCCGCCTTGGGAACCGCGTGTTCGTCGGTCCAAACGCGACATTCACCAACGATCGTTTCCCGCGCTCGAAAGAGTATCCCGAGGCATTTCTTCTGACGACGGTGGAGGACGGCGCGTCAATAGGCGCCAATGCGACCATCCTGCCAGGCATAGTCATCGGACGTCAGGCGATGATCGGCGCCGGCGCGGTGGTGACCAAGAATGTTCCCGCCAATGCCGTGGTGGTCGGAAATCCAGCCATCATCATCGGCTACCAGACCGGTCCGCAAATCCAGCCGACAGTGACGCAGACATTCCCCGATACGCCCGGCGAAAGAATGCCGCTTGGCATCGGCGGCAGCGAACTCTGGAGGCTGCCGCATTTTGGCGACCTGCGCGGCGAGATCGCACCGCTGGAGTTCGGTTCGAACCTGCCCTTCAAACCGGCGCGCTCCTTCTTGGTCTACGGTGTGCCTTCCGACAAGGTCAGGGGCGAGCACGCGCATCGCGAATGCCATCAATTCCTGATCGCGGCCCATGGGCGGCTTTCCGTTGTCCTCGACAACGGCCATGACAGAAAAGAGGTTTCTCTGGCCGAACCGTCGATCGGGCTCTACATGCCGCCGGGCATCTGGGGAATCCAGTACAAATTCCAGCCGGACACGGTCCTGCTGGTCATGGCTTCGCATCACTATGATGCGGGCGACTACATCAGGGACTATACGGATTTCCTCAGCGTGGTCGGACAGGACGGCCGTTGACCGAATGCGCGCAGACGCTGTCCGCTTCCTCGTCGCCGGTGGTCTCAACACAGCCTTCACCAGCCTCATCTATTTTGCCGCCCTCGCTGTCCTGCCTTCAGGTCTTTCCTATGCCATTGCCTGGCTGACAGGTCTGTTGTTCGTCATGGTGCTCTATCCGAAACGCGTTTTCCCAGGCGGCCGCACCGCCCTTGCGGACCGGCTGGCGATGGGCGGCCTGGTGGTCGTCGTGTTCCTGATCGGATTGGCAAGCCTTCATTTTCTACGAGACATCCTCGAAAACGCGCTGGCCGCATACCTCGCCACCCTCGCCATCACGACGAGTCTCAATTTCCTGGCCTCTCGATGGATACTTCGCAGAGCGCTCTGATCGAAGTTGTCTCGGCAGCATTTCGACCCCAAACATCATGACGACCGAATGGAACATCACATAGCGGGAGCAGGTTGCCGCAACGGCGCCAGCCTGCTGCTCTGAATTTGTCCCGGATGAGCCGCAAGCATGAGATTCGGCGAAATACCGCCTGCGCCTGCTGTCAACAGCCATGGTCTCACCGGGTTCGCCTGGACCATCCGCGGGCAAGCAAAGGCGAATCAGCAGCTGAACATGGAATGGTGCCCCTAGCCGGGATCGAACCAGCACTCCTTGCGGAACTCGATTTTGAGTCGAGCGCGTCTACCAATTCCGCCATAGGGGCTCAGGCCGGGCGGCCTGGATGGGCGCGGACTATACGGTCGGAGGCCTGTTCGTCAACTGGCCTGTTGCAGATTTGCCGATGTCGGCGCGCTTGAACCCGCGCCTTACGATTTCGTAAACAGCGCCGCCATTGTGCGGCACGGAAAATCTTTCTAGACAGGCTCGCGTTCAAATGTCGGCGAAAGCGATGGCTGCGGCGCTTTAGGCCCTTGTCTCATGCATGCCGGTATCCGAGAACCGCAGCACGCACGACATCCACTAGGAGAGCCGATGCTTCGCGGACTGTACGACTGGACCTTGTCACTGGCGGCCCGCAAATCCGCCGAATGGTGGCTGGCCTTCATCGCTTTCGTCGAAAGCTCGGTATTCCTGGTGCCGGCCGATGTGCTCTATCTGCCGATGGCATTGTCGCGGCCGGACCGGGCCTATCGCTATGCCTTCATCGCCACCGTCGCTTCGGTGCTGGGCGGCATTGCGGGCTGGTTCATCGGCCACTACGCCTATGACGCGGTGGCGCGGCCTATCCTCGAATTCTACGGCAAGTATGACGAGTTCGAACAGTTGCGCTCCTCCGCGGGCGTAAGCATCGAGTTCATCGCCCTGATGCTGGTCACCTCGGGTGCGGCGCATCTGCCGCCGATCAAGGTGGTGACGATCCTGTCCGGCGCCCTGGGCGTCAACCTGGCGCTGTTCATCGTGCTGGCCATTATCGCGCGTGGCGGCCGCTTCCTGCTCCTGGCGTGGCTTTTGCGCCGCTATGGCGAGCCAATCCGCGAATTCATCGAAAAGCGACTGGGCCTGATCGCCGGCGCCGCCGCGGTTGCCCTGATTTTGCTCTATATCCTGATCAAATACGCCCTCTGAAGCATCTCTCTCGAATCGCGTAACGGTTTCGCGAAAGCGGCAGGCGGACCTGCGGGCGGCGAACACAACGGACGATAGAACCATGACAGCGACCATGAATGCCGATACCGGACGCCAGCGGACACGCGCTGCCCTGTTTCTCGCGGTCGCGATGGCCGCGACCGTTGGCTCGGCGCTCGGCTTCCAGCACATTGGCGGCTACATCCCCTGCCATCTCTGTCTGGAACAGCGCACGCCATACTACATCGGCGTGCCCTTGATGGTGCTGGCGGTGATCGCATCGATGCTGCGCGCACCGGCATGGGTGACGCGCGGCCTGCTGGCCTTCGGCGGCCTCCTGATGCTCTACGGCCTTTATCTTGGCGTCTATCACTCCGGCGTCGAATGGGGCTGGTGGCAGGGTCCGGCCGATTGCACGGCGGGCGCCGGCCCGGTCGACACCGGCGGCAAAGGCGTGCTCGACGCGCTCGACAAGTTCGTGCCGCCCTCTTGCGACAAGGCGGCGCTGCGCATCCTTGGCCTGTCACTGGCCGGCTGGAACGCCATCGCCAGCTTGATCCTCGCCGCCGTCGCCTTCCGCGGCGCATTTTCCCGCGACTGACACGTCAGTGCCGTCGTGGCCTGGTCGAGACAAGGGCAATAGCGGACCGGGAGATAAGCGGAGATAAGTCTGCCAGATAGGCTCCCGCCTCAAGCCGTGTGCTGTCGTGGTGCGGCACCAAAGGTTCGACGAAAAGCGTGGCCAAATGCGCTTTGAGAGGTGTAGCCGACACTCGCCGCCACCTTGCTAACGCTCGAATAACGTTCGGCCAGCGCGGCCCGTGCGCGCGTCATTCGCCACCCGCGGACATAGGCGAGTGGTGCCTGTCCTACGCGATGGGTAAAGGCCGCCGAGAAGGCGGCCCGCGACATCCCGGCCACGCCGGCCAGATCGGCAACGGTCCACGGCCGTGCGATATCGGCATGAAAACATTGGATCGCTCGGCCAATGCGTGGATCCACCAACGCAGCAAGCCAACCGTGGGTCGTGTCCGAAGCCGATGCGAAAGTGCGGATCGCCTGGATCATAAGAACTTCGGCCAACCTGGCCGTGACGACGTCGTTTCCCATCGCGGGCTGCCCTGCTTCCGCGTCCAACAGACCCAGGACCGCCGTGATCGCCGCGGCTCCAGTCGACGTGCTGGGGATGTGCATGAACGCCGGCAGCATATCGAGGAGAAAGGCAGCATTCCCGCGCGTAAAAGAAATTCCACCGCCGAGCGCCACCGCGTCGTCACCCCCCAGGCGCACAAGGTCATTTCCTTCGGCGTACAGTGACGAACCGTCGATCGGCATCAGGGCGGGATTGCTCGCAACCACATATTCAGTGAAGCCGATCAAGCAGCAGTCGCCCGCCTCGATCCGCTGGGGAGCAACATTGGGCAGCAGGAGCCAGCTCACCCCACGCAGAACAGCGACGAATTTCAGGCGCTCTCGCGCGGGAAACGCCAACGCCCAGTCGCCGGAGCCCTCCAAGCGCGTCCTCCGGGTCGCCCGCGCATCGAGCACCGTAAGTACATCCGATAGCGGATCGAAGGTTCGAGACGATTGCGACAAACTCATGGCCATTCAAGCATAGCACGTCCAGCGCGCTTTACCCATCTCTGGTGAAAAGGAGATGAACATGAGCATTGTTGGCAAAGTGGTGGCGATCACCGGGGCGAGCAGCGGCATCGGCCGCGCGACCGCAATTCTCCTAGCGGAAGCGGGTGCGACGGTGGTGCTCGGCGCACGGCGCGAGGACGCCCTGGCGGAGGTCGCCCGGGATATTGCCGCGGTCGGAGGCAAGGTGGCCTACAAGGTCACCGACGTGACCGTTCGTGCCGATCTTGAGGCCCTCGTGGGACTCGCGGTGGACCGTGAAGGCGGGCTGGATGTCATAGTCAACAATGCCGGTATCAGCCCTATTTCGCGCTTTGATGCCCTGAGGGTCGAAGATTGGGACGCGATGATCGACGTAAACTTGCGTGGCACGCTGTACGGGATCGCCGCTGCGCTGCCGATCTTCGCACGCCAGCGCAGCGGACATGTCATCAACGTGGTATCGACGGCCGGCATCAAGATCGTGCCGACGATGGGTGTCTATGCCGCGACCAAGAATGCCGTTCGGACAGTCAGCGAGACCCTGCGGCAGGAAGCAGGACCGCATCTGCGAGTGACCGAGGTGTCGCCTGGTATGATCGCGACCAATCTCGCCGACTCGTTCACCGACATGGCGGTCAAGGAGACCGTGGCGGCGCGGATCGGGGCTATCGCCATCCCGCCTGCCGCGATCGCGCGGGGCATCGCATACACCATCGATCAACCTGATGACGTGGATGTGGGCAGCATCGTCATCCGGCCGACCGCTCAGGATTGAACGCCCATGACACGATGCGGCGCTCGGTAGACACGCCAGTAGCTACTCAGACCCCAAAATCGGGGCGGCCAGCCATCCGAATGTCGAAAACTCAAGGCTCCAGTTCGACGTCCCAGTAGAGATAATCCATCCAGCTTTCATGCAGATGGTTGGGCGGGAACAGCCGGCCGTTGTTGTGCAGATCATGCACCGTCGGCTGGTAGGGCTTCTGCAGAGGAAACATCTTGGCATGCGCCGGCATCATGCCGCCCTTCCTCAGATTGCAAGGCGAACAGGCGGCGACGACGTTCTCCCATGTCGTCGCGCCGCCGCGATGACGGGGGATGACGTGGTCGAAGGTCAGGTCCTCGGGCGTGCCGCAATACTGGCACTGGAAGCGGTCGCGCAGGAAGACGTTGAAGCGGGTGAACGCCGGGTGCCTCGACGGCTTCACATAGGCCTTCAGGCTGACCACGCTCGGCAGCTTCATCGAGAAGGTCGGCGAGGACACCGCATGCTCGTATTCGGCGACGATGTTCACCCGGTCGAGGAATACCGCCTTGATGGCGTCCTGCCAGGACCAGAGCGACAAGGGGTAATAGCTGAGCGGACGGTAATCCGCATTCAGCACCAGCGCTGGAAGCCCATCCGGAGATACGGCAACCGTCACCTTGTTGACCTCCTTGGTTCGCACATGATCCCGAAAATCGAATTCGACTTTCGGAAAGGGTCACGTGCTGCTTCAAAAGCCCGACCGTTCGGCGCGGATACTGTAAGCCTGACATGACAGGGATGTGAAGCGGATTGTCGCGGGCGCGGCGTGCCAAAAACACATGATTTTTATGCTTTTTTGCGGATTCAGGCCGGCGGTGCGGCGTCTCGGCCCCTGGTTTCGCGATAATAGGACCAGAAAAGCCGCGATGCGACACCTCGCCACGGGCTCCATGATTCGGCCAAGGCGATCAGTGCTTTCTCAGGCGGGCGCGGGTCGATGCCGAGCGCGTGGCCGACGGCGCTCTGCAGGGCGACGTCACGCGCCGGGAAAATATCGGGGTGTCCGGCGGCAAACAACAGATACACTTCCGCCGTCCAGGGGCCGATACCAGGCACCGCTGTCATTGCCGCGATCGCTTCCCCGGCGTCGAGCGAACAGAGATGATGCAGGTCGAGGCCGTCGGCCACCGCTTGGGCGGCCGCGACAAGACCACGCTGCTTGGGCCGCGACAGGCCGGCCTCGCGGAACATGTCCTCGCCGGCGGCAAGGATAGCCCGCGGCGTTAGCGGATCGACCAGTTTCGTCAGCCGGCCGAAGATGGCATCGGCACTCGCCCGGGAAACTTGCTGCGACACGATGATCGAGGCGAGGCTCCTGAACCCGGGCTCCGAAAGCCTGAGCGGCACCTCGCCGGCCATGCCGCGCACTTTTTCCAGGCGCGGATCGATGATGCAAAGCGCATCCAGTCCCCGTTCAACGTCATCCAGTGTCGCGATGCGCTGCATGGTATCCTTGTCCGCGAATGTGCCGCAAAGTAGCAACCGCCAAAACCGCAGCACAACCCGATTGCCGCCCGAGACATGACGCTCCTGACATTCCGCTTCGCGCCCAGCCCCAATGGCGAACTGCATCTGGGCCACGCCTATTCGGCGTTGCTCAACCAGAAGCTCGCAAAGGCGTCAGGCGGCCGTCTGCTGCTGCGCATCGAGGATATCGACACCACACGCTGCACGCCGGAGTTCGAGGCGGGCATGCTTGCCGACCTGAAATGGCTGGGGCTTGGCTGGCAAGAGCCGGTGCGCCGCCAGTCCGAGCATTTCGCGGAATACCGGACGGTGCTCGAGCGCCTGATCCGCGAGGAACTGGTCTATCCCGCCTTCATGAGCCGTGGCGAGATCAGGGCTTTCATCGCCGACAGCGAAATGCGCGGGCGCGACTGGCCGCGCGATCCCGACGGTGTGCCGCTCTATCCGCCAGCCGACAAGGCATTGCCGATGAAAGAACGCAGGCGGCGGATTGCCGAGAATACACCCTTCGCCTGGCGGCTGGACGTCGGCGCCGCCATGGCGCGTGCCGGCAACGACCTCGCATGGGCCGAATTCAGCGATGAGACGCTATCCGCGACGCACCTGGTCGAGGCCCGTCCGCAGGACTGGGGCGACGTGATCGTGGCGCGCCGCGACATCCCGACCAGCTACCACCTCGCCGTCATCGTCGACGACGCGCTGCAAGGCGTCAGCCATGTCGTGCGCGGACAGGACCTGTTTTCCGCGACCGGCGTGCAGCGACTGCTTCAGGAGATTCTGGGATTGCAGCCACCCGCCTATTTCCACCATCGGCTGGTCCTAGGGCCGGACGGCCGAAAACTGTCGAAGAGCCTTGGCGATACCGGACTTGCCGCCTTGCGTGATGCCGGCACGACGCCAGACGACATCAGGCGGACGATCGGGCTCTGAGCCCAGCAATCCTTGGGAGACACCTTTTTGAGCCCTTCACCCGTTGAATTCCGGTGATGTATGGATCAACGGTTTGGTTTTGCGCGCCAGGTTGAACAGGGTTAGAGCATCGCCACGGTCAATTCTCACCAGTACGGCGGTCTCCGGAAAAATGCACAGCATCAAGCGGTTCATCCCCGCCACCTTCGTTGTCTTGTGGGCAACCGGCTTCATCGGCGCCCGCTACGCCATGCCGTGGGCGGAGCCATTCACCTTCCTCGCGGCGCGTTTCGTCATAGCCGCCATCCTGCTGGCAGTGCTGATGCTTGTGCTGGGCTCGAAGCGAGCCACCCGCGAGGAGGCGCTGCATGCCACCGGTGCCGGCGTGCTGATGCATGGCGTCTATCTCGGCGCCGTCTTCTGGGCCATCCACAGGGGTATGCCGGCCGGATTTTCGGCCCTTATCGTCGGCTTGCAGCCGCTGATCACTGCAGTGCTTGCCGGCAAGTTCCTGGGCGAGGCCATCCTGCCGCGCCACTGGCTTGGCCTTGGCATCGGCCTGGTCGGCATCGTCATTGTGCTGTGGCCAAAACTCGGCGCGCTCGGCGGCGGCGTAACGGTGGCGACGCTGACCGCCTCGCTGGTCTCGGTGCTCGGCATGAGCGCCGGAACCATCTGGCAGAAGCGCTTTGCCTCCGGCGGCGACCTCGTCGCGGCCACCATGTGGCAATATATCGGCGGCGCCTCGCTGATGATCGTGGCCGCGCTCGCCTTCGAAACGCACGCCGTCGTCATCAACGGCGAACTGATCTTCGCCATGGCCTGGTTGGTGCTGGTGCTGTCGCTCGGCGCAATCTTCCTGTTGATGGTGATGATCCGCGACGGCGAGATGTCGAAAGTGGCGTCGTTGTTCTACCTTGTGCCGGCGGTGACGGCCATCATCGCCTGGGCTCTGTTCAACGAACAACTCAACGCACTTCAGATCGCCGGCATGGCGATCACCACCTTTGGCGTGGGCCTGGCAACGGCGCGACCGGCCAGGGGAGGAATTGAGGAATTGCAGAACTGAGGAATTGAAGAATTGAAGAAGAAGTGCACGGCGCCGGATATGGCGCCTTTTTCTCCAATTCCTCAGTTCTTCAACTCCTCAATTCCTCATTCCTTCAATTCCTCCGTTCTTCAATTCCGCCGGTCAACCCACCCGGGCACGCGCCTCCAGATAGCGGCTGATCGCGGCGTTGAGCTCGCCGCCGAGGATGAAGATCGCCGAGACGATGTAGAGGAAAACCACCGCGATCATGATCGAGGCGAGACCGGCATAGGTCGTCACATAGGACGAGAAATGGTCGAGATAGGTGGCAAACATCGTCGAGCCGATAAGCCATGCCGCCAGCGTGAAGATGATGCCCGGCACCAGCGAGACGAAACGGCGCTTGCCGGCCGGCAGCCAGTAGTGAACGGCGAAAAGCCCGCCGATGATGACGGTCGAGGCAATGACGTAACGCCACAGCGTGATCGTGCCCGTATAGGGTTTGATCCACTCGAAATGGGCTTCAGCCAGCCGCGCCAACAGGGGCGCGAACACCAGAAGCACGCTGATCGCCAGGAACCCGGCGGTCGCGATCAGCACGAAGAAGATGCTCTGCACCCGGCGGTAGATGATGCCGCGCGTCTCGGTGACCCGATAAGCGCGATTGAGCGACGTGCGCAGCGCCTCGATGCCGTTCGAGGCGAAATAGGCGGCAAGCAGCACGCCATAGGTCAACAGGTCGCTGCGCCTGACGGTCAGCACGTTGAGCACTTCATGCGCGATCGGTTTGGCGATCTGCTCGGGCCACGTGTCGAAGACCAGATGCACCGCCGTGTCGGCAAAGGCCTGGGCGCCGAGGAAGCTGCCCAGCGTCGTGGCGAAGATCAGGAACGGAAACAGCGCCATCAGCGAGGTGATCGCCAGATGGCTGGCCATCGCCCAGCCGTCATCGGTGTTGAAATGGCCGAGCGCGTCGTAGAGCACGCGACGCAGGGCGACAATATTCCGCAGCAAGAACGCGCGCTCCCTTCGATTGTCTCGACGCCGCGAATATGGGAAGGGAATGCGGCAAATGGCAACCCTTCGTCAAACTCCGAATTCTCCAGCGGCAGAGTTGCGCACCATCATCGTCACCGGTGCGTCTTCCGGCATAGGCGCCTATTGCGCCCGCGCATTGAAGGCCGAGGGCTGGCGGGTGTTCGCGACGGCGCGCAAGCCGCAAGACATCGCCGCGCTCGAAGCGGACGGAATTGAGGCTTTCTATCTCGACTACACGGAACCGGGATCCATCGCCGCCCTGGCATCGGCCGTACTCGAGCGCACCGGCGGCAAGCTCGATGCCCTGTTCAACAACGGCGCTTACGCCCAGGCCGGCGCCGTCGAGGATCTGTCCGTTGCGGCGCTCAAAGAGCAGTTCGAGGCCAATTTCTTCGGCTGGCACGACCTGACCCGCCGTCTGGTTCCGGTGATGCGCCGCCAGGGCCACGGCCGCCTCGTCCATTGCTCGTCGATCCTGGGTCTCGTGCCGGTGCGCTTCCGTGGCGCCTATTCGGCATCCAAGCACGCCTTGGAAGCCTTGATGCTCTGCCAGCGCCAGGAACTAACCGGCAGCGGCATCCATGTCTCGCTGATCGAGCCGGGGCCGGTGAAATCGAAGATCGCCAGCAATGGCTTGCCCTGGTTCCTCAGGAATATCGATCACGAGAATTCCGTGCATCGCGCCGACTATGCCGCGCAGCTGGAGCGCATGCGCGCCGGCGGCAGCCAATCGGCCCTGAAGCCCGGGCCGGAAGTGGTCCACAAGGCGCTTCGCCATGCACTTCTGTCGCGGCACCCGCGCCCACACTATGTGGTAACAATGTCGGCCAGGATCGGGGCCGTGCTCAAACGCATCCTGCCGGCCCCAATGCTCCACCGCCTGCTTGCCAGGCGCGCCTGAACAAGCAGAGAACTGGAAACGCAAAAAATGGCCACCGTCTTCAACATCCTTGCCATTCTGGTCATGGCCGCCGTGGTGGTCGTGCTGATCAGGGGCCTCATCAACATGATGCGCGGCGGCTCCGGCGTGACGTCCAACAAGCTGATGCAGGTCCGCGTTCTGCTGCAGGCCGTGGCGCTGGCGCTGATCCTGCTGGCCGTGTATTTCACCCGCAAGTAAGGGCCTTTCGGAGGCGATGTGGTCAAGCTCAACAAGATCTACACCCGCACCGGAGACGACGGCACAACCGGCCTCGGCACGGGCGAGCGGCGGCTGAAATCCGATCTCCGGGTGGACGCCTATGGCACGGTAGACGAAGCCAATGCCTGTATCGGCATGGCCCGCGTGCATACCGCACAGAGCCATCAGGCGATCGACGCCATGCTTGGCCGCATCCAGAACGACCTTTTCGACCTCGGCGCCGACCTCGCCGTGCCTGATGACGGCAAGCCGCTCGGCTACGAGCCGCTGCGCATCGTTGCCGCCCAGACCGACCGTGTCGAGCACGACATCGACCTTCTCAACAAAGACCTCCAGCCGCTGAAATCCTTCGTGCTGAACGGCGGCACGCCGGCGGCGGCCGCCCTCCATCTCGCCCGCACCGTGGCCAGGCGAGCCGAGCGGCTGATGGTGGCCCTGGCGCAGGACCCGGCCGAACACGTCAATCGCGACGGGCTGAAGTACATCAACCGCGTCTCGGATTTCCTGTTTGTCGCCGCTCGGGTGGTCAATGACAATGGAAATGCCGACGTGCTATGGGTTCCCGGCAAGAACCGCTGAAACGGACCGGAGGGCGGGAGGGGCCGACGACCGATGTTCATCCCGCTTTACGACACCAACAGGCTGCGCCATATCAGGCTGCAATATGTAACGATCGGGCTGATCGTCGCCAACGCCGTGATCTATTGCGCCACGGCGCTCGGCGGCAAGGACTTCACCAATGCCGCCGTGCTTGGCCTCGGCTTCATCCCCTCCGTCGTTCACGACACGGCCGAACTCGACCCCCGCTTTGTCATCATCCCCGAGAGCCTGAGCTACCTCACCTACTCCTTCCTGCACGCCGACATTTTCCATCTCGGCGGCAACATGCTGTTCCTTTGGGTGTTCGGCGACAATGTCGAGGACGCGCTCGGCCATATCAGATACCTGATCTTCTATTTCCTGTGCGCCATCGCCGGAGCCGCTTTCCAGGGGCTCATCGCCTGGGATTCACAAGTGCCGCTGATCGGCGCCTCGGGCGCCATTGCCGGCGTGGTCGTCGCCTACCTGATCCTCTATCCCAGGGTGAAGGTGTGGGTGCTTGCCTTTGCCCGCATCCCTTTGCGCATTCCAGCCTTCATCCCGCTCATACTGTGGGTGGCGTTCCAGGTCGTCATGTTCGCGGCCGGCGGCGAGGATCGGATCTCCTGGGCCTGCCACATCGGCGGCATCATTGCCGGCGCGGTCCTGGTGCTGGTCCTGCGCAGCCGCGGCGTGCCGCTATTTGCCCCCGCCGACGAGGATGCCGTGGTTCCGACCCCCGAACAGCCGCCGGTCGTTGGCGAACCAGCGACGCCCCAAACGTCCGCCACCACGGCGCGCTGGGGCCGGGGAAACCCTTCTGGCCCAAACTGAACCGATTTGAGCAGCTTCCAGCGTATTGACGGCAAGGGTCGCCACAATTACGGAAACGTCTCCGTCGCAGCCCAAGGCGGGCAAAGACCAGAATTTCCATCCGGCCAGAATTCCGTCTGGCCGGAATTCAGTCAGGAATGTCGGCTTTCGACAACTCAGAAAGGGCGCAGGCTGCTATAGCGCGCCCAACTAGCGTGAAGAGGTGACAGGCAAATGAAGATCCTTGTGCCCGTGAAGCGGGTTGTGGACGCGAATGTGAAGGTTCGCGTGAAGGCCGATGGTTCGGCTGTGGAACTCGCCAACGTCAAGATGGCGATGAACCCGTTCGACGAGATCGCGGTCGAGGAAGCGATCCGGATCAAGGAAGCCGGCAAGGCCGAGGAGATCATCGTCGTGTCGATCGGCCCGCAGCAGGCGCAGGAAACACTGCGCACCGCGCTCGCCATGGGCGCCGACCGCGCCATCCTGGTCAAGACCGACGAGCAGACCGAGCCGCTCGGTGTCGCCAAGGTGCTGAAGGGCGTGGTCGATGCGGAGAAGCCAGGCCTTGTCATTCTCGGCAAGCAGGCGATCGACGACGATTCCAACCAGACCGGCCAGATGCTGGCCGCCCTGCTTGGCTGGGCCCAGGGCACCTTCGCGTCCAAGGTCGTGCTCGAGGGTGACCATGCCAAGGTGACGCGCGAAGTCGACGGCGGCTTGCAGACGGTGGAGCTGAAGATGCCGGTGATCGTCACCGCCGACCTTCGCCTCAACCAGCCGCGCTATGCCTCGCTGCCCAACATCATGAAGGCCAAGAAGAAGCCGCTGGACGAGAAGAGCCCGGCCGACTACGGCGCCGACGTCAAGCCGCGCCTGAAGGTCATCAAGACCGAGGAGCCGGGTGGCCGCAAGGCCGGCGTCAAGGTCAAGAGCGTCGCCGAACTGGTCGACAAGCTCAAGAACGAAGCCGGCGTTTTGTAAGCGATCGGGAAAGGAACAGATAAAATGGCAATTCTCCTCATCGCCGAACACGACAACGCCACCCTTTCCGACCAGACCGCCAAGGCGCTTTCGGCCGCCCTGCAAATCGGCTCGGACGTTCATGTGCTGGTGGCCGGCAAAGGCGCCAAGGCCGCTGCCGATGCAGCCGCGAAACTGAAGGGCGTCGGCAAGGTGCTGCTCGCCGAGGCCGACGAACTCGCCGAGCGCCTGGCCGAGCCGACGGCGGCACTGGTCGTCTCGCTGGCTGGCGCTTACGACACGATCATCGCGCCGGCGACGTCCGCTGGCAAGAACATCGCGCCGCGCGTCGCCGCCCTGCTCGATGTTGCGCAGGTCTCCGAAATCATCGAAGTGGTGTCGCCTGACACTTTCAAGCGGCCGATCTATGCCGGCAACGCCATCCAGACGGTACAGTCGACCGATGCCAAGAAGGTCATCACCGTGCGCACCGCTTCCTTCCAGGCGGCACCCGAGGGTGGTTCTGCTTCGGTCGAGACGGTTCATGCGCCGGCCAATCCCGGCCTCTCGACCTTCGTCGAGAACAAGCTGTCGGAGACCGATCGTCCGGAGCTGACCTCGGCCAAGATCATCATCTCGGGCGGCCGCGCGCTCGGTTCCTCGGAAAAATTCCAGGAAGTCATCCTGCCGGTCGCCGACAAGCTCGGCGCCGCCGTCGGCGCTTCCCGCGCCGCCGTCGATGCAGGCTATGCGCCGAACGACTGGCAGGTCGGCCAGACCGGCAAGGTGGTCGCCCCCGATCTCTACATTGCGGTCGGCATCTCCGGCGCCATTCAGCACCTCGCCGGCATGAAGGATAGCAAGGTCATCGTCGCCATCAACAAGGACGAGGAAGCGCCGATCTTCCAGGTTGCCGACTACGGCCTCGTCGGCGATCTCTTCGTCATCCTGCCGGAGTTGCAGAAGGCGCTTTGACGCTTCCGCGCAACCGTATTAAATTACGAGGGGTGGGGTAGACGAAGTCGCCCCACCCTTTTAGTTTGCACCGCACAATAAGCAGGCCACAAGGCTGAGAGCAATTCCAGCGGCAGTGCGCAGGGGTTTTTGCGCCGGGAATTGCGGGAAAACAAAGAGATGGGGCGGTTCGCGATTGTGGCGAAAAACGCTCCGGACGGGATCGGGTAATGAGCAAGATCGAGACGATCGGCATCATTGGTGCGGGCCAGATGGGCGGCGGCATCGCCCACGTCTCCGCGCTTTCGGGCTACAAGGTGCTGATCTACGATATATCGCCCGACCGTATCGAGAAGGGCATCGCCACCATCAGCGGCAACATGGCCCGTCAGGTGGGGTCCGGCAAGCTCGACGAGAAACTCCGCAACCAGGCCATGGCACGCATCGCGTCGGCACCGGCGATGGCCGATCTTGCCGGCGCCGATCTGGTGATCGAGGCAGCGACCGAGGACGAAACCGTCAAGCGCAAGATCTATGCGCAGCTCTGCCCGCAGCTCAACCCCGAAGCGATCCTGGCGACCAACACCTCGTCGATTTCGATCACAAGGCTAGCCGCGCAGACCGACCGGCCGGAGCGCTTCATCGGCATTCATTTCATGAACCCGGTTCCGCTGATGAAGCTGGTCGAACTGGTGCGCGGTATCGCCACCGAGGACCAGACCTTCGAGGCGGCGAAGACCTATGTGAAGCAGCTCGACAAGACGATCACGGTCTCGGAGGATTTCCCGGCCTTCATCGTCAACCGCATCCTTCTGCCGATGATCAACGAGGCGATCTACACCCTCTATGAGGGCGTCGGATCGGTCGATGCCATCGACACCGCCATGCGGCTCGGCGCCAACCATCCGATGGGACCACTGCAGCTTGCCGATTTCATCGGTCTCGACACCTGCCTGTCGATCATGCAGGTGCTGCATGACGGCCTGTCGGATTCGAAGTACCGCCCCTGCCCGCTGCTGGTCAAATATGTCGAGGCCGGCTGGCTCGGCCGCAAGACCGGACGCGGCTTCTACGACTATCGCGGCGAGCACCCCGTTCCGACACGCTGACGCGTCCGCTCACGAGGCCGCGGCGAGCGGCTTGGGCGGTTCTGACCTGTCGTCGCCGATCTTGCCGTCCGGCGCCACGGAAACGCATCCGCGGCCGGCTGCCTTGGCCGCATAGCAGGCGGCGTCGGCCCTTGCGATGATCTCGTCGACTTCGCCGCAATTGGCGCAGATCGCCGTCAGCCCGATGCTGGCGCCGATCGCGTGCGGCCGGCCATCCCAGGTGAAGTTCAGGCCGGCTATCGCATCGATGATGGAGCGCGCCGCGATCCTCGCGCCGGGTGCGGAACCCGACTTCAGGATGACAGCGAATTCGTCGCCGCCCAGGCGCGCGACGATGTCTTCAGGACCAAGCACGCCGCGCACCGCCTCGGCGACCCGCTTCAGCAGGGCGTCTCCCGCCGCGTGACCGCCCGTGTCGTTGACCAGCTTGAAATGGTCAAGGTCGATGAACATGAACTGATGGTGGCCCCCAGCCGTCGTGCCGTCCTTGCGTGCCTGATCGACCAGTCCCTCCATGGCGCGGATGAAGCTCGAGCGGTTGGCAAGCCCGGTCAGCGCATCATGGGCGGCGGCATGGGCAAGCTGGCGCTGCAGGGCGCGCGCATCGGTGAAATCCTGGAAGACGATCACCAGACCGCCGAATTCGTTGCGTTCGTTGATGATCGGCGACACGACCTGGCGGATGCTGCAGCGTGTGTCGTCGCGACGGATGAGGACCGCGCGGCTGTTCTGGTCGGAGCGCGCCTCTTCGCCTGTCGCCGGCCGCGTCATGCCGATCCTGTGGCCCGTCTCCTCGTCGACAGCCCAGTAGACATGGCTCAGAGTCTTGCCCAGCGCGTCGTCGCTGGAAACGCCGGTCAGCTTTTCGGCCACCGGATTCATGAAGGTGACGCGGTTCGCGGCATCGGTGCAGATGACCGCATCGCCGATCGATTGCAGCGTCACCTTAAGCCGCTCCTTCTCGTCGGCCAGCATCGCCGCCGCGACGATGAGCCGTTCTTCGGCCTGCTTGCGCAAGGTGATGTCGGTCAAGCTGCCGATCGCTCTGACCAGTTGTCCGTCGGCATCGCGCTCGATTGCCTTGCCACGGTCGAGGATCCAGATCCAGCGGCCGTCCTTGTGGCGCATCCTGAACTCGGCCTCGAAGAATTCCGTCTGGCCGTCGAGATGGGCGCGATCGGCCTCCGCGACCGTGGCGCGGTCGTCGGGATGGATCATCGTCAGCCAGCGGTCGGGGTCGCCATCGAGCTCGCCATCCCCATAGCCCAGCATCTTGACCCAGGTGGCGGAATAGGTCGTGCCCCCCTTGCGCATGTCGAAATCCCAGACACCTTGACCGGCGCCGGCGAGCGCGAAGTTCCAGCGCGTTTCGGCCTCGGTGATGCGCGCTTCGGCCTGCTTGCGCGCGTCGATATCCTCGATCTGCGAGACGAGATAAAGCGGGCACCCACTCCTCCCATCGCGAATGACGGAGCCGGCAAGATTAGCCCAGACGGGTGTACCGTCCTTCTTGAGATAACGCTTCTCGAAGTGGAAAGTATCGACGGTGCCCGCCCTCAGGCCGGCCATCGTTTCGAGTCCGATCTGCAGATCGTCGGGATGCGTGATCTGGAAGAAGGTCAACGCCTCGATTTCCTCGCGGCTGTAGCCAAGCATGGTGGCGAAGGCGGGGTTGGTCTGGAGAATACGCCCGTCGAGGCTGACGATGGCGATGCCGATGGCCGAGTCCTCCATGGCCCGGCGGAACCGCTGCTCGCTCTCCGTGATCTGCCGTCGATCCTCCGAGATTCGACCGATGAACAGATAGGCCAGGAAAAGCGCGCAGACCGTCACGGCGACCGATATTTGAAGGCAAAGTCTGAGTGCTTCCGCGCCGAGGTCCAGCCTTGACGGCACAAGCGAGGCGGCCACCACGGCAAGACCGGCCACAAGCAGCGCCAGCGCCGCATGCTTGTACCGTCCCGGCCCGATGATACTTCGCAATGTCACGATTTATGCCACCCCCGTGGGCAATCGCTTTTTTTCCATCGAAACCCTGAAGGATCGATTTTAAGGAAAGGTTGCGTCCGGGGCATCGGCGATATGGACAACCGGCAAACAATTGCCGGCATGATTAAGGATCGGTATTCACGGGGGTATGGGCGCGAGTATCCCGCTACCAGCGCACGAAAAACCGCCCGCCGAGCGCGCCGAGCAAGGCAAGGGCCGCGATGGCGATCGTGTACCAGGTGGCAACGAAAAGCGGCGAGTCGTCGAAGCAGTGCGCCGCATAGAAAGTCGCCGCCAGCCCGCCGGCAAGCAGCCCCGCGACCGCGCCGGCAAACACCGGCCGTGTCGGCGCGCCATAGCGCAGCATCCACAGGAAGATGGCCAGCGGACCGATGCCGATCAGCGGGATGAAGGTCATGCAGATCATCATGTTCGAACCGATCATGCGCGTGCCCCACAGCGCCTGCGGTACCATGAAGAGCTCCAGCACCACGGCCACCGCGACCAGCAGCGGCGCGGCGATCATCGCCGCCATTGCCCGGCCTGTCGCCGCACCCGGAGTCGACAGGGCTCGGATCAGGGCGAAGGCGCTGATGGCGAGCACGATGGTGAAAACAAACTTGGACAGGAAGCGCATCGTGTGCGCGGCAACCATGAAGTCGGGGCGCGGCCCGATCGTCATCATGAAAACAGCGGCCGCGACGACGACGGCCGCGCCGGCCGCCAGCCACCAGGCCAGGCGCAACGGCATCGCCTTGCTGCGGGCATCGGCGTCGAGCGCCTTGATGAGATCGTCGGTCTTCATGTCATTCCCGTCCGAACCGCCCCTGTCCGAATCGCTTGGCTATGGCGGCAAGTCCCCGATGCAGCGATACACGCACCGCCGTCTCGCTGATGCCGAACTTCGCCGCCGTCTCGCCGATCGAGCGACCCTCCACGGACACGGCCGAAACCACGGAACGCTGTGCCGGCGGCAGGCCGTCGAGCGCCCGGTTGATGTCGCGTTCGCTGACCGTATCGGTCTCCGGCTCGGCAAAAGTCTCGGCGATGTCGTCGACATCGATCTCGATGCGCCGACCGCGCCGCCGGAACGCGTCGATCAGCTTGAAACGGGCAATCGCATAGACCCAGGGCAGGACCGGCGCGTCCTGGCGCCAGGTGTGTCGCTTCACATGAATTGCCAGCAAGGTTTCCTGCACGACGTCCTCGGGATCGACCCCGCCCTGCACGATCTTGCGCCTGACAAAGCCGCGGATGAGCGCGGCAATCCGGTGGAGAAAGTCGGCATAGGCCTTTTCATCTCCCGCGATCGCGGCCCGCATCAGCCGGGAAAGCTCGGCCTCGTCTTTGCCGCTCACAAGAGTTCACTCCCCGATCTTCGCGCCTCGGCACTGGTTTGTTACGTGGCCGGCGAAATAATGTCCAAGCCAAACTACGGGCAAATCACGAAAGTTTGCGGGATGGTCCGCGAAATTCCCGGATGGGTTCTCTGGTTTCCAGTCCAGGGGCGAGGACAGCACGGACCAAGCTTTGTTGACGTAGGGTAAACCCTTCTGTAGCGTCAAAGGATCGGAGGGCGGCCGAAATGGATTTCATTGAACGCATTTTTGGATTTTCTCCGGACAATGGCTCGGGAACTTTCGAGGGCAGCCTTGTCATTGCGGCCATGGTCCTTGTCGCCGCCATCTACTTCTACCGAAGGCAGAGATCACTGAAGAAATAGCCGCTGGAAAATCGGCGGGACACGTCCGCCAGGAAAACATTGCCGTTGCGTCCTCTCAGCGTGGGAAACACGACATGGCAGGATCTCTGGTCAACCACATCAGAACCGCGGCCCTGCTGTTGTTCGCCGCCGAATTCTGGAAGCGTCTTGCCGCCGGGCTGAAAGCGCTGTTTGCGACCATTCGCATGCTGCTGTGCCGGCTGGCCAAGGGCCAGCGGCTGCCAAGCCCGGCGCAGAACGATTGCTGTATCCAGCTACCGCCCGACATCTACAAGCGCGCCGATCCTCTTCTTTATGCCCAGTACTATCTGATGGCGCAGGGCCTCGCGGTCACCTGGGACAATCCCGACATCGACATTTTCGACGGCGCTGCGCCAGTCACCGGCGCGCTCCAGCCAGCACACACATATCGCGTTCGCGTGCGTGTCTGGAACGGGTCCTATGACGCGCCGGCCGTCGGCGTCGGAGTGGCGCTGTCCTACCTGTCCTTCGGCGCACAGACCGTTTCCCGTCCGATTGCCAACACCGCCGTCAATCTCGGGGCCAAGGGCACGATCGACTGCCCTGCCTATGCCGAGTTCAGTTGGACCACGCCCGCCACCGGCGGCCACTACTGCCTGCAGGCACAGCTCTCCTGGGGCGATGACGCCAACCCCGGCAACAACCTAGGCCAGAAGAACGTCAACATTGCCGAGATGCGCTCACCGGCAAGGTTCGTCTTCAGCGTCCGCAACGAGGCCTCGGTCGTCCGGCGTTTCCAGATCGAGGCGGACTGCTACGGCCTGCCGAAGCTGCAGCCATGTACCCCGCCACGCGGCCAAGGTCGGGGCGAGAGTACGGACACCCCGCAGCCGCGGCTCGCCGAGAGCAAGGCACGCTGGGCCAGGGCCCTGGAGGAACAGGCCTATGGCCGGTTTCCCATCCCGGACGACTGGTCGGTCAGGATCGTTCCAAGAACGCTTTCACTGCAGCCGCGCCAGATCACCGAGATCGCCGTCGAGATCGAAGCGAAGGACGCCGCCTTCCGTGGCTCGAAGACCTTCAATGTCCATGTGTTCACGATCGGCGAAAGCGGATCGCGCACCATGACCGGCGGCGTGACGCTCACCGCCACGAAAGGCTGAGGCGCTCCGATGGCCTACAAGCACTATACGAGCTGCTTTCTCTATCCCGCCGGTGGCAAGCCCTACAACGAGGACGACCGGCTGGCTTTCCTCGCCGGCCAGGCGCTGCAGATCATCGTCATCACCGGGCTGGCAGCCGCCTTCGGGTTGCTGCTGGGGCCGGTCGGTGCGGCACTTGCCGCGGCAATCGCATTTCTGGCGTCCGCCACCGCCACGATCGACAAGGCCGCCGGGGAATGGCTCAACCATCGCCTGGTCTGCCTCGACAAGGACAATCCGAAATGCGCGGTCGGCATCGTCTCCTACAATCCGTTCCGCAGCGATCTCGGCGCCTTCGACAACGACCAGTATTTCGACGTCATCCTGATGCCGCATCCGACGGCCGAGATCCTCAACGCCGAGACCAACGAGGCGGCTTTGGCGGCCGCCAATCGCTACAATGCCGACGGCAGCGTCGTCGCGGAATTCGCCGCCAGTATCGCGGCCCATCCGGCCAACGACATTCTCAATGACGGCTTTCAGGGTCATGAGCTGCTGTTGCCGCGCGATGATCTTGAGACCGACCTCGGCTACGCACCCACCGACGACCATGCCCGCTGGGGCCTGCACTGCGAGGCCGAGGGCGACTTCTGGATCAAGATGCGCCAATGGGCGCCGGCCATCGTCATCCTGCTGACGGCGGCTCTGGTCGTCACGGCGGCCGCGGCGGCCGCCGGCGCCGGTGTCGGGGCGGCCGTCGGCTGCGCCATAGGGTCGTTTTTCCTGGGTGCGCTGGGCTGCGCCATCGGCTCGTTCCTGGGAGGATTGCTCGGGGCGGCCATTGGCGGCGCGATCGGCGGCGCGGCGTCCTACTTCGGCGGGGTCAAGCCGGTCCTGCAGGGGCTGTTCAACTGGAACCCCGGCAATGTCGAGGACGCCAATGTCGGCGACAAGGCGCTCGGCCCCATCAGGATGGGCGATCATGTCGCCGTCCTCGGCGAACATGTCTATGACGGCTATCACCAGGGCTGGCACGAGTTTCATCCGCTGATGGCGGTGGTCAAATTCGATGCGGCCGCGGGTGTCGACGCAAAACACTATCTTCAGTGGAACCCGGACTTTCCCGACATGGGCACAGTCCCGCCCAAACCGCCGGGCGAGGCCACCGACCTCACCGCGCAGGATATGCGTGACGGGCTTGGCAGCACGGCATTCAGGACACGCTGCGAGAACCTGCGCAGAACCTGGTGCGCCATGCTGAACGACGCGTTCGATCCGGAGACCAAACGAACACAGCAGGGCCTGGATCAGCGCTGGACCATTCATCCCATGGTCGATGGCTGCATTCCGCAGGAGCAGCCACCGGCACCGCATATCGGGTGATGTCAAATGCGTCCGACACGCGAAACCGTGATGATGCCGATTGGCTTTCAATCTTGACTAACCCATTCATGAATTGATACTCGGACGCACCCGCAGTGCGGGCAACCCGAGGAGTACCTTATGAAATCCCCCCTTCTTGCCCTGGCCAGCGTAGCGGTGCTTGCAATCAGCCTGGCCGCCGGTCCGGCAACGGCCGAAGATGCCGGCATCATCGTCTATAATGCCCAGCATGAAAGCCTGACCAAGGAATGGGCCGAAGGGTTCACCAAGGAAACCGGCATCAAGGTCACCTTGCGAAACGGCGGCGACAGCGACTTCTCCAACCAGATCGTCTCCGAAGGCGCCGCCTCGCCCGCCGACGTGTTTTTGACGGAGAATTCGCCGGCCATGGCGCTGGTGGAGAATGCCGGCCTGTTCGCGCCGGTCGGCGCCGACACGCTGGCTCAGGTCCCGCGGGACTATCAGGCGGCCAGCGGCAAATGGGTGGGCGTGGCCGCGCGCAGCACCGTTTTTGCCTACAACACGACCAAGCTCAAGGCTGATCAGTTGCCCAAGTCGATGCTCGATCTCGCCGATCCAAGCTGGAAAGGCCGCTGGGCGGCATCGCCTTCCGGCGCCGATTTCCAGGCCATCGTCAGCGCGCTGCTGCAGCTCAAGGGCGAGGCCGCCACGGCCGGCTGGCTGAAGGCGATGAAGGAGAACTTCACCGCCTACAAGGGCAACAGCACGGTGATGAAGGCGGTCAATGCCGGCGAGATCGAAGGCGGCGTGATCTACCACTATTACTACTTTGGCGATCAGGCCAAGACCGGCGAGAACTCCAAGAACGTCGCGCTGCACTATTTCAAGAACCAGGATCCGGGCGCTTTCGTGTCGGTTTCCGGCGGCGGCGTGCTGGCTTCGAGCAAGCACCAGAAGGAAGCCCAGGCCTTCCTGAAATGGGTGACCGGCCAGGGTGGCCAGGACGTGCTGAAGAAAGGAACCTCCTTCGAATATGCGGTCGGCAAGGGCGCCCAGTCCAGTCCGAAGCTGGTACCCCTGGCCGACCTACAGGCGCCGAAGGTCGACGCCACGACGCTCAACTCCAAGAAGGTCACCGACCTGATGACGGCAGCCGGCTTGCTTTAGTTGGCGTTCGTCCTAATAAGAACGCCGGACCGTGCTCCCGCGGACTCTCTTTCCGCGGGAGCGTTTTGTTTTTCGAGATTGCATTCGTCGATGACGACACGTTGCCTATCCGACCGCGACCGTGGTCCTTCAATTGCCGCCGCCGGGCGGCAATGGCGAGGCGTGTGAGCTGATGCAGTCCGCGGTCCATCTCGCGCGCCCGGGCCTGCCGCCCAAGATGCGCCGGCGGGCGCAACGGCGGGCGGCGCCCTGGCTTGTCGGCGCCGCCATATCTGTCTCCCTGCTGGCGCTGCTGCCGCTCGCTTTCATCATTTGGATCGCGGTTCAGACGGGCTGGGAGACCGTCTCGGCACTGATCTTCAGGCCGCGTGTCGGGGAACTGCTGGTCAACACCGGCCTGCTGGTGCTGCTGACCGTACCGATCGCCATCACCTTGTCGGTGACGCTGGCCTGGCTGACCGAACGCAGCGACCTGCCGGGTGCCCGGCTCTGGGCCTGGCTCTGCGTGGCGCCGCTAGCCATCCCCGCTTTCGTCCACTCCTATGCCTGGATCACCATGGTGCCGGGGCTGCACGGGCTGTGGGCAGGCGTGCTGGTGTCCGTCATCGCCTATTTTCCCTTCCTTTACCTGCCGGTATCGGCGGCGCTGCGCCGCCTCGATCCCGCCCTGGAGGACGCGGCGGCGGCACTTGGCCTCGGACCCTGGCGCGTGTTCTGGCGTGTCGTGTTGCCGCAGCTCAGGTTGGCGATTTGCGGCGGCTCGCTGCTGGTCGGGCTGCATCTGCTGGCCGAATATGGCCTCTACGTCTTCATCCGCTTCGACACCTTCACGACCGCGATCGTCGACCAGTTCCAGTCGACCTTCAATGGCCCGGCCGCCAACATGCTGGCCGGCGTGCTGGTGACCTGCTGTTTCGTGCTGCTCGGCCTCGAAGTGCTGGTGCGCGGCGAGGAACGTTATGCCCGTGTCGGCTCTGGCGCGGCGCGGTATCAGCAACGCATCGGCCTAGGCCGCGCCACCATCCCGAGCCTTGCCTTGCTCGTCGTCACCACGCTGCTGGCGCTTGGAGTGCCGTTCGTCACCATCGGGCGCTGGCTCCTCGCCGGCGGCGCCGATGTCTGGCGTCTCGACGAAATTGGACTGGCGCTCGGCCAGACGCTGTTCCTGTCCCTTGCCGGGGCGCTGCTTGCCACTGTCGCGGCGATGCCGATGGCCTGGATCTCGATCCGCGCGCCGGGACCGCTGCAGCGCCTTCTGGAGGGATGCAATTACATTGTCGGCTCGCTGCCGGGTGTCGTCATTGCGCTGGCGCTGGTCACCATCACCGTGAGCATCGCCCTGCCGCTCTACCAGACCCTGTTCACCATCCTGGTCGCATATGCCTTGATGTTCCTGCCGCGTGCCCTGGTCAGCCTGCGCGCGTCGATCGCCCAGGCGCCGGTCGAGCTCGAGCGCGCCGCGTCGAGCCTCGGCCGGCGGCCCCTCAACGCGCTGTGGTCGACGACAATCCGCCTGTCGGCGCCGGGTGCGGCTGCCGGCATGGCGCTGGTGGCGCTCGGCATCATGAACGAATTGACCGCGACCCAGATGCTGGCGCCGAACGGCACCCGCACGCTGGCGATGGCGTTCTGGTCCTACAGCAGCGAGATCGATTACGCCTCGGCCGCTCCTTACGCCTTCATCATGGTGGCGATGTCGCTGCCCCTGACCTGGCTGCTCTATGTCCAGTCGAAGCGGATGGCCGGACGATGAGCTTTCTTGAACTCCGCAATCTGCACAAGCATTACGGCCCGGTCGCTGCACTGGCCGGCGTCGACCTGAACGTCGCCAGCGGCAGCCGCACGGCGATCGTAGGACCTTCCGGCTGCGGCAAGACGACCTTGCTGCGGCTGATCGCCGGCTTCGAGGCGCCCGATCAGGGCCGCATCGTGCTCGACGGGCAGGTGCTGGCCAATGGCGGCGCCGCCGTTCCGGCGCATCGCCGCGGCATCGGCGTGGTGGCGCAGGACGGCGCCCTGTTCCCGCATCTGACCATCTCGGACAATATCGGCTTCGGTATGGGACGGGACGATGACAAGCGCGCCGAGCGCATCGTCGAACTTGCCTATATCGTTGGACTGGACAAGGCGATCCTGAAACGCCGCCCGCACGAGCTCTCCGGCGGTCAGCAGCAGCGCGTGGCGCTGGCCCGCGCCATGGCGATGAAGCCGCGGCTGATGCTGCTCGACGAGCCGTTCTCGGCCCTCGACACCGGCCTGCGCGCCTCGATGCGCAAGGCCGTGGCCGAACTTCTGGAGGCGGCCGGCATCACCACCATCCTGGTGACGCACGACCAGGCCGAGGCGCTGTCCTTCGCCAGCCAGGTGGCGGTGATGCGCGATGGAAAATTTTCCCAGGTCGGCACGCCGCGCGAACTTTATCTCAAGCCGAAGGACAGGATGATCGCCGAGTTCCTCGGCGATGCCATCATCCTGCCGGCCAGCGTCTCGGGCGGCTTCGCCAGCTCCCCGCTCGGCCGCATCGCGGTCGATACGCCGGACAGCCGCGATATCGTCCGCATCATGCTGCGGCCGGAACAGATCGGGCTGAAACGCACCTCGCGCGAGGGCATGTCGGGCACATCGGACATGCTGTTCGGCGAGGTGACGGAATCGGAGTTCGCCGGCTCGACATGCACGGTCGCGGTGCGGCTCCTGAACAATTCCGATCCGCCGGACGCCGCCGCCATCGGCAGCACGCCGCTGATCCTGCGCAAATCCGGCATGGACGCTCCGGCGGTCGGCGAGATCGTACGACTGACCATATCGGGCAAGGCGCATGTCTTCGCTTGAGAGCGACGGCTGAAGGCGCTGAACCCCAGCGAAGTGGCCAGCTCACGCCGTGATGCGTTCGCCGGTTTCCGCTGAATAAATCGGCCATTGCTCGAGAAAATCGCAACCGTGCACCACCACGCACTGGTTGGCGCTGTCGACGAGGATGACGGCGTAGGACGGCGGCGCCTGTTCGACGATCTCGCTCGATCGGTCGAGGGCAAGCTCGAACCGGGCATGTAGGCCGCGCTGCGCCGAGAACGGAATGCCGGCAACGGTGCCGGCCATGTCGCGATGGACATGGCCGAAGAAGATGTGGCGAACGTTGCCATGGCCCCGCAGCAGGCCGAGCAACCGCTCGGGCTGTTCGAGCGCCAGCGGATCGAGCTGCGGCAGGCCGAGCGCGACCGGCGGATGATGCAGGAAGACGTAGGCTGGCCTGCCGCCGGATTGTCCCAGCCGGGCTTCGAGCCAGGCGAGCCGGCTGTCGCACAGTTCGCCTTCTATGCGTCCTTCCGCCAGGCAGTCGAGAAACAACAGCACCTCGTTGCCGGTATCGTGGACCGACTGCACGAAGCCGTTTTCGTCGACCGGAATTTCGGGAAACGCGGCCACGAGATTGGCCCGCCGGTCATGGTTGCCCGGCAGCAGCCTGTACGGCATCGACAGCGTGCCAAGCGCAACGCGCAGATCGGCATAGCTCTGCGGCGCACCGGTCTCCGTCAAGTCGCCGGTGAAGACGCAAAGCGCGGCGTCGGGGTGATGCGCATTGATGTGCGCGATGCACCGATCCAGCCGCTGATGCAGGTCCGCCCCATAGCGGCGCTCACCTCGCCGGCCAAGATGCACGTCGGTGACCTGGATGATTTTCATGCGCGTCTCTTGGCTGAGCGTTTGGGAAATCAAAGCGCCGGCTCGGGCACGGAAGCCTTGAAGACATCGAGACGGGTCCCTGTCTCCGACGAGAAGAAGTGCATGTCGTCCGGCGAGATCTTTAGCCCGACGGTGCTACCGGGTTCGGGATGAACGGCCTCCGAGGTCATCACCGAAAACGGCGCGCCGTCGAGGTCGACATAGATCACCCGCCCCGCACCCAGTTCCTCGACCAGGTCGACAGTCGCATCGAGCGCGCCCGGCGTTCCCGGCGCCACCAGCCGGACGGCTTCCGGCCGGATGCCCATCGCCACCTTCGTACCGACCGGCAGGCCGGCGCGAGCCATGCCCAGGCGCCGGCTGCCGCCGAGCAGCGACAGCCCGTCGAGTTCGACAGTCCCCTCAAGGATGTTCATGGCCGGCGCACCGACGAAAGTGGCGACGAAGCGGCTGGCCGGGCGGGTGTAGATTTCACCTGGCGTGCCGACCTGCTCGACGCGTCCGCCATTCATCACCACCAGCCGGTCGGCCAGCGTCATCGCCTCGACCTGGTCGTGGGTGACGAAGACGGAGGTGGCGTTCAGCCGGCGATGCAGTTTGCGGATTTCCGAGCGCATCTGCACGCGCAGCTTGGCATCGAGATTGGACAGCGGTTCGTCGAACAGGAAGACTTTCGGTTCGCGGATCATGGCCCGGCCCATGGCGACGCGCTGCCTCTGACCGCCCGAAAGCGCCATCGGCTTGCGGTCGAGCAGATGCTCGAGCTCAAGCGTGCGGGCCACCGCCTGGATCCGCTGGTTGCGCTCGGCCGCGGGAACACCTGATACCTTCAGCGAATAGCCGATGTTCTGCGCCACGCTCATATGCGGATAGAGTGCGTAGTTCTGGAACACCATGGCGCAGCCGCGCTCACGCGGCTCGAGCTTGTTGACCACCGTGCCGTCGATGGCGATCGTGCCGTCGGAAATCTCCTCCAGCCCGGCGATCATCCTGAGCAGCGTGGACTTGCCACAGCCGGACGGGCCGAGGATGACGACGAACTCGCCCGATGCGAAGTCGAGGTCGACGCCATGCACGACCTGCGTCTTGGCATAGTTCTTCTTGACGCCGCGTATTGCGATGGAGGCCATCTTTGTCTCCTTGTTACTTCTCGGTGGCGATCAGGCCGCGCACGAACCAGCGCTGCATCAACACCACGACAATCATCGGCGGCAGCATGATGATGAGTGTTCCGGCCATGGCGATGTGCCATTCCGGGGCGCCACCGACATTGGGGATCAGCTGCTTGAGCTCGGTCACCGCCATCGCATGCGACTGGTCGGTGGTGATGAGCAGCGGCCACAGATACTGGTTCCAGGCCCACAGGAACATGATGGTGCCGAGCGCGGCCATATTGTTGCGCGACAGCGGCAGCAGCACGTCGATGAAGAACCGCAGCGGCCCGGCACCGTCCATGCGCGCGGCCTCGGTCAACTCGTCCGGCACGGTCAGGAAGAACTGCCGGTAGAGGAACGTTCCGGTCGCGGTGGCGACCAGCGGCAGGATCAGGCCGCTATAGGAATTGAGCAGCCCCAGGCTCAGTGCAACCCGCACGCCCGATACTTTCTCGATCAGCCAGGACAGCCCGGTCAGGTCCAGGATCGTCTGATAGGGCTCGAGCACGTTGGCGACCACGGCGTAGGTCGGCACGATGCGCACTTCGAGCGGCAGCATCAGCGTGATGAAGATCAGCCAGAAGATCAGCATGCGGCCAGGATAGCGGAAGTACACGATCGAGAAGGCGGTGAGCGCCGAGATGATCACTTTGCCCGCCGCGACGCCGAACGCCATGATGAAGCTGTTGAGCAGCTTGGGGCCGAGATCGGCCGTCACCCAGGCCGTCTTGATGTTGACCCAGAAGTCACTGCCCGGCAACAGCGACATCGGCACATCGTTGACGTCCTTGAGATTGTGCGACGCGGCGATCGCCACGATGGCGAACGGCGCGACACAGAAAACGAAGCCGACGAACAGGATCAGATGCGTGAAGAAATTGAGGAACGGGGTGCGTTCGACCATGATCATCTCACCTGTAGTGCACGCGCCGCTCAATGAAGCGGAACTGGACAATGGTGAGGGCGACGATCAGCACCATCAGGATAATGCTCTGCGCGGCCGCGCCCGAATAGTCGAGGCCTTTGAAGCCGTCCGAGTAGATCTTGTAGACCATCAGGTTGGTGGCGTTCGCCGGTCCGCCTGATGTCATGATGTCGACGATGCCGAAGGAGTCCTGGAAGCTCTCGGTGATATTGATGACGAGCAGGAAGAAGATGGTCGGCGTGATCAGCGGGAACTGGATGTCCCAGAAGCGCCTGAGGACACCGGAGCCGTCCATCGCCGCCGCCTCGATCAGGGATCGCGGGATTGCCTGGAAGGCCGCGAGGAAGAAGATGAAGTTGTAGCCGACATATTTCCAGGAAAAGGCGACGATGATCGAGGCCATGGCATCAGCGCCGTCGAGGCCGGGATCCCAGAAGCCGGGCCAGACCTGGTTGACGACGGCCATGAAGCCGGCTTCCGGCGCCAGGATGAACCGAAATGCCAGCGCCAGCGCTGGCGCGGCGATGCCGTAGGGCCAGATGAGCACCACGCGATACAGCCACGAGCCGGCAAGCTGCCGGTCGGTCAAGGCGGCCAACACCAGCGCGATGAACATCGCCAGGCCGGTGCTGATGGCCGCGAAAATCAGGCTGGCGGTGATCGAGTTCCAGTAATCGGCGTTGGACAGGATCGAGCGGAAATTGTCGAGGCCGACCCAGATGTTGCCGCCGCCCCAAGGCTGCTGCAGCGTCAGCGACCAGTATACCGCCTGGCCGGCCGGCCAGTAGAAGAAGGTGAAGATCAGGAACAGCTGCGGCACCCCGAACAGGATACCGATCGTCCATCTGCTGAAAGTGACGCGTTTTTCCATCGGTCCGCCGACGCCGCTCAAGCGGCTCGCTTGGTGCAAGGTGAGACTAATAACGAAATGGCCGCCCGTCGACCCAAGCATGATCCCGGAAAGTGGAAACCGGTTTCGCGATCATGCTCAACGGGAGTCGCCGGACGGGCCAGTGCATTTCAGCGGATCAGGGCAGCGTCTTGCCCGGATAGGTCTGCTGGAAGCGGTCGAGGATGGCGTCGCCGTTCTTGACCAGCGTGTCGAGACCCTCCTGGACGCTGACCTTGTTGGCGAAGATCGCCTGCATCTGCGTGCCGAACTCGGCGCGGATCTGGGTGAAGTTGCCCAGGCGCACGCCACGGGTGATCTCTGTCGGCTCCGACGCGGTCAGGCTGGCGATCGCGACTTCACGACCCTTGTAGGGCGCCTTGTCGTAGAACCCTTGCGACTTCAGGTATTCGAAGCCCGACTTGGTCACCGGGATGTAGCCGGTGTTGGTCGACCAGAACAAGGCGGTCTTGGGGTCATGGATGAAGTTGAGGAAGGCGGCCGCGCCCTTGTATTCCGCGTCCGACTTGCCGGAAAGTACCCACAGCGAAGCGCCGCCGACGAGCGAGTTCTTGCGCTCGGTGCCGGCATAGACCGGCAGTTCGGCGACATCCCACTTCATGCCTTCCTTCTGCGTGCGGCCGACCGTGCCGTGGTCGCCGACCGAAGTCAGAATGACCTGGCAGGTGCCGGTGGCGAAGGCCTGCACCATGTCCTGGCCGAGATCCTTCGACTTGATCTTGATCAGGCCGGCGTCATACCACTTCTTCAGATCGGTGACGTACTGGACGAATTTGGTCTTGTTGACCTCCAGACGGGCATCGAGACCGTCATAGCCATTGTTCTTGGTGGCGATCGGCTGGTTGTGCAGCGCCGAGAACTGCTCCATCAGCTGCCAGCTTTCATTGGCCGAGATGTTGATCGCCATCGGGCATTCATAGCCGGCGTCCTTCAAGGCCTGGAGATCGGTGGCGACATCTTCCCATGTCTTGGGCGCTTCGGTCTTGCCGATCTTGGCGAAAGCATCCTTGTTCCAGTACATCAGCGGGGTCGAGGAATTGAACGGAAAGGACAGCATCTCGCCCTTCGACGTCGCGTAGTAGCGCGCGATGCCGGGGAAATAGTCGGCGTAGTCGATCTTGTAGCCGTTTTCTTCCATCAGCTTGTCGGCGGGCTTGTAGGCGCCCGACAGCATCATGGTGGCGGTGCCGACGTCGTAGACCTGGACGACGGCGGGCTGCTTTCCGGCGCGGAAGGCGGCGATGGTGTTCTGCAGCGTCGCGTCGTAATTGCCCTGGCTGGTGCAGGTGACTTCATAATCCTTCTGCGACTCGTTGAAGTTCTTGCACAGCGTATCGACGACGCGGGCAAGATCGCCAGAAAGGCCGAACCAGAAATCGAATTTTACCGGTTCCGCGAAGGCAGGAACCGCCACCGCCGTGCTGAGCACGCCTGCGGCAAGGGCAGCGAGGCCCCGCTTGATGATCGTCATGATTTCTTCCCTCTTGAATGACTGTTGACAAGGGTCTGCGCAAGTCCTTGCCCGCTCTCTTAGAGAAGGTATGTGACAGTTCTGTTGTGGCCTCCCGGGCCTGTGGACAGCCGGTCTTTCCTCCCCCTCGGCGGTTGCGCCGGCATGAAAACGTCACACCGGCGCCTTAGGTAGCTAGGGCGGCCGCCGACGACGTAAAGGCCGCCATGATTATCCGGCTAAAGGGATGATGAAATGCTGGTGAAGCAAGCGCCATGAGCCGCTGTTCGCGGCCCTTGCCGAGCGCGGCTATGACTGGCAGGCGGCCAACGACATGGGCCTGCCCACCCAGCGCCGGCCGGCCGGCACGCCGGTCGGCCGCATCGACTGGTTCTTCACACGCGGCCTCGCGGCCAGCGCGCCGGCGGTCCTTCCGGCGGTGTTGCCGGACGGCAGCCCGAGCTCGGATCATGAAGTCCTGACCGTGACCGTTCGCCTGAAATAGCCGCCGTCTTCAAGTCGGCGCGGCTGAACTGGCCGGTACTCTTGCGGCCAGACTGCGCCGCAAGAGCACGCTATGGTTGCAGGCGACTTTATCGATCCTTCAACAGCCAAGCATTAATCAGTCATATTTCTTTCTTTATTTCCTGTGGGCTAGGGGGAAATAAGATGCTGACGGTCTATAACTGCATCGTCAACCAGCACGATCTGCGACTGGTCGCACTGGCAGCGCTGATCTGCGGAATTTCCTGTTTCTCTGCCGTAAACCTGCTTCACCACATCAGCCGCTCGACGGACCGCAACCGGCTGGTCTGGCTGATGATATCGGCGACTTCGACCGGGTTCGGCATCTGGGCAACGCATTTCATTGCCATGCTCGCCTTCACGCCGGGCATCCCCAGCGCCTACGATCCGGGGCTCTCCGTGATCTCGCTCGCCGCCTCGGTCGCACTGACGGCGGCCGGCATGTGGATCGCCACCTTGCGGGACGAGATCGATTACCATCTCGTCGGCGGCGCCATCCTGGGCGGCGGCATCGCAGCCATGCACTACATCGGCATGGCGGCGTTCGAGGTCCAGGGACGGATCGAATGGAACCTGCTGCTTGTCGCCGTTTCCCTGCTGGCCGGTATGACGCTTGCGGCACTGGCGCTGCATGTCGTGCTGCGCCGCCCTTCCTTGTCAGCGACATCCGCCGGCGCGGTGCTGCTGACGCTGGCTATCTGCACCTTGCATTTCATCGGCATGGGCGCCGTCTCGATCTTTCCCGATTCCTCGATCGTCATATCGCAGTACACGATCGCGCCGACCTCGCAGGCTTTCGCGGCCGCGGCCGCCACCCTGGTGATCCTGGTTCTGTCGGCATCGGCGTTGTGGATCGACCTGCGCTTCCGTCGCCAGAAACTCGAAGTCGACCGCATGCATGGCCTGGCCAATGCAGCCGTGGAAGGCCTGATCGTCTGCGATGGCAGTCGCATCGTCAGCGCCAATGACAGCATGGGCAAGCTGACCGGGACGCCGGCTACGACGCTGAACGGCATGCAACTGGGCGAACTTTTCGACGAACGCGCAGCATCCGATGCGACCAGCCTGGAGGGCCAGCCGCAGGAAGCGGAGCTAAGGAGCCGCGATGGGACGAGAATACCCGTCGAACTGATCGCCAGGAGCATCGATTATTGCGGCAAGCCCCACAATGTCATCGCCGTACGCGACATACGCGAACGCAGGAAGGCGGAGCAGGAGATCCTTCGCCTTGCCCATTTCGATCCGCTGACGGGGCTTGCCAATCGCCGCAGTTTCTCCAGCCGTCTCGACGCGGAAATCGCATCGATGAACCGCGTCGCGACTGCCGACGCAAACATCAAGGGCCGGCATCTTGCGCTCTTGCTGCTCGACCTCGACCGCTTCAAGGAGGTGAACGACCTCTACGGGCACGGCGCCGGCGATGCCATGTTGCAGAAAGTGGCAAGCTGCGCGTCCGGCGTTCTGCGCCACGGCCAGATGCTTGCGCGCCTGGGCGGCGACGAATTCGCCATCATAGCCCCCAATTTGCCCGACCCGCAGGCGGCGGGCCGCATCGCCAATGCGGTACTCGCCGCCATGCGTGAGGAAAACCGGGCAGCGGTCGGTGGCGGGCTGGTCTCGGCCAGCATCGGCATCGCGGTCTATCCGCTCGATGCCGAGGACCAGACCAGCCTGATCAGCCATGCCGATACGGCACTCTATCGCGCCAAGACCGAAGGCAGGGACACGTTTCGCTATTTCGAAGCCTCGATGGGCGCCGAGGCTCGCGACAAGCGCGTGATGGAGCACGAATTGCGCCAGGCCGTCGTGCGCGGTGAATTCTACCTCGTCTACCAGCCCCAGAAGGAGATCAGCAGCGGTAAGATGGTTGGCTTCGAGGCCCTGATCCGCTGGCGCCATCCTGAACGTGGCGAGGTTTCTCCGGCCACTTTCATTCCGGTGGCCGAGGACAGCGGCGCGATTGGCCAGATCGGGGATTGGGTGCTCGAAGCGGCCTGCGAGGAAGCCGCGCGCTGGGAAAACCCGCTGACGGTCGCCGTCAACGTCTCCGCGGTGCAGCTCCACAACCCAAATTTCAGCCGCAAGGTCCACGAGACCTTGCTGAAGACAGGCCTTGCCCCGACCAGGCTCGAACTCGAGATCACCGAAACCGCGCTGGTGAAGGACATGCCGCGTGCGCTGGCAACCCTGCGCCAGGCCAAGTCGCTCGGCGTGCGCGTGGCCATGGATGATTTCGGTACCGGCTATTCCTCTCTTTCCAACCTGCGCGCCTTCCCCTTCGACAAGATCAAGATCGATTCCTCCTTCATCAAGGCGGTCGACACGAACGGCCAGGTCGCGGCGATCGTGCGCGCGGTGCTGGGGCTGGGGCGCGGCCTTGGCCTGCCGGTTCTGGCCGAAGGCGTCGAGACGCTTGGCGAGTTGAAGTTCCTTGACGCCGAGGCCTGTGAGATCGGCCAGGGCTACTATCTCGGCAAGCCGGCGCCGATCGAGGCGTTCGACGACCTGACCGGCCACGGCAAGCCCACTCCGGTGCGTGCCGGCCGCCGGGATGGCAGCCTCGTGCTGCTCAAGCCGAGCGTGCGCTCGGCTTGAACCGCGACATGCGTTGGCTCACGACCCGAGCGCCGTCTCGACCAACCGCTTGGCGTCCGGCCCGGACCATTCGGCCGGACCGTTCATATGGGCGATCAGGCAGCCTTCGCCGTCGATCAGCATGGTGACGGGCAGGCCGAGCGCCAGACCGCGCGTCTTGAGGTCGTTGAACAGCGTCATCGTCGAATCCCGGTAGTAGCCGAGCGTGTGCACACCGGTATCGGCGAGAAACTTCTTCGGCTTCACATCGTCGCCGGCATCGACGTTGACGGCGACGACCTGAAAGGCGTCGCTGCCTTTCTCCTTTTGCAGCGCATCGAGCGCCGGCATTTCGGCACGGCATGGCGCGCACCATGTCGCCCAGAGATTGAGCAGCACCGTCTTGCCGGCATGGTCGGCGATCGTCATCGGCTTGCCGTCCGGCCCGTTGAAGGCGAGGCTCCTCATCGACTGCGGCGGATCGGCCGGCAAAAGTGCCGCGACCTCACCGGTGGCCGCGGCCGCCACCTTCTTGGCGCGATCGCTCTTGGCGGCGCAGGCGACGTCGTCCTTGCTGTCGCCGGCGGCCACCTGCGCCGGTGCGTTGTTGCCAGACCGGCTCTCGCTGACATATACCGCGACCGCGCCGGCCAGCGCTCCCGCCACCAGGGCGGCGAGGATCAGGCGCGGGGCCGGGAAAAATCTGTTTCCGTCTGCCATTTTCTCAAAACTGCTCCGAGGCACGGGTTTTATAGCGATGAGCGACAAGAAGACCAGCAACCAGATGTGGGGCGGACGATTTGCCTCGGGTCCGGCCGCGATCATGGAAGCCATCAACGCGTCGATCTCGTTCGACCGCAAACTCTACGCGCAGGATATTCGCGGTTCGATCGCCCATAGCGAGATGCTGGCGCAGACGGGCATTATTTCGGCTGCCGATCAAGAAAAAATCGCTCACGGCCTGAACACGATCCTGAAAGAGATCGAAGCTGGCACGTTCGAGTTCTCGACCAGGCTGGAAGACATCCACATGAATGTCGAGGCCCGGCTCGCCGACCTGATCGGCTCGGCGGCCGGCCGGTTGCATACCGCCCGCTCGCGCAACGACCAGGTGGCGGTCGATCTGAGGCTCTGGGTCAAGGACGAGTGTTTTCGCGTCGCCGAGGCGTTGAAGGGGTTGATCGGGGCGCTGCTGGAACGGGCCGGGGAGCATGCGGCGACCGTGATGCCGGGCTTTACCCATATGCAGGCGGCGCAGCCGGTTACCTTCGGCCACCATTGCATGGCCTATGTCGAGATGTTTTCGCGCGACCTGTCGCGCGTGCGCGACGCCATCGAACGGATGGACGAGAGCCCGCTCGGCGCCGCCGCCCTTGCCGGCACCAGCTTCCCGATCGACCGTCACCAGACCGCCAGGGCGCTCGGCTTCCGCGAGCCGATGCGCAATTCGCTGGACAGCGTCTCCGACCGCGATTTCGCGCTGGAGTTCCTCGCCATGGCCGCGATCTGCGCCACACATCTGTCGCGGCTGGCGGAAGAGATCATCATCTGGTCGACGCCGCAATTCGGCTTCATCAGGCTGTCGGATAGCTTTTCCACCGGCTCTTCGATCATGCCGCAGAAGAAGAACCCCGACGCCGCCGAACTGGTGCGCGGCAAGACCGGCCGCGTCAATGGCCATCTGGTCGGCCTGCTGACGGTCATGAAGGGCATGCCTTTGACCTATGGCAAGGACATGCAGGAAGACAAGGAATCGGTCTTCGACGCCGCCGAGACGCTCGACCTGATGCTGGCGGCGATGACCGGCATGGTCTCGGACATGACGGTGAACGCAGCCGCGATGAAGAAGGCCGCCGGCTCCGGCCACGCCACCGCCACCGACCTTGCCGACTGGCTGGTGCGCACTTTGGGCCTGCCGTTCCGCGAAGCCCATCATGTCACCGGCCGCGCAGTGGCGCTGGCCGAAGAGAAGAAGGTGAGCCTGGAGAAGCTTGCGCTGGAGGATCTGCAATCGATCAACCCGGGCATCACTTCCGATATATTCTCGGTGCTGGCGGTGCAGAACTCGGTCAAGAGCCGCACCAGCTTCGGCGGCACCGCGCCGTCGGAAGTGAGGAAGCAGATCCGCGCCTGGAAAAAGCGTATCGCCAAGGCGTGATCCCGGATATTGCGATCAGCAATATCCCGATGTTGCGACCAGAAATATCCCGATGTTGCGATCGGCAATATCCGGGGTGCAATACGTTGAGAACTCGGCTAAAAGCGGCGGCTGGCAAACGTTTCGGACGGATGGATCGATGACCGGAAGCAGGATTTTGGTAACGCTGACGCTGCTTGCGGCGCTTGCCTCCGTGACCGCCTGCGGCCGCAAGGCCGGCCTCGATACGCCGTATGAGGCGGCTGTCCAGGCGCGCAAGGATGCCGAGAAGGCCCACCAGCCCGTGCCGCCGGAACCGGAAAAACCGGTCGTGGACAAGAAGTTCATCCTCGACCCGCTGATCTAGCACCCGCCAACTTCCGGAACCACTCTCGTGAACCATTTCGACTACCGCGACGGCGTGCTGCATGCCGAGGACGTGGCAATCCCTGATATCGCCGCACAGGTCGGCACGCCGTTCTACTGTTATTCGACGGCGACCCTGACCAGGCACTACCGTGTCTTCGTCAAGGCCTTTGCCGGGCTCGACGCGCTGGTCTGCTACGCCATGAAGGCCAATTCCAACCAGGCCGTGCTGCGGACCCTGGCCAAGCTCGGCGCCGGCGCCGACGTGGTCTCGGAAGGCGAATTGCGCCGGGCACTGGCCGCCGGCGTCCCGGCCAGCAAGATCCTGTTTTCCGGTGTCGGCAAGACGGCGCGTGAAATGGACTTTGCGCTCGAAGCTGGCATCCTTTGCTTCAACGTCGAATCCGAGCCGGAGCTCGAACTCCTGTCGGCCCGCGCCTCGGCTCTCGGCAAGGTGGCGCCGGTGTCGCTGCGCATCAATCCCGATGTCGACGCCCGGACCCACAAGAAGATCTCAACCGGCAAGGCCGAGAACAAGTTCGGCATTCCGTGGCAGCGGGCGCGCCAGGTCTATGCCCGCGCGGCAACGCTTCCCGGCATCAAGATCACCGGCATCGATACCCATATCGGCAGCCAGATCACCGAACTGCAGCCTTTCGACGACGCCTTCGCTTTGCTGGTCGACCTGGTCGGCGCGCTGCGCGCCGACGGACATGCGATAGAGCATGTCGATCTCGGCGGCGGCCTCGGCATTCCCTATCGCGTCGACAACAACCCTCCCCCCTTGCCCGACGCCTATGCCCAGGTCGTCCGCAAGCATGTCACCAAGTTGGGCATGAAGGTGATGTTCGAGCCGGGCCGGCTGATCGTTGGCAATGCCGGCATCCTGGTCTCGGAAGTGATTTTCGTGAAGGAAGGCGACGCCAAGAACTTCCTCGTCGTCGACGCCGCCATGAATGACCTGATCAGGCCGACGCTCTACGATGCTTTTCACGAGATCAGGCCGGTCGTGCAGCCGCCGGCCGACACGCCGCGCATGATGGTCGATGTGGTCGGCCAGGTCTGCGAGACCGGTGACTATCTCGGCCTCGACCGCGACCTGCCGAGGCTGAAGGCGGGCGATCTCGTCGCCGTTTCCACTGCCGGCGCCTATGGCGCGGTCCAGGCCGGCACCTACAACACCCGCCTGCTGGTGCCGGAGGTGCTGGTCGACGGCGACCGTTTCCATGTCGTTCGTCCGCGCCTGACTTATGACGAACTGATCGGGCTGGATTCGGTGCCGGACTGGCTTGCATAGAAGCCGCCCTGGCCGCGATGCTATAGCCGGTTCTGGATGAGCGCCCTTGTGTCGGCGATCCTGTCCTCGTCACGGCGGTAGAAGGTCCATTGCTTGATGCGCTTGGTTCTGAGCAAGCCGGCCTGGGTAAGCACACGCATATGCTCGGAAAGCGTCGCCTGCGTGATGCCGAGCTTCTCGGCGATCAGCAGCGCGCAGACGCCGTCCTCGACCAGATCGCCATCCGCCTGTGCCCGGAAATGCGCACGCGGATCCTTGAGCCAATCAAGAATCTGTAGCCTGCGTTGGTTGGCGATCGCCTTGAAGACATCAACCTCTTGCATTTAGCCATTTTGCCAAGTTACTAATTGCTGTCAATCCCGAGGAGATTTTGATGTCGCAGGGCAACACCGTCACACGCGAACGCATTGCCGCGATGGAACCGCGTATCCGCCCTTATGTCAGGCACACGCCGGTGCTGCGCATCGACATGGCCGACTTCGACCGGCCGCCACTGGCGGTCGACCTCAAGCTCGAATGCCTGCAGCATTCCGGCTCGTTCAAGGCGCGCGGCGCCTTCACCAACCTTCTGGAGCGGCCGGTTCCCGACGCCGGCGTCGTTGCCGCGTCGGGCGGCAACCACGGCGCCGCTGTCGCCTACGCCGCCATGCGGCTTGGGCACAAGGCGACCATCTTCGTTCCCGAAGTGAGCCCGCAGGCCAAGCTGGACCGCATTCGCGGCTATGGCGCCGACCTCGTCGTCGGCGGTGCCCGCTATGCCGAAGCGCTGGCCGCCAGCGAACGTTTCGCCGAGGAAACCGGCGCCCTGCAGATCCACGCCTTCAACCAGGAGGAAACGTTGATCGGCCAGGGCACGCTCGGGCTCGAGATCGAAAGCGATCTGCCTGAGATCGACACGCTGCTGGTCGCCGTCGGCGGCGGCGGCCTGATCGGCGGTATCGCCGCCTGGTATGCCGGCCGCATCCGCATCGTCGCCGTCGAGCCCGAGGGCGCGCCGACGCTTCATCGCGCCTTCGAGGCCGGCCGTCCGGTCGACGCGCCGGCCGAAGGCATCGCCGCCGATTCGCTGGCGCCAAAGCGCGTCGGCGAAATGATGTTCCCGATCGCCGAAGCCTTCGTGGAACGCTCCATCCTGGTCAGCGATGACGACATCATCGCCGCCCAGAAAGCGCTCTGGAACCGCGTGCGCATCATCTCGGAACCAGGTGGGGCCGCCGCCTTCGCCGCGATCCTGTCCGGCCGCTACACGCTGACGCCGGGCGAACGGGTGGCCGTGCTGGTCTGTGGCGCCAACGCAAACCCCGCCAATTTCTGATCGCAACCATTTCGGCCGGCTTCACGTTTTCTCAAACCGCCTCGCCTTTGCCGTGTTTGCTGGTATTCTTCGAGTCGTGAGGCTTGGGCCATCCTGCCCGCCCCACGGCATGGTCCCGAAAACTCGAATCCGGTTTTCGGAACAGATCATGCTCAAGGAGATAGAGCCCATACCGGTCCTTTCAGGACGGAACAGAGCTCTAGGAAGGGCCGATGACGCAACGACCCATCTTCAGCAACGACCGCGGCCTGGCCGGACGCCTTGCCTTGAGCCGGCTGGCGACGCGGATCGCGATAATGGTCGAGCGTGGCTGGCCGCTGCTGCTCCCGCTCATCATTGTCGTCGCTCTCTTCCTCAGCGCCTCCTGGTTCGGCATTTTCCCCCGGCTGCCGGATGTGGTGCGCGTCGGCCTTGTCGCCCTGTTCGGCCTGGCAGGGCTGGCCGCGCTCTATCCGCTGCGCTTTTTCCGCATGCCTGGCGCCGCCGAGGTCGATCGCCGCATCGAGGCCGCCAACAAACTGCTGCACAGCCCCGTACAGGTGCAGAGCGACCGGCCCAGCGGCCAGGAAAGCAGTTTTTCGCAGGCGCTCTGGCGCGAGCACCAGAAGCGCATGGCTGGAAAGCTCGACAGTCTCGGCGCCGACCTGCCGCGCACGCGCGTGCCGGAGCGCGACCCCTGGGGACTTCGCGCCGTGGCGGCGCTGCTGCTCGTCACCGCCTTTGCCTTCTCCTTCGGGCCGACCGGCGGCAGGATAGCAGACGGTTTCAGCGCACATGGCACGCTCGACGCCGTGCCGCCGCGCATCGACGCCTGGGTGACGCCGCCGGCCTATACCGGCAAGCCGCCGATCTTCCTGACCGCCGACGCCAACCAGGCGACGCCAACTTTCCACGTCCCCGAGGGTAGCGACGTCTCCTTGCGCGTCACCGGAGGCTCGGGCGAGGAAACGCTTGCCTATGCTGACCAGGACGGCAACGCCCGCGCCATCGACCCGGCCAGCCCGCAAGCCGCCGCCACGGCCAAACCGGCCGCAAGCCCGGCACCGTCCAAGGTGCGCCAATTCACCGGCAAGCTGACTGGCGATGGCATGCTGACGCTGAAATCGGGCGACGACCAGCTTGGCCGCTGGGCCTTCGCCGTGATCCCTGACAAGCCGCCGCAGATCCGCTTCGTCGGCGAGCCCAAGCGCGCCGCCAACGGCGCCTTCGAGCTCAACTACCAGATCGACGATGACTATGGCGCCGCCACCGCCAAGGCGGTCTTCGCGCTGGCCGATCCGCAGGCGCCAGGTGCGCATCCGCTCTATGGTCCGCCCGACATGCCGCTGACGCTGCCGCGCCGCGGCGGCAAGTCGAATGCCGCCCGGACCACGAAGGATCTGACCGAGCATGTCTGGGCCGGCGGCAGCATCAAGCTGACGCTGGTCGCCACCGACGACGCCGGACACACCGCGTCCAGCGAAACCAAGACGCTCTTGATGCCCGAGCGGCCATTCGCCAACCCGCTGGCGCGCGCCGTGATCGAACAGCGCCGCCTGCTCGCGCTCGACACCAATGCCAAGCCGCGCGTGCTCGACCTGATGGACGCCATCACGCTGCGGCCTGAAGACACGTTCGACAACATGTCCCACTACCTCGCCATCATGAGCGCGATGAGCCGGCTGAAACTGGCCGGGAACGATGATCAGCTGCGCGGCGAGGTCGCCTATCTCTGGGAAATCGCGCTCGGCATCGAGGAGGGCAATCTATCGGCCGCCGAAAAGCGGCTGCGCCAGGCGCAGCAGGCGCTGCAGGACGCCATCAAGAACGGCGCCAGCGACGCCGAGATCGAGAAGGCGATGAAGGAACTGCGCGAGGCGATGAACCAGTTCCTGCAGGAATTCGCCGAACGCGCCAAGCAGAACCCGAATGCGCCGCAGATGCAGCAGAACGGCCAGGAACTGCGCCAGAGCGACATCGACCGCATGATGGACCAGATCGAGAACCTGGCGAAGTCGGGCGACCGCGACAAGGCGCAGCAATTGCTGTCGCAACTGCAGGACATGATGAACAACCTCCAGGCCGGCCGCCAGCAGCAGGGCGGTGAGCAGGACAGCCAGATGCGCCAGCAGATGGACAAGCTCGGCGAGATTTTGCGGCGCCAGCAGGAGATGATGAACGACACGTTCCGCATGGACCAGATGCAGCGCGGCGAGCGACAGCGTGGCAAGAATCGCGACGAGCAGCTCGGCGAAGGCAGCGGCGAGAACCAGGACAAGCCAGGGGTTGGCGAGGACCGCGATCCGCTCGCCAGGCAAAAGCCGATGACGCCGCAGGAATTCGCCGATGCGCTGAAGCAGTTGCAAGAAGGCCAGGGGCAGCTGAAAAGCGATCTCGAACAGCTGAAGAAGGGCCTCGAAGGCATGGGCATGGAGCCCAATGAAGGATTTGGCGAAGCCGGCAAGTCCATGGGCAGCGCCGAGCAGGCGCTTGGCGAGGGTCAGGGCGACGAGGCCGTCGGCCACCAGGGCCGGGCGCTCGAGGCGCTGCGCAAGGGCGCCAAGGACATGATGAAGCAGATGCAGGCCATGCAGGGCGACCAGGGCGGCAGCCAGGAAGGTGGCCGTCAGCAGGACGCCGACCGTGACCCGCTCGGCCGGCCGCGCGCCAGCCAGGGTCCCGATTTCGGCGATTCGGTGAAAGTGCCCGATGAGATCGACGTGCAGCGCGCGCGCCAGATCCTGGAAGCGATCCGCAAGCGGCTCGGAAACGCGCTCAGCCCCGATATCGAGCGCAGCTATCTGGAACGGTTGCTGGAACTGAAATAGTAAACGGCGGAGCAACCGAAGACGTCTATGACGCCGGTTGGACCTGCCTGTTGACGAACGCCTCGCGGATCGCCTCCTGCATGCCGTCGATCGCTTCACCGGAAGCGTTCGGGTTGCGGTGCATCACCACATTGGAGGAATCGATGTCGCCGAACCCATCCGCGGACGTCAGTTCGCGGCAGTCCGCCGGAATGTTGCTGCGCGAAATCGGCGCGATCGCCAACCCTGAGGTGACGGCAAGCTTCAGGCCGCCATTGGTGTCACTGGTATAGGCGACGCGATAGGCAAGGCCGCGCTGCTCCAGCGATTTGATGGCGAAGTCCTTGCACCAGCCGGCGCGGTTGTAGAGCGCGATCGGCAGCGGCTGTTCCTCATGCATGTGATGCAGGTTCGACGTCACCCACACGGTCGGGTCGTGCATCAGCACCTCGCCGCCGGAAAGGTCCTGCCACTCGAAGACCACGGCGAGATCGAGCTCGCCCGCGGCGAGCGCCGCGACCTGCGCCCACGAATGGGCGTAGCGCACCGTGACTTCGACCTTGGGATGGCGCTTCGAGAATGCGCCGAGCGCGCGCGACAGGATGGCGTGGCCATATTCCTCCGGAATGCCGATGCGCACCGGCCCGCCCAGCGGCGCCGCCGCCATCGACGCAGCCGTCTCGTCGAGCAGCGAGACGATGCGGCGGGCATTGACGATGAGTTCGCCGCCACGCCGCGTCAGTGCGACGCCACGTGAACCGCGCTCGAACAAGGTGTCGCCGACCAACTCCTCGAGCTTCTTCATCTGCATCGACACGGCCGACTGGGTGCGGCCGGCCTGTTCGGCGGCCCTCGTGAAATTGCCGGCCTCGGCGATGGCCACGAAGGTACGCAGGAGATCGCTGTCGAGGGTTGGCCGCATGGCATCCATCATAAGTAAATTTGATTGCTGGCATCATTCCAATTCGTTTGCAACATGTCAAACGTCGACCGATAGTCGCCTCACCCATTGGATATGCAGCCGCGAAATCGGCTGCGGACCAATCGAAGAGTCCTCACTCGTGCCCGCTGCCCGAAAACGGTGGCGGGTTCTTTTTGATCTGGACAGGGGTGCCGGATCGTATGCGCGGGAGCCTGAACACGGATGCACAATAGGATGGTGCGCGGCATCCTGAGCCTGTGCCTGGGCGTGCTGGTCTTCTCGCTGCAGGACCCGCTCGTCAAAGCCGTGTCGAGCGGCTATCCGGTGACCGAGGTGATGGCGATCCGCTCGATCGTCGCCTTGCCGATCCTGATCGTTCTCGTCCACGCCGATGTCGGCTTGCAGGCCATCCTGTCGCGGCGCTTCGGCCTGCTGACGATACGTGCCTTCATCCAGTTCACCTCCTACACGGTCTATTACCTGGCCATCGCCGCCCTGCCGCTGGCCGACGCCGTGGCGCTCTATTTCATGGCGCCGCTGTTCATCATGGCACTGGCCGGGCCGTATCTTGGCGAACGCGTTTCTTGGCGGACGCTGGCGACCGTGCTGATCGGATTGCTCGGCGTGGTCGTGATGGTGCGTCCAGGCGCTGGGCTGTTCGATTGGGCGGCCTTGCTGTCGCTGGGCTCGGCGGCGCTCTACGGCTTCTCGCAATTGATGGCCCGCAAGATCGGCGACACCGAATCGTCCACCGTCATGGCCTTCTACCAGAACGGCGCCTATCTCGTCGGCGCCGCCGTGGTCGCCGGCACGTTCCACCTCGCCGGCATAACCCACGCCGTCCATCCGAGCCTCGAATTCCTGGTGCGGCCGTGGATCTGGCCGTCACTGCCGGATTTCCTGAAAATGGCGGCGTGCGGGTTCGTCGCCTCGGCCGGCATGATCCTGCTCTCGCAAGGCTACCGGCTGGCGCCGGCCAACCGCGTCGCCACCTTCGAATACACCGGCATCCTGTGGTCGCCGCTGTGGGGTTTCCTGTTCTTCGCCGAGGTACCACGCTCGACAACCGTGATCGGCGCGGCGCTCATCATCGGCGCCGGCCTGCTGGCGCTCAACACCGAGCGGCGGACCGCTCCGGCGCCGGCGCTTGTCGCCAGGGATCCAGCCTGATCAGGCGAAGCAGATCAGCGCCCGTTCGACGCGCGAACGGATCTCGGCCAGCGTAAAGGGCTTTTGCACGACATCGAGGATGATGCCGTTCAATTCCTCGGCGCGCTCGCGCTGGTCGGCATAGCCGGTCATCAGCATGATCTTCATCGCCGGGAAAAGTGCCGCGGCCGCAACCGCCATCTCGATGCCGTCCATCTCCGGCATGCGGATGTCGGAGACGACGAGATCGTAGCCGCCGTTTGCGGCGCGGATCAGCGAAAGCCCCTGCGCGCCATCGGCGGCGATATCGATTGCGTGGCCGGCGCGTTCGAGCGCGCGGGCTGCCAGGGTGCGGACGGACTCATCGTCCTCGACGATCAGAAGCTTTGCCATGGCCGGCATATTTGGCGGTGAAAAGTTGACTTTTCCTGAAGGCGGGACGGGTCAGCAAGTCTTTTTGGGGAGTGGCTCAAACGTCGCCTTTGACGACACCCACGAACGGCAATTCACGAAAGGCGTGCGCAACGTCCATGCCATAGCCGACGACGAAATAGTCGGGGCAGTCGAAGCCGACATAGTCGGCATTGAGCGCGGTCTGGCGGCGCATGCGCTTGTCGAGCAGCACGGCGATGGAACAGCTTTTCGCGCCACGCGACAGCATCAGGTCGCGGGTGAAGCTCAGCGTCTTGCCCGATTCCAGAATGTCGTCGATCAACAGCACGTCGCGGCCGGCAACCTCGTTGTCGATGTCGCGCAGCACCCTCACCTCGCCGCTGCTGGTGCCGGCGCCATAGCTGGAGATGAAGATGAACTCGACTTCCGGCGACAGGCCGACATCGTGCATGGCCCGGATCAGGTCGGCGGCGAAGATGAACGAGCCTTTCAGCACCGAAATCACCAAGAGATCATGATAGTCGTGCCCGGCGATCTCCTTGGCGAGTTCGAGATTGCGCCGCGCGATCGCCGATGCCGAAAACAGGACTTCGATGTCCTTGCCGCGTACGATGGGCATTGATGGTCTTCCCCGGTGTCGCCTACTTGGCGAAAGTAACCAAAACGGTTCTTACGCCGTTCTTAGGCACGTCGAGCCGGCTGGCAAAGCCGAATCTTTCGCCCGACGCCAGCGAATGGCCGGATGTCCCCAACGTATAGCGGGTCGTGCGCCCGTCATTGCCCGTCACCCGGATTTCGAGCGGCGGCAGGGTCGCGGGGCTTGTTCCGTCATTGGCGGCCTCCCCATCGACGAACAGCACCGGATTGGCGCCCGAGACGTCGACGCGTGAGGTGACGCCTGAAATGGTCAGCGCCGACGCTTGCGCGCCGGCCAGGAACGGCGCCTGGCGCACCAGCGCGTGGCCACCGGAAACCCAGAACGCGGCAAGGGCTGCACCGATGCCGGCGATCCAGAAAATCGGACCGCCGCGCGAGGCCGGCCGCTGCTCCGCCGGCGCTTCCGGCTTGCGCAGCATGTCCATGCCCTCGATGGGCGGGGTGACAATCAGGCGCGGCAGCGGCGAAACGTTTTCGACCGGTGTAACGGGCCGCGACACCACAACATAGTCCGCATCGACGATATCTGCCGCCGGACCGCGCACGATCCGGTCCGCCATGGCAATTGCCGGCGGTTCGGTCATGATTTCGCCGGAAACCGGGCGCGCGGTTCGTTCCTCAGCCATCATGGCCCCAGCATTGCGGCACGTTCGCTTTTCGTTTCTTTTGCGTAAACACAAATGGTTAACGCTTCCCCACCGGAGCCCTCTTGAAGAGCCGAAACAAGCCAGGAATTAACCGCCGGTTAACCATGCCGGCCGATGGTCTTTTCACAGAACAGGCTGGCTCGCCGCGGCCAGGAACCTCAGGTCGTCGAAATTGATTCGCTTCGAAAATGTCGGCCTCCGCTATGGCATGGGTCCGGAAATCCTCCGCGACATCTCCCTGCATATACCGGAGCGCTCCTTCCAATTCCTGAGCGGGCCTTCGGGCGCCGGCAAGACGACGTTGCTGCGCCTTTTGTTCATGTCGCTGAAGCCGACGCGTGGGCTGATCACCATCTTCGGCAAGGACCGCTCCCGCATCTCACGCACCGAGCTGCCGCACCTGCGCCGGCGCATCGGCGTGGTGTTCCAGGATTTTCGCCTGCTCGACCACATGACCACTTACGAAAACGTCGCTTTGCCATTGCGCGTGCGCGGGCGCGAGGAGGCGAGCTACCGCACCGACGTCACCGAGCTCTTGAAATGGGTGGGGCTCGGCGAGCGCATGCATGTGCTGCCGCCGGTCCTGTCAGGCGGCGAGAAGCAGCGCGCCGCGATCGCGCGCGCCCTGATCGAACAGCCGGAAATCCTGCTCGCCGACGAGCCGACCGGCAATGTCGATCCGCCGCTGGCGCGGCGCCTGCTGCGGCTGTTCATCGAACTCAATCGCCTCGGCACCGCGGTGGTGATCGCTACCCACGATCTCGGCTTGATGGAACAGGTCGACGCGCGCCGCATGATCCTGGCCGGCGGAAGGCTGGATATCTATGACTGATCTGTCCGCCGAGCATTTCGAAGAGCAGGACGCCGAGGCAGCCGTCGCAAGACCGCGCGCCCAGCGCAAGATGGCGCCGATCGTGCCGGCGCAGAACATTGCCGGCCGCGCCTTGGTGCTGGTCATAGCCATCATGACCTTCCTGTCCTGCCTGACCTTCGGCGCGGTGACGCTGGTGCGCGATACGGCCTCGGTATGGGAAAACCAGATTTCGCGCGAGGCGACCATCCAGATCAAACCGACCGACGGCCTCGACATGGAGGCAGCGCTTACCCAGGCTTCGCAGATCGCCAGCGAATTCCCCGGCGTGAAGTCGACCCGGATCATCGACCGCGAAGCGACCGCCAGGCTGCTGGAGCCCTGGCTAGGTTCGGGCCTCAATATCGACGACCTGCCGGTGCCGCGCCTGATCATCGTCACCATCGACGAGAACAGCCCGCCAGACTTCGCCGCCATGCGCGCCGCGATCGCGCCGAAACTGCCGAGCGCATCGCTCGACGACCACCGCACCTGGGTCGACCGGCTGGTAGCCATGGCCCGCACCACGGTGACCATCGGCATCGCCGTTCTGGCCCTGATGCTGTCGGCAACCGTGCTGACGGTGGTCTTTGCCACCCGCGGCGCCATGGCCGGCAACGGCCACATCATCGAGGTGCTGCATTTCGTCGGCGCCGAAGCGCAGTTCATCGCGCGCGAATTCCGCCGGCATTTCCTGGTCACAGGCATGAAGGGCGCGGCTGCCGGCGGAGCGGCGGCGGTGCTCGTCTTCATCGTTTTCTCCTGGTGGTCGTCGCGCAACATGGCAACACCACAGGCCGATCAGGCAACCGCTTTGTTCGGCAACTTCGCCATCGGCTCGGCGGGTTACCTGGGTGTCGTCCTGATGGTGCTGGTGATTGGCGCGCTGACGGCGGCGACCTCACACGCCACCGTCGTCGCCTATCTCAGCGACATCGACGTTCGCCAACCCGACGCATGAAAGGAGTTCGTCTTGGCGTGGATGGAACGAGCGCGATCACGGATGGAGAATTTGCGTAACGCAAAGTGCGTCTTTTACCTACCAAACGCCGCATTTCGGGATTAACCATATGGCTATGGACGTGCGGGATTCGACCGGGACGGCTGGACAGCTGCCAGTGGTGGTTGCCCGTTGGCGCGGCCATGGCAAGGTTAGCCGTTTAAGGACCGCCCTGCGTCTCTTCGCTCTATCCCTGCTTATGCTCGCAATGGTGTTCGCTGGCGGCTTCGGCTGGTTTGCCAGCAAGGTCAGTCACCTGACCACGCCCGCCAACCCGGCCAAGGCCGATGCCATCATCGTGCTGACCGGCGGCCAATCGCGGCTCGACGCCGCGATGGAACTGCTCGCGTCCGGTAAGGGCGAGCGGCTCTTGATCAGCGGCGTCCATCCCTCGGCCAGCCGTCGCCAGCTTCAGGCGGCGACCGGCGGCGACAAGAAACTGTTTTCCTGCTGCGTCGACATCGATCGGGCCGCGCTCGACACGATCGGCAATGCCGAGGAGAGCGCCAAATGGGTGGAAAACCATGCCTATGGCACGGTGATCCTGGTCACCAACAACTATCACATGCCACGCAGCCTGCTGGAGATGGGACGGCTGTTGCATGGCGCCAAGCTTGAGCCCTATCCGGTGGTCAATTCCAATCTCGACAATGGGGGCTGGCTGACCAAGCCGCGGGCGTTGCGGGTGCTGTTCACCGAATACACCAAATATCTGCTGGCGTTGGCACGTGGTATTATCCCGGTGAAGCCGACGCCCGAAGGCATCGCGCTGGCCGAAACCGCCGCCGGCGGCTGAGCCCGCGTCATTCCTTGGCGCCAGCCCCTGAAACGCCCTTGAGGCGCGCGATCTCCTGTTCAAGGTTCTGGATGCGCCGGTCGCGCTCGGCAAGCGCCGCCGCCACATCAGCCGCCTCGAAGCGCTGCGGTATATGTTGCGGGCAATTGGCGTCCCACGCCGAGACGGTGAACAGGATGACCTGCTCGGGACGCGCCTTGTAGTCCGGCGGCATCAGCCTCGCTGTCAACTCGGCATCGTCTTCGACAATGCGTGCCGTACCCCAGATCTTGATGCGCTGGCGCATCATGTAATCAATCAGGAACAGGAAGGCCCTCGGATTGTCGGCCAGATTGCCCTGCGTGATGAACTGCTTATTGCCCAGAAAATCCGCGAAGCCGACCGTCTTCTCGTCAAGCACCTTGAGAAAGCCGGCAGGGCCGCCGCGGTGTTGGATATAGGGCTGGCCATCGCCATTGGCAGTCGACAGGAAGACGCTGGTCTGCATTTTGATGAAAGCGGCAAGGTCCGGTGTGATCGCCGATTGCCAGCCGCCGCGCTCCTCGACGCGGGCATAGGACTGGCGCGAACCCTTGCGCGCCTGGATCGCCTTGACTGTCGGCGTGAAGGCGACATCGCTCGTAAAAGCGTGTGCGTTCATCGAGACCTCCTTACATGTTTCTAGAGCCCGAGCTCCGACAGCGTCGGGTGCTCGTCCGGCCGCCGGCCGAGCGGCCAGCGATATTTGCGCTCGGCCTCGGCAATCGGCAGGTCGTTGATGCTGGCGATGCGCAGGCGCATCAGCCCGTGCTCATCGAATTCCCAGTTCTCGTTGCCATAACTGCGGAACCATGAGCCGCTGTCGTCGTGCCATTCATAGGCGAAGCGCACGGCGATGCGGTTGTCGTGGAAGGCCCACACCTCCTTGATCAGCCGGTAGTCGAGTTCGCGGCTCCATTTGCGGGTCAGGAAGGCCTGGATAGCATCGCGTCCTTGCAGGAATTCGGCGCGGTTGCGCCAGCGGCTGTCCGCCGTATAGGCAAGCGCAACCCGCGCCGGGTCGCGCGAGTTCCAGGCATCCTCCGCCATGCGCGCCTTCTGGGCTGACGTCTCGGCGGTGAAGGGTGGAAGCGGCGGGCGGCTCTCAGACATGGGATTCCTCTGCGGCATGAAGGGTTGGGACCGACGGGCACCGCCACTCCTATCCGGATTCAGGCAGCATCTCGGGCGCAAACAACCGGAAAATCAATGTCGGTCTGGGCAACCTCATTGATATAGTTGGTCCAGACGTTCAGGGCGACATGCTGGACGATCTCGATGATCTCCCCATCGTCATAGCCTGCGAGCCTGACAGCGGCGAGATCCTCCTGGCCGACCTGTCCTCGGCTTTGCGCAACGCTGGCGGCAAAACGCACCGCCGCAGCTGCCTTGGGGTCCGAGGAGCCGCCGTGGCGGTTGGCGATCATCTCGGCATCGTCGAGCCTGGCGAGCGTCTTGCCGAGATAGCTGTGCGCGGACAGACAATAGTTGCAGCCATTGATCTCGGCGATCGCCAGCGCGATGCGCTCGCGCGTCGGCGCCGCAAGCCGGCCCTTGGCCAAAGCTCCCATCATGCCGAGATAACCTTCCAGCGCGGCCGGACTGTTGGCGACCATCCGAAACAGGTTCGGCACGACACCGAGCTGTTTTTCCATGGCCTGCAGCATCGGCTGCGCGGCGGCGGGAGCGGTTGCGATCGACGAAGGCGTGGCAATGCGGGGCATGAAGATTTCCTTGTTGAGATGCCTCGCTTATATGCAGCCTTCCATGTTGCGGATGTAGATGCCATATTTGCAATCAACCCTTCCATTTTCTGGAAGAAATGATGGATCGTCTTGAAGCCATGTCCCTTTTCGTCGCGGCGGCGGAAGGCGGCAGCCTTTCCGCCGCCGCGCGCCGTTCGGACGTTCCGCTAGCAACGGTCAGCCGCAAGGTCTCCGAGCTGGAGCGGCACCTGAAGACACGGCTGTTGAACCGCTCGACGCGGCGGCTCACACTGACCGATGCGGGCCATGCCTATCTCGCGGCCTGCCGCCGCATTTTGGACGAGGTCGGCGACGCCGAACGCACCGCCGGCGGCGAATACAGCGCCCCGACAGGGGAATTGATCATCACCGCGCCGATTGTCTTCGGCCGCCTTCACGTTCTGCCCGTCGTCACCGACTTCCTGGCCGCCTATCCCCTGGTGGATATCCGCCTCACGCTCGGCGACAGGATAAGCCAGTTGGCCGGGGACCATATCGACCTCGCCATCCGCATCGGCAGGCTGCCGGATTCGCGCTTGGTCGCCATAAGGGTCGGCTCGATCGGTCATGTTGTCTGCGCAAGCCCGGCCTATCTGGCCGCGCACGGCATTCCACGGACCCCGGGAGAGCTCGAGACGCACAGCTGCATCACCTTCGAGGGCCTTGGCTCGCTTGCCACCTGGACCTTCAGCGTGGACAAGGCTGATTTTATCGTACCGGTCCGCTCGAGGCTCCGGGTCAACACCGCCGAGGCGGCGATCGATGCGGCGATCGCCGGTGTCGGATTGACGCGGGTGCTTTCCTACCAGATCGTTGCCGCCGCACGATCAGGAACACTGCGCCCCGTGCTCGGGGATTTCGAACCCGAGCCTTGGCCGGTAAACCTGGTGCATGCGGGCCAGGGCCGGCTGCCGGTGAAACTGCGCGCCTTCCTCGACTTTGCCGCCCCACGCCTGAGGGAACGCCTGGCGCAGGCAACCTGGTAGGACGGGCAGCATCGCACCGTTTCCTTTTTCCCCGCGCTTGGTGTAACCAACGCACACTTCCTCACCGGACCTCCCTCCATGCTCTATGTCAGATCGCTGGCGTTCAATTTCGTCTTCTACGTCAATCTGATCGTCCAGATGATCCTCTGGACCCCCTACTATTTCTTGTCACCGCGCCACCGTGCCTGGTTTGTGCCGAAATTCTGGTCGCGCACCTCGATGTGGCTCTATGACAAGATCGCCGGAACGAAGAATGACATCACCGGCCAGGAAAACCTGCCCGATGGCTCCTTCATCCTGGCGCCCAAGCACCAGTCGTTCTGGGACGCGATTGCCTTCTTCCCTTACCTCCAGGACCCGCTCTACATCCTGAAACGCGAGCTGACCTGGATCCCGTTCTTCGGCTGGTACATCTTGAAGATGCGCATGATCCCGGTGCATCGCGGCAGCCGCTCCAAGGCCTTGAAGGCGGTGGTCGCCGCGACCAAGGAAGAAATGGCGCGCAACCCGCGCCAGTTGATCATCTATCCCGAGGGCACGCGCCGGGCGCCGGGCGACGAGCCGGCCTACAAATACGGCATCGTTGAAATCTATTCGCAGCTTGGCGTTCCGGTGGTGCCGGTCGCCCATGTCGCCGGCCTCTACTGGCCGCGCCGCAAGTTCCTCCGCTATCCCGGAACCATCAAGGCACGCTTCCTGCCGCCCATACCGCCGGGTCTGGGCAAGGAAGAGTTCATGGCGCGGCTGATCGGCGAGACGGAAGCCGCCTGTGACCAGCTTCTTGTCGAGGCATCACGCGCGCCCAACCCGCCGGCCCTGCCGACAACGGCGGCAAAGCGGTTGCGGGAACTCGGCGCGAAGCTTGACGGCTCCGCGGCCTGATCGTCAACCGTACACAGCCAGCACCGTGGTCAACAGCAGCGTCGCGGCAAAGACCAGATTGATGATCCGCGAGGCGACAGGCCTGCGCAGGAAGCGTGCGAACGCCGCGCCGGCAACAAGCCACACGGCGTGGATGACGACGATCATCACCGCCAGAACAGTTTTCGTCCACAGGCCGAGCTCGACATCGCCCTTTCTCGACGAGGCGCCGGCGAACACGGCGGCGATCGCCACATAGGCCTTGGGGTTGGCGACCGCCAGGAGAAATCCAGCCAGCCAGGTTGGGCGCGAAGCCTCGGCGACACGTGCGGCCAGCGGCGGCGCGGTGGCGATCTTGAAAGCGAGATAGAGGATGTAGGCCGCCGATGCGACAACCAGCAACGGCGCCAGCTTCGGCATCGACCCAAGCACCGCCATAACCCCGGTCGCCACGGCCAGCAGCACGGCGATCGTGCCCGAGACGATGCCGCCGGTGTAGCGCAGCGAATCGCGCAGGCCGAAGGCGGCGCCGATGGCGGTGACGCTTATCGTCGCCGGCCCAGGACTGCCCATGACGACGGTGGCGGCCAGCAACAGCGCAAGCAATTGGCGCCAAGGCTCCGGCTGCGAAAGAAGTGATGCGTCCATCTGGTCCTCCGCCCTGAGCCCGTGCGAAGGACGGTATGGCAAGGCATGAGGATCGTCTTGGACGTTCGTGCGTCCCGTCTTGCCGGCAGCCCTCAGGCGCTGGCTTTGTCGAGCTCGGCCATATCGTCGGCGCTCAACTTCAACGACACCGCCCTGATCAGGCTGTCCATCTGGCTTGGCTTGGTGGCACTGGCGATCGGCGCGGTGACGCCCGGCCGCGCCATGGCCCAGGCAAGCGCCACTTCCGCCTGCTTGGCCGAATGCCTGGCGGATACGGCGTCGAGCGCCGCCAGAATGCGCGTGCCGCGTGGATTGAGATAGCTGCCGACATCCTCCCCGCGCTCGCTCTGGCCAAGATCGGCTTCCGTGCGGTACTTGCCGCTCAAGAAACCTTTGGCCAGGCTGAAATAGGTGATGACGCCGACATCCTCGGCCACGCAGAGGTCGCGCAGCGGGCCATCGAAGGAGGAGCGGTCGTAGAGATTGTATTCCGGCTGCAGCACCTCGTAGCGCGGCAGGCCGCGCAGGCTTGCCACGTCAAGTGCCGCACGCAACTGGCCGGCATCGAGGTTGGAACAGCCGGCATAGCGGATCTTGCCCTTGGCGAGCAGTTTCTCATAGGCGCCGAGCGTTTCCTCATAGGGCGTCGTCGGATCCGGCCAGTGCGACAGATAAAGATCGATGAATTCGGTCTGCAGCCGCTTCAGCGATGCATCGACGGCCTTTTCAATATAGGCGGCGGACAGATCCTTGTGGCCCTGCCCCATATCCGAGCCGACCTTGGTGACCACCACGACCTTGTCGCGATTGCCGCGGTCCTTCATCCATTTGCCGATGATGGTTTCCGATTCACCGCCCTTGTTGCCGGGAACCCAACGCGAATAGGCGTCGGCCGTATCGATGGCATTGAGGCCCGCGCCGACGAAGCGGTCGAGCAGATCGAAGGAGGTCTTCTCGTCAGCGGTCCAGCCGAAGACATTGCCGCCCAGAACCAGCGGCGCGATGGAAAGGTCGGTGCGACCGAGACGGCGTTTCTGCAAGACGGATCTCCGTGATGATTGGGGCCGGGCGATGCCGCCCGCTGGCTGGGTTCGGAGCCTAACCTAGGTCTTGCCGCATCGAGGTCAAAGGCCCTGGCCACCGTTTTCCGCAGAGCCAGCGCTTCACAAAGACGCTATCCCCCGTTTCACCTCCTCCAGCCAGTGGTCGCGGATGCCCAGTGCTTCCAGATGCTTCAGCGTACTCAGCACATAGTCCTCGTTGTTGCCCGATCGGCCGACCGCGCCACGCACCACGGCCGCTGCATCCGCCGCGTCCATCGCCCCGGCATATTGCTCATGCTTGCGATCGACGATGTAGGCCACGGCCTCGACCGCGCCGCCGCCGTCGAGACGAACCTTGAGCGTCCGCTCGAGATAGACGCTGGTGACAAGCTCGCGCTCACGCAGATAGGCAATGACCTCGTCGCGCAGTTCGCCGGGCACGCGGAAGGCGAGGCCGACGCAGGACCCGCCATGGTCGAGGCCAAGCACCAGTCCCGGCCGCTGACGCGTGCCGCGGTGCACGAAGGAATAGACGCAAAGCGAGCGGCGGTAGCCATGCAGGCGGGCACGCCGTGTCTCGACATGCGCGAAACCGGGCCGCCAGATCAGCGAACCGTAGCCGAACACCCAAAAATCGCCCATATCACCGCGCCTGATTGCAAAAGAATGGCAACACCGCACCGGAAACCGGTGTTTTTTCCGCCCGTGTCCGTCTACCTATCGTCTCTGTCCACTGGTGTTCCCGGAATCGAGAATCCGTTCACACCATCCATGCGTTAATGAGAGCCAAAGCATGACGTCAAGTGACGAACGCCGACCGGGTAACCGTCGCCGCCTATGGTGGCTTGCCGCGTTCATCCTGGTGCTGTTCGCCATATACAGCGCCGGCTGGTTCTATCTGGCCAACAGGGTCAGGTCGGAGGCTGACAAGGCGGTTGCCACGCTCAACAAGAGCGGCATCCAGGCTGGCTGCGCCAACCTCGAGGTCAGTGGCTATCCGCTGAGCTTTGCCGTCTCTTGCGACAATCTCGCCTACGAGGACGATGCCAAGAACATTGCCGCCTCGGCCGGCTCCTTCAATGCCACCGCCCAGATCGTCCAGCCCTTGTCGCCGGTTGCCAATCTGCGCGGTCCGCTCCGAACCTCCGTCCCGGGCATGATGCCGCTCTGGATCGACTGGGACAATCTGCAGGCCAACGTCAAACTGTGGTATCCGCTGCCGCGGCGTATAGCGCTGCAGGCCGAGGGCCTGTCGGGCCAGACCGACCCGGCCGACGACACCGATCCGGTCGAGTTGTTCAGTGCCGGCAAGGCATCAGGCCAGTTGCAGCCGAATGGCGCGGATCTCGACTATGTCGGCAGCTTTGGCGATCTTGAAATCGATCCCGACGCGATCGGCGGGCGCGTGCTGCCGGCGCTCGATGCCAGCGGCGACGTGACACTGAAGAACGGCGTGGCGCTGGTCGGCACGCAGGTGAAAAGCCTGCGCGGCCAGAGGATCGAAATCCGTAATCTCGATCTGTCGTCGGGGACGGGGCGTGTCACCGTTTCCGGACCGCTGTCGGTCGATGCAGAAGGCCTGGTCGATGCCGATCTGATGATCAAGATCAAGGATCCGAAGGCCGTGGCATCCATCCTTGCCGGCGCCGTGCCCGAGCAGAAGAATGCGATCGAGCAAGGTTTTGGCGCCCTGGCCCTGCTCGGCAGCGAGCCGTCGATGCCGCTGAAGGTGGTCAAGGGCAAGGCCTCGCTCGGCTTTATCCCGCTGGGCAAGATCAAGCCGGTGCAATAGCACCCATGGCAAGACCCGTGAGGCTCTTGAGTGTTGGAGCGCTGACGCTGGACACCATCCTGCGCGTCGAGTCGCTTCCGACGCATCAGGGAAAATTCATCGCCTCGGACGGCGTCCAGATCGCCTCGGGCATGGCCACGAGCGCGGCCTGTGCCGCACGTCGTCTCGGCGCCGAGATATCGCTATGGGCGAGTGCTGGCGACGATCCTGTCGGCGATCAGCTGATCGCTGGAATCGAGGCCGAGGGCGTCGATTGCAGCCATGTGCGCCGCGTCAGCGGCGCACGCTCGGCGCTGGCCTCGATCCTGGTCGATGCGCATGGCGAGCGTATCATCGTGCCGTTCTACGACACGCGCGCGCAGGCTGATCCCGAAGCCTTGCCGTTTCCCGACATCACGGCGTTCGATGCCGTGCTGGCCGACGTGCGCTGGCCGGGTGCAGCGGCACTTGCCCTGAACGCGGCGCGCGCCGCGGGCAGGCCGGCTATCCTCGATGCCGATACCGCGCCGCTGGCGGTGCTGGAGCAACTGTTGCCGCTGGCCTCGCACATCGTCGCCTCCGAACCGGCAGTGCGTATCATCTGCGGCCACGCGTTGGATCTGGAGACCGCTTGCGAGGATCTCGCCTCCAGCACCGACGCCTTCGTCGCGGTCACCGGCGGCGCGGCGGGTACCTGGTGGTTCGATCGAAGCGCCGGATCATCCCGCCATGTCGAGGCGCCGAGGATCAAGGCGGTCGACACGCTGGCCGCCGGCGATGTCTTTCATGGCGCCTTTGCCGTTGGGCTGGCGGAAGCCATGGCGATCGAGCACGCACTGCGCTTTGCGAGTGCCGCCGCCGCGCTCAAATGCCTGCGCTTCGGCGGCAGGCTGGGCGCGCCAGATCGGGCGGAAACGCTCGCCATGATGGCAGCGACCTGGCCTGAAACAGCTTAGCTCTTTGCCGGATGCTCGACCGCCTGGCGGCCAAAGTCCGGCGCGTCGATATCCTGGCCCGCCTCGATGATCGAGCGGCGCACGGCGCGGGTGCGGGTGAACAGGTCGAAGAGTTTGTCGCCATCGCCCCAGCGGATCGCGCGCTGCAGGAACGCCAGATCTTCCGAGAAGCGCGCCAGCATTTCCAGGATGGCATCCTTGTTGTGCAGGCACACGTCCCGCCACATGGTCGGATCGGAGGCGGCCAGACGCGTGAAATCGCGAAAGCCGGAGGCGGAATATTTGATCACTTCCGTCTTGGTCACCGATTCCAGGTCGTCGGCGGTGCCGACGATGTTGTAGGCGATGATGTGCGGCAGATGCGAGACGATGGCCAGCGTCATGTCGTGATGCTGCGGATCCATCGTGTCGATGTTGGCGCCGCAGCGGCGCCAGAATTCCGACAGCCGTTCCAGCGCCTCCGGATCGGTGCCCGGCACCGGCGTGAAGATGCACCAGCGATTGTCGAACAGGTCGGCAAATCCGGCATCCGGGCCGGATTTTTCGGTACCCGCCAGCGGATGGCCGGGAATGAAATGGACGCCCTCAGGCACATGCGGCTGCATCTGCGCGATGACTGAGGCCTTGGTCGAGCCGACATCGGTGAGGATCGCACCTTTTTTTAGCGCCGGCGCAATCTCCTGCGCCACCGCACCGGATGAGCCCACCGGCACCGAGACGATGACCAGATCGGCATCACGCACAGCTTCCCTGGAATCGGTGGTGTAGGAATCGCCTAGTCCCAGTTCCTCGGCTCGCTTGAGCGTTGCCACACTGCGCGTCGAGATCGCGACATGGCGAGCCAGGCCTTCGCGGCGAATGACGCGGGCCAGCGACGAGCCGATCAGGCCGATGCCGACCAGCGCGATTTTTTCGAACATCGGTGATGCCATGGTGTGTAACTTTTCAGGCGTTCTAGCTTTTCAGGAATGTCTTGAGCGCGGCGACAACGCCGCGATTGGCCTCTTCGGTACCGACGGTCATTCGCAGCGCGTTGGGAAAGCCGTAGCCTGAAACGCGCCGCAGAATATAGCCGCGCGCGCTCAGATAATCATCCGCCGCAGCCGCCGAATGCCTCTGGTCGTCGGGAAAATGAATGAGCAGGAAATTGCCGACGCTGGGCGTCACGCGCAGCCCGAGTCCAGTCATCTCCTCGCTCAGCCAGGCGAGCCAGGTCTCGTTATGCGCCACGCTGCGCTCGACATGGGCGCGGTCGCGGATCGCGGCGATGCCGGCCTCGATCGCCGTCGCATTGACGTTGAAGGGGCCGCGCACACGGTTGATCGCATCGACAATGTGCATCGGACCATACATCCAGCCGATACGCGCTCCGCCGAGGCCGATCTTGGAGAAGGTGCGGGTCATCACCACGTTCTCGGCGCTGCCGGCCAGCTCGATGCCGGCTTCGTAATCGTTGCGGCGGACATATTCGGCATAGGCCGCGTCGAGCACCAGCAGCACGTTTTTCGGCAGTCCGGCATGCAGGCGACGCACCTCCTGGAACGGCACATAGGTGCCGGTCGGATTGTTGGGATTGGCCAGGAACACGATTTTCGTGCGCGGCGTCACAGCCGCCAGCATCGCATCGATGTCGGCGCGCTCGTCGGTCTCCTTGACCACGACCGGGGTGGCGCCGGCCGACTGGATGTAGATCTTGTAGACCATGAAGGCGTGTTCGGTGAACATGGCCTCGTCGCCGGGCGCGAGATAGGTCTGTGCCAACAGGCCAAGGATCTCGTCGGAACCGTTGGAACAGATGATGTTCTGCGCGTTGAGGCCATGCACCTCGGCGATCGCCTCCCGCAACCGTTTGGCGGTGCCGTCGGGATAGATGTCGAGTTTTGCGGCAACCTCACGCGCGGCCTCGATCGCCTTCGGCGACGGCCCAAGCGGGTTCTCGTTCGACGACAGCTTGTAGACCTTGGCGACACCGGCCGGCGCCGTGCTCTTGCCGGGCACATAGGCGTCTATGTCCATGATGCCCGCGCGGGGGGTTGGACGTGCCTGATCCGGTGTCTTGTTCATGTCTTGCAAAATCCGTCGAAAATGCCTCCATCCGGAAGCCGCTGCGGAAATACAAGCCATGGCCGGCAATGTCGAGAGGCGGCACTAGTGCCAGCCGCCGCCATTGACGGCGAGGCGGGCGGGTTCTAGAAGTGCGGTGACAGTTCCGTGGTGATTTGGCCGGTCGGCTTGCAGCCACGTTAAACAATTCGCTAAAGGGCCGTTTGCGTGACGTAACCGGCTTTGCGAAGGCAATGCCGGTTTTTTATTGTCCGCTACCGGCCCGGACGACCGCATCGGCGCCGCGAAAATCAGCGGAGATTTTCGCAAGAAACGATGCAGCAAGAGAGATTAGGAATGGCCGCTCTGCGCGCAGCAAGGACCAACAACGAGGTCGACAATCCGTCGAGCCTGGTGTTGCGTTTCGGACCCGACAAGCCGCTCAAGCTCGATGCCGGCACGGTGCTGTCGCCGTTCCAGATCGCCTATCAGACCTATGGCGTTCTGAACGATGCCCGTTCCAATGCCATCCTCGTCTGCCATGCACTGACCGGCGACCAGCATGTCGCCAACACCAATCCGGTGACCGGCAAGCCAGGCTGGTGGGAAGTGCTGATCGGCCCCGGCAAGATCATCGACACCAACCGTTTCTTCGTCATCTGTTCCAACGTTATCGGCGGCTGCCTTGGTTCCACCGGGCCGGCTTCGACCAACCCCGCCACGGGAAAGCCCTATGGGCTCGACCTCCCTGTCATCACCATCCGCGACATGGTGCGTGCGCAGCAGATGCTGGTCGACCATTTCGGCATCGAGAAGCTGTTCTGCGTGCTGGGCGGCTCGATGGGCGGCATGCAGGTGCTGCAATGGGCGTCGAGCTATCCCGAGCGGGTGTTCTCGGCACTGCCGATTGCCACCGGCGCGCGCCATTCGTCACAGAACATCGCCTTCCACGAGGTCGGGCGGCAGGCCGTGATGGCCGATCCGGACTGGCATGGCGGCAAATATTTCGAGCACGGCAAGCGCCCGGAAAAGGGGTTGGCGGTGGCGCGCATGGCCGCCCACATCACCTATCTGTCGGAAGCCGCCCTGCACCGCAAATTCGGCCGCAACCTGCAGGACCGCGAAGCGCTGACCTTCGGCTTCGATGCCGATTTCCAAATCGAGAGCTATCTGCGCCACCAGGGCATGACCTTCGTCGACCGCTTCGACGCCAACTCCTACCTCTACATGACACGGTCGATGGATTATTTCGACCTTGCCGCCGACCATGGCGGCCGGCTGGCGGACGCCTTTGCCGGCACCAAGACCCGCTTCTGCCTGGTGTCCTTCACGTCGGATTGGCTGTTCCCGACCGAAGAGAGCCGCTCGATCGTGCACGCGCTCAACGCCGCCGGCGCCTCGGTTTCCTTCGTCGAGATCGAGACCGACCGCGGCCACGACGCCTTCCTGCTCGACGAGCCGGAACTGTTTGCCGCCATCAACGGCTTTATCGGTTCGGCCGCGCGCGCCAGGGGGCTCGGCGCATGACCCCGAAACGTTGCGGACTTTTCGGACCATCGTCATGCGCCACTCAGGAGGCGAAGCCATGAGCGTCAATGGCAGCCAGCGTGTCGACCTTGAGGTCGTCGCCAACCTCATCCCGCCGCAATCGCGCGTGCTTGACGTAGGCTCCGGCGACGGCTCGCTGCTCGAATTGCTGCAGGAAACCAAGCAGGTCGACGGTCGCGGCCTTGAGCTTTCGCAGCGCGGCGTCAACGAATGCGTGGCGCGCGGCCTCTCGGTCATCCAGGGCGATGCCGACAAGGATCTCGAATTCTATCCCGACAAGGGTTTTGACTTCGTCGTCCTGTCGCAGACCCTGCAGGCCACCCGCAACCCGAAGCTGGTGCTCGACGAACTGCTCCGGATCGGCAATCGGGCGATCGTGTCCTTCCCCAATTTCGGCCATTGGCGGGTGCGCCTGTCGCTGTTCGTCAAGGGCCGCATGCCGGTGACCAAGGATCTGCCCTACTCCTGGTACGACACGCCCAACATCCACTTCTGCACCATCCGCGACTTCGTCAATCTGTGCGAGGAGCTTGGCGCGACGGTGGAAAAGGCGACCGCGCTCGACGCCAACGGCCAGAAGATCGGCCTGTCGATGCCCTGGTGGTTCTGGAATTTCTTTGGCCAGCAGGCGGTGTTTTTGTTGAAGCGATAAGGCCGCCGTCGGCCTCCTATGCGAGGACATCCGTGGGCTTGTGCGGATGTTCCACGCCGTCGGCCAACACCACATGGACGCAACCGCCAAGAGCCTCCGCCAATTTCAGCGGTGGCAAAAGTGTTGCGGTTGAAGCGCTAGTCGCCGGAATTCACCATTCCCTTGTCGTCAGAACGACGGCACAATGGGTGACATAACAGGTTGTTTTTTGTAGCGTCGCACTTAATCCCGATGAGGGCCAGCCAGGGGGAAGTCCGATCCATTCAACCATCCTGAAGAGCTATCGGAAAGTGCATTTTCGCGCTGGAAACAGCTGACGTGGAGCATTTGCCCCTCATCACGGTCATCACCCCGACTCACAACCGGCGCCAAACGGTGCTCCGCGCGGTGGAAAGCGTGCTTTCTCAGAGCATGGCGCGGTTTGAGCATATCGTCGTCGACGATGGCTCGACCGACGGGACGGAAGCGGCGCTTGCGCGCATTCGCGACCCTCGGCTGATCTATGTCGGCGCGAAATGGCGCGGCGCCAATGCCGCCAGGAATGCCGGCATCGAGCTGGCGAGGGCGCCCGTGGTGACTTTTCTTGATTCGGACGATCTCTTCCTGCCACACCGGCTCGAACGGACGCTGGCATGGTTCGACGACAATCCGGCGCTCGAAGTCCTGCTCTCCTCATATGTCTCGGTGAAGGCTGGCCGTGGCACCGCCTGCGTCAACCGCGGTGCTTTCCTCAATCCGGCGATGCTGGAGCGGGCGGTGGTTGCGCAGACGGCCTTCATCGCCGGGTCGGCGATAACGGCGAGGCGGGAAGCCTTGCTGGCCATCGGCGGCTATGACAGCGACATTCCCCGGATGCAGGACCGGGAGCTTCTGCTGCGCTTCGCACAGCGCTTCGGCGCGCAATTATCGGAAGATATCGACTGGACGAAGCACAATTCGCAGAACTCGATTTCGGGCCGCCGGGACGGCTATGTCGAAGCCTATGCGATCCTGATGAGTAAGCACCCGCACATCGCTCGCTCTTACCCCCATGTCCCACCCTTTATGATCACGCGGCAGATCATCGCCGATATTCTCCGGGGGCGGATACCACAGGCATTTGCTGGATACATGGCCAACCGCTCGTCCGACGCGCTTGGTTATTCATTGCCGGAACTGATCACCGGTTATCTCTACGGCCGCCGCTGGCGGCGCGGCCTCTACGACGAGGTTCGCGGGAAGTTTGGAATTCCACCGGCCTGACCTGGCGGCAGCGCAGCGATCGAGTACGGCGCGTTGCGGGGGCCTGCCTGGCCCACGGCCAGGCCTATCGGTCCAGTTCCGGGAAATAGGGATCCGACAGGAACCGCCTGTCCCGTTCTCCCAGAAGGCAGTCGATCGGCGCGTCCATCTCGGCGGGCATGATTTCGGGCTTGTCCTGAATGCCGCTGACTTCGAGAATCAGCTTGCGCCGGATCGCCGTTGAGAATTCGGCGGCCGCATGGATCGGCAGCACGAAGGAACCAGGTCCGCCGGTCACGCACTGCGCATAATACTGATCGAGATGGCTGAAGGTCGGTGATGGCTTGATCAGGATCGGCAGGCCGTTGATGACGATGCCCTTGGCAATGGCCGCATCGCGCGTCACAGTGACCGGCGGCCCGATATTGTTGGGGCCGTCGCCAGATACGTCGATGACGCTGCGTTCGCTCGCGAAATTGGTGCCGTCGAAAAGCTCGGCGCCGAAAGCAAGCGCGCTTGAAATCGAGGTACCGCGGAAACTCCGGAAAGGGCGGGCCGCAAGCTTGTCGGCAAAGCTGTTGGCGCTCTGCGCACTGTCGATGATCTGCCAGCCGATGACCGCGTCATCGCGCACCGTGCCGGCCCACTCGAAATAGGCGAGCGCAATGCGCCCAGTATGGCCGGAACGGACCGCCTGGATGAAATCGGCGTGCCGCAGCGCCTCGACATAGCCGGCGCGTTGAAGGGCGAACTCGGTCTCGTCCATCGACAGCGAGATATCGACCGCCAGCACCAGTTCGACGTCGACAGCCAGCGTATTTGGCGCCGAAGGAACCGGGGCGGCCTCGGCGCAAGCCAGGCAGGCAAGCAGGCTCATTATCTCAAGCATGGCCAGCACGAGCGATGTTTCGATCGCGACATTCGCTCGCGATCACGGCGAAATAAAGCTTGTGGCAGGCGTGGCCGCCCGGTCCGAATGCCGGCCGTTCTATGTCTTGCGCCGAGCGGCGACTGGCGGCGGTTCGATGGCGCCCGCCCTGACACGGGCGGGTTTCAGCGGGGGCACGCCGGTATCCTTCACGATCGTCAGGGAACGCGGGAAGAACTGATTGTTGTGCAGGCCGCGCCCGATATTGATGATCGCGGCACCTTTCAGATGCTTATCCATGAGCGACAGCACACGCCTCAGCGACGGGCCGTCGAACGCATCCATCGCTTCATCGATGATCACCCATTTCGGCTTCCGCAAGGCAAGCCTGGCGAAGGCGAGCGATCGCTGTTCGTCATCGCCCAACTCACGCTCCCAGCGGGCCGACCGGTCGAGCGAGGATGACAGCCGATCGAGGCCGACTTCGGCAAGCACCGCCGAAATATCGGCATCGCTTGCCGGAGCGACACCATAGGGATGGTCGAGCACCTCGCGCAGCGTACCGGCGGGGAAGTAAGGGACACGAGGCACGAAGATGGGGGCTTCTCCCGCCGGCATGCCGATCTTTCCGCCCCCCCATGGCCACAGGCCGGCAATGGCGCGGAAGAACAGCGTCTTGCCGGCGCCGGGCTCGCCGGTGATCATCACGCGCTCGCCGACATGGATTTCGACATGCTGGTCGGAGAGCTTCGTACAACCCTCCGGCGAGGCCACCTGGAGTTTCTCGAACGTCAGGCTGCCATTGGCGTTTTCATCGAAGGAGATACGCTTCTCCTTGTCGTGCAGCACATCGGTTTCATCGAGCGCGATGCGGAAGTCGGCGACACGCATCAGCGTGGCACGCCAGTCGGCGATGCTGCCGATGTTGTTGATGAACCAGCGCAACGATGAATGCACCTGGTTGAAGGCGCCGACCGCCATCATCAGCCCGCCGAAGCTGATATCGCCCGAGAAATAGACCGGCGAGGCAACCAGGATCGGGGCCACGACGGTGATCCAGCCATAGGTGTCGGTTACCCAGGACAGGTTGATCTGGGCGGTGTAGATGCGCCGCATGGCACCCAGCACCGTGCCAAGGTCGAGTTCGAGCCGTCGCCTGGCGTCATCCTCGCCCCGGTACAGCGCGATGGCATCGACGTTCTCGTTGACGCGCACCATCGAGGAGCGCAGCTCCGCTTCGCGCGTATAGCGGTCGCTGTTGAGACGGATGAGCGGCCGGCCGACCAGCCAGCTCAGCCAGGAGGCGGTGCCGGCATAGAGGAACGCCGCCCAGACCATGTAGCCCGGTATCGCCAGCGACAAACCACCAATGTGGAACACAAAGCCCGAGGACAGCTCCCACAGCACGCCGACGAAAGACACGAGCAGGATGAACGACTGCAGCAGGCCGACACCAAGATCGGTCGACAGGTCCGACAGATGCGCGGCATCCTGCTGCATGCGCTGGTCGGGATTGACGCCGATGGCGCCGGCATTGGCCAGCCGGAAAGCACGCGCCGGCCGCATCCACTGGTCGATCAAATCCAGCGTCAGCGCCTCGCGCAGCTTCAGCCGGATCATCTGGTTGAGCCATGTCTGGCCGATGTTGAGCACCAGCAGTCCGCCCGCGATCATGGCAAAGACGAGAAGCTGATGCAGGAAGGCGGCCATGTCGCGGCGCGCGAGCGCATCGTAAAAGGGTTGGTTCCAGCGATTGAGCAGAACCTGGCCGATCGACGTCGCGACGATGACGGCCATGATGCCGGCCGACGTCCACAGCAACCATTTGCGAACCGGCGATCCGATCAGCGCCCGTTTGATCGTCGCCACCTGATCGCGCAGGCTGCTGGCCACGGCGACCGGTTGAACGGTGGCCTGATTGTCCAGTTGATCAGCCATGGCCGAGATCCTTGCATTCAGTAGCGAAGCTGAAACCGGATGAAGAGAGCCGACGGCGGCAGCCCTCAAGCACTCCGCGAGCCCAGCACGACAGATAGGTCGGAAACATGCCGCGCGATGCAAGTTTCCATTGCGATCACGAAGGTGTCACTTGCCGAGCCGACGATGCTGCACCCCTTCCCTCGGCCCGGCGGCCGAGCCGCGTCGCGCCATGCGGCGACAGCACCGGCATGAAGACGCGGCGAGATGCGCGCTGGGCCACCGGCACGCCTTGATAAAGCCGCTTCTGCGCTTCCACCACGATGACGCCGGAGAAGATCGGCCACAGCCGCCGGCCGGCACGCTCCAGCACATTGTGGAAGCGCATCATGAAGTGCCGCCGCGATGGCGGGAAGAACAGGGCATCGGACCAGGCGGCCGGCGTGAAATTCGCCTCGCGCAGCAGTTCGGTGAGCTGCCCCCGTGAGAACGGCCGCCCGTTGCCGAACGGCGTATGCTCGAAGCGCGCCCAGACACCGCGCCGGTTGGGTACCACGATGACGACGCGCCCCGCCGGCGACAGGACCCGCCAGATCTCGTTCAGCGTTTCGCGCGGGTTCTCGACATGTTCGAGCGAATGGACGAGCAGCATGCGGTCGATGCAGGAATCGACCAGCGGCAGCTCCTCGTCGAAGACCAGTGCCGTTGCCGTCGGCCCGGTCGCCGGCCAGACCACGGCGCCCTGTGTCGCCGGCATGAAGGCGAAGACCCGCTCGGCATCGGAGCCGAAGCGCTCCAGCCAGGGCAAGGTATAGCCGAGGCCGAGCAGCCGCTCATTGGGCACCGCGGCCCATATCGACGACAGCGCCATGGTGATCGAGCGCTCGGCGAACCGGCCGAGCGTTGTCGAATAGAAGGAGCGAAGGTCGACGATGTCGGAATGCATGTCAGGGATGTAGCCGTGATATCAGCCGGATTCAACAAAAGGCCCAAGTGGTCGGCGCGGCGGACGTCATTTTGACATCCCGGGATGACTATTCGCTTTGTCACCCGGGATGACATTCACGAAGCGGCGCCCTATGTCTGCGGCGGTACTGCATCGGCCCGAAATCGGTTTCGATTTCGGAAAGCACGATGCAGCAGCAAAAAAATGTTAGAGCGTCCTTGTGCGTCCAGCTGGACGCACGGCGCTCTAATGGAGAGACGCGATGCCGGTCGAAATCGAACAGTTCATGTGCCGCACCGACAATTTCGGCGTCTTAGTGCATGATCCCAATAGCGGCCAGACCGCGATCATCGACGCGCCCGAGGAAGCGCCGATCCTGGCCGCCATCAAGCGCACCGGCTGGACGCCGACGATGATCCTGACCACGCATCATCATATGGATCACGTCGAGGCCAACCTGGCGCTGAAGGAGCGCTTCAAGCTGCGCATCGTCGGCCCGGAGGCGGAGAAGGCGAAAATCCCCGGCATCGACGAAACGGTCGAAGAAGGCTCCGTCCTTCATCTCGGCGATGAGCGCATCGAGGTGATCGCCACGCCCGGGCATACCGCCGGCCATGTCTCCTACCATCTGCCGGCAGCGAAAGTCGCGTTCACCGCGGATACGCTGTTCGCGCTGGGTTGCGGGCGGCTGTTCGAATGCAAGCCGCCGGTCATGTACGAATCGCTGAAGAAGCTCGCAGCCCTTCCGGCCGAGACGACAATCTATTGCGGCCACGAATACACGCTCGCCAATGCCCGTTTCGCGCTGAGCGTCGACCCCACCAATTCGGCGTTGAAGGAACGCGCCGCGCGGATCGAGGCGCTGCGGGTCGACAACAAGCCGACACTGCCGACGACGATCGGCGAGGAACTGTCGACCAATCCCTTCCTGCGCTGGCACGATCCGGCAATCCGCAAGCATCTGGGCATGGAAAGGGCCGGGGATGCCGAGGTCTTCGCCGAGATCCGCAAGCGCAAGGACAATTTCTGAGCGCCATGCGAGCTTCCTGCCGATGACCAGTTCCGCGGAAATCATAGCAACGCTCGCACTGAAGCCGCATCCGGAAGGCGGCTGGTATGCCGAAACCTTTCGCGACGAGGCCGGCGGTGCGCGCGGCCATTCGACCGCAATCTATTTTCTGCTGGAACGGCACCAGCTTTCAGCCTGGCATCGGGTCAGGGATGCCGCCGAGGTCTGGCATTTCCATGCCGGCGCGCCGTTGGCGCTGTCGATGTGTGAAGAAGGCGGCGCCGTTATCGAGCAGGTTCTCGGCATCGACCTCGCGGCGGGCGAAAGGCCGCAAATCGTCGTGCCGGCAGGCTGGTGGCAATCGGCGCGCAGTCTGGGCGAGTGGACGCTGGTCGGCTGTACCGTCGCGCCGGGTTTCGATTTCGCCGCCTTCGAACTGGCCGAGCCGGGCTGGCAGCCTAACCGAGCAGGAAACCCAGGGTAATGGCGAGCTGGGCGGCGTAATACAGCACCCATACTGCGACGCGCATCCAGGCGCGATGCGGCGAGATGGCGGCCACCAGGAATTTCTCCGTGGCAAGCAGCCCGTCCGATGCCATGAACAGCACGGCGCCGCCGATCACCCAGATACTGTTTGTCGTCAGCGCCGACATGCCCATCGCCAGGATCGCAAGGACATAGACGGCGATCGGGATACGCAGGCCGGGGCCGACACGGCGCCAGAGCGCTGCCAGCATCACGATCGCGAACACCCCCATGGCCAGTGCAATCGCGCCTCGCCAGGATTCGGCGGAAAGCAGCTCCAATCCGCCACCGCTACGCTGGAACAGCGCGACATAGACGATGTGGGCGACGAGAAAGCTCGCCAGCCCGCCGAGAAATGCCCTTTCCCCGTCGCGCGACAGGAAGGCGTCGCCGATCGCGCTCAGCGCAAGGGCGGCAACCAGCAGCAGCGGGCCGCCCTGCATTGCGGCGAGTGCGGCGAGCATGGCCACAGAGAGCGTCTTTGCCGCCGAGCGGGCCAGCGTCGGCGGCATGCCTGATGTGAAGGCATAGATCACCGCCGCCACCATCGAAAAGATCAGCGTTGCATTGGCGTTGGCGTCGATGCCGCCGGCAAACGGCATCGTCATGCCCTGGCTCCGTCTTCGGATGCCCGGGCTCCACCTTCGGATACCCTGGCTCCGTCTTCGGATGCCCCGGCTCCGCTCTCGATAGCAATGGACTTGCGCAGAAACAGCGACTTTGCCGCCAGCGCCGCGCCGCCGGTGATGAGCACGCAGGCGGCCAGAATGCGCAACGAAGGCTCGGCGACGCCAGCCGCGATCAGCACCAGCGTCGACAAAAGCGGCGCCGCGTAGCTTACCGCACCCAACACCTGGATGTTGCCGCGCTTGACGCCGATGTCCCAGGCATAGAAGGCCGCGCCCACCGGCATCAGGCCAAGGCCGAGCACGGCCAGCCACTGGCCGGCGCCGACCGGCAGCACTGTTTCCTCGAGCGCCAGGTGGCAGGCGAGCGACAGCACGGCGGTTGCCGCGCAGAACCAGGTGACGATGCTGGTCGGCACCGACGGGAAACGTCGCGACAGCAGTGAATAGGACGACCATAGCAAGGCGCAGACGGCGGCCATGGCATAGCCGAAGGTATAGCGAGCATCGAAGGCCAGGCCGCCACCCTTGGTGACGATCAGCACGGTGCCGGCAAGGCCGAGCAGCGCGCCGACGACATGGTGCCACGCCAGTTTTTCGCCCGGCATCAGCGCCGAGCCGAGCACGATCAGCAGTGGCCAGAGATAAGCAATCAGGCTCGCCTCCACCGCCGGCGCGTTGCGCAGCGCTGTGAAGTAGAAGAAGTGGTAGCCGAACAGGCCGGCAATTCCGATCACCCACACCTGGGGTGGGATTTTCTGGCCCCTGTCGGCAGCCGGCATGAACAGCCGTGCGACTAGCCCGACACCGGTGCCGATCGAGAAGGTGATCGCCGACAACAGGAATGGCGGCACCTTGCCGGATGCGTCCGTCAGCAACGCCAGCAACGCCCACATGGCGACCGCCGAAAAGCCGATCAGTGTTGCGCGCCCCATTTTGTCTCCAGTGGCGCGCCCCATTCTGTCCCCGGTGGCCTGCCTTATTGTACCGCTTCGAAACGTCCGGCGCTGATGGTCAAGGTGCCGATCTGCGTTCCGACCGTAGCGTGGATCGGCGCATATACGCCGGTTTGGCCAAGCGGTGCAAACGTCACCATCATGCGGCTCTTGCTCTTGAGATAATTGAGCGCCTTGCGGCCCTTGCGGTAGCCTGCCACCGGCTCGAAACCCATCTGGCAGGTGACTGTGTCGCCCTTGTAGCCCGGCACCGAGATCGTTCCTTTCGAGGCGTAGGTCAGCGTCAGGTCGGCGCGCATCTCACCATCATAGAACTTGACCTTGCGGCCGCAGACCTGGTCGGGGCTGTCGGCATGGATGACGGTGGCGGCCATCGGATCGAGTACCGATGCCAGATCGCCGGCACCGAGCGGTACCCAGGCCTTGGGGTCGCGCTTGCCCGGCGCGGGGATGACCTGCGTCGACGCCACGTTGCCATTGGCAAAGCGAATGTCGATCGAGGATGCCTTCTTGCCGGAAGTGTAATCGGCACGGAATGCCTGCGGCACCATTTTCTGCCCGGAGATCGTACCCTTGGACGAGATTGTGCCACGCGTGTCGTCGAACAGCTTGGCCAGACCCGCTGCGGAGACGGTGCCATTGATCGCATAAACGCCACTCTGATAGCTGCTGGAGAAAGTCGATCTCGCGATCGAGAGCCCCAGGAACGACACCGTGTATTCGCCCTTGAAGGATTGCGGCGACGCAGCCGACGCGGCGGACGGCAAGGCGATGGCAAGCGCGGTGACGAGCGCGTGAGACAAACGAGGCATGGCGGATCGGATCCTTGATTTTGGGCCGGAGGCGGGCGACTCCGGTCTGGCATGTCCCTATGAGACCGCTTATAGGGGGAAATCCGGCCTTAATATGAAATGCCGGGCGGTTCCGTGGCGAAGCCGGAGCTTGACGCCCCGGTGAAATGCAACTATGGAACGCCAACTTTTTCCATAAGGCCGCCTGACCAGAACCGCGCGCCACCCGGCGTGGGCACAAAGGTTTGGCAGGTCACGAAAGAACTGAAGGTTAGAACCCATGTCCCGCACCTGCGAACTCACTGCCAAAGCAGTCCAGACCGGCAACAATGTGAGCCACGCCAACAACAAGACCAAGCGTCGCTTCCTGCCGAACCTCGTCAATGTGACGCTGATTTCGGAAGCGCTGAACCAGAACGTGCGCCTGCGCATCTCAGCCAACGCGCTGCGTTCGGTCGAACATCGTGGCGGTCTCGACGCTTTCCTGGCCAAGGCCGACGTCAAGGAACTGTCGCAGCGCGCGCGCCTGCTGAAGAAGCAGATCGCCAAGAAGCTCGCCGAGCAGGTCGCTGCGTAACATCAGATAAGGCGGGGGACGACCGCCCCGGCCAACCTCTTGTTGGCCTCTGGCCAATCTTTTGTTGGCCACTGAGCATCGGATAGATCCGCAAGGCTCGACAATCCGATGCCCAACTGCGAAGCGGGCACCGCCCGATCGGCATGATGCTCCGCTGGTTCCATTACCCAGGATAAAAAAATGTCTTCTTTTTCGCGATACCTGCCTTTCGTGGCCGCCATGGCGCTTGTCGTCGTGGCATCGAACATCCTCGTGCAGTTTCCCATGCAGGGCCAGATTGGCGGCCTGTCGCTCGCCGACGTTTTGACCTGGGGCGCGTTCACCTACCCCTTCTCCTTCCTGGTCACCGACCTTGCCAACCGGCGCTACGGACCTGCCGTGGCGCGCCGCATCGTCTTTGTCGGCTTCATGACGGCGGTAGTGTGCTCGATCCTGATCCCACCCTTCCTGTTTCGCCACGGCTTCATCGAATTCGAGACGTCGGCCGACCGGCTGGTGCGTATCGCGGCCGCTTCGGGCGCTGCCTTCCTGACCGCGCAATTGCTCGACGTCACCGTGTTCAACCGGCTGCGCCGGCAGAGCTGGTGGCGGGCGCCGATCGTCGGCACGCTGGTCGGATCGGTGTTCGACACCGTCGTGTTCTTCGGCGTGGCCTTTTCGGCCGCCTTTGCCTTCGCCGGCCCAAGCGACAGCTTCGCGCTGGAGAGCGCCCCGTTGATGGGCGTGTTTCATGTCGAGGCCATGCGTTGGGTGTCCTGGGCGCTCGGCGACCTCAGCGTGAAACTGATCATCGCTGTCGTGGCACTGATCCCTTACCGGCTGCTCGCCGCCCGCTGGAGCCAGCCGGCCGTTGCCGCGGCCTAAGCCGTGATTCCCTGGATCCAGCTGGACTCCGCGAAAACGCCTGATGGCCAACAGGAACTGCGGCTGAAACGGCGCGGTTCCGAATTCTCTATCATGCTCGGCACCAACGAGTTGATGAACAGCCGGCTAAGCGGCTCGGAAGAGGCGCTGGCGAGACTGTCCTGCCAGAAGATCGCGGGCCATCGGCAGCCGAGGGTGCTGATCGGCGGACTTGGCATGGGTTTTACGCTGCGCGCTGCTCTCGCCGAACTGGGCAACAATGCCGAAATCGTTGTCGCGGAACTGGTGCCGGCCGTCGTCGCCTGGGCGCGCGGCCCGATGGCCGAGATTTTCGCCGGCTCGCTCGACGATTCCCGCGTCACCATCCGCGAGGCCGATGTCGGCAAGTTGATACGGTCCGAGCCCGCAGCCTGGGACGCGATCCTGCTCGACGTCGACAATGGCCCCGAAGGCATCGTCCACAAGGGCAATGACGCTCTCTACAGCCTGGCAGGGCTCGGCGACGCGCGTAGCGCCCTCAAGCCGGGCGGCGTGCTGGCGGTGTGGTCGCAAGGCCCGGATGCCGGTTTCACGCGGCGGCTGAAACAGGCCGGCTTCGCCTTTGAGGAGGTCAACACGCGCGCCAACGGCAAGCGCGGCGCGCGCCATGTCATCTGGATCGCCACCAACGGCCGATGATCCTGACGTAAGGTCGGCCAGCGGGTCCGCCTCAGGCGATGTTCAGCGGGACTTAGGGCGATTCAGAGTTTGATAGAATCTTTGACCGCTCTAACTTCTTGTTTTTACGCAATTCCGGACGGAAAACCGCTACGCACTTTTCCCGGAATTGCCCTAGTTCGACTTCTGGAGCTCGGCGGCAAGGGCCTCCAGGAGCCCGCGTGTCCCCTCCTCCCGCTCCTTGGCGGAACGACACCGTCGAAGAAGGCGCCCTGGTCGGTATGATGGCGTTCCGCCGGTATGCGGCGTTCGGCAATCCAGTCGGCGAGCGGGTGAGCGTAGGTCCGGTGGTGAAGCCGGTGTTGAATACACTCAGCTTCAGATCGTTGGGGCTGCCGCTCATCAATCCTGGTGCAGGATGAATTCCAGGTAGAGATTGCGCTGCAGGATCGAGTGGTTATCGTCGGAGATCAGCGACACCATCAGCGCGCCGTCATCGCGGGTCCAGACGTCGAGACCTTCCATATTGTCGATCTGGTAGCCCATGTCGGCCTGCAGCAGCACCGGCCCATCGGCGACGGCGCCCGTCTCGACGCTCTCTCCATAAATGCGCCGCAGCCGCATCTTGAGGCCGCCCGCCATGGTGAAACTGCGCTCCAGCAGCAAAAGATCGCCATCCGGCAGGAAGGCGCCATCGGTGATGTCGAAATCGTCGTTGCGCTTGACGGTGAAGACGCCCTTGTGCGGGCCTTCGATGATGGCGGCGTAGATATTGCCGGTCTTGTCGAGGCTCTTCTCCGAGACCACGACCAGGCCGCCCTGATGCTGGCCGTTGGCATTGGCATGGGTGACGGTCTCGAAGCCGCGATTCTGCCGCAGCTCCCGCGCCGGCACCAGGAAATCCAACTGCCGGAACGACCCCTTCATATTGTCTTGGTCAATCTTGAACTGGGCGACGCGATGGTTGCGCTCGAAACCAACGGTGGCGATGCCGTCCTTGACCGCAAGGCCCTCGGCGTCGACTTCCCATTTTTCGTCGATCGGCTGGCCGTTCTGGTCGACCATCTGCTGCATGCGAAAATTCTGGATGCCAACGGGCCGCCTGTCAGCGTCGCGGGCCACCGAGCCGAAGAACCAGTAACCGGTGTCGGCCACGCCGATGAAATCACTGCCGGCTTTCAGAAACCGGAAGGCCGACAGCGCCCCGAAATCACGTGATGGCGAGGTCGTTTCCAGCCCGCCGACGAATTCGAGCTGGCCAAACTGCTTGTCGGTACGGCCAATATGGAATTCGGTGATCGGGCGGGCCGAGACCGCGACAGGCTCAACCGGAGCCGGGTCGGCCGAACCGGCTGGCGCCGAAGCCATGCCGGCAAGCAAGGCGAAGGCGGCGAAAAGCGTGTGCCGAAACCCGCCTCGGAAAAAGATCATCCGGCGCGCCGCATGCCGCCGCGACGCGTATCCTTCGCGCTTTCCTCGGCAAACAGCGAAGCCAGTTGCTCGGTCATGGCGCCGGCCAGTTCCTCGGCATCGACGATGGTGACGGCGCGCCTGTAATAGCGCGTGACGTCATGGCCGATGCCGATGGCCAGCAGCTCCACCGGCGAACGCGTCTCGATCAGTTCGATGACGGCGCGCAGATGGCGTTCGAGATAATTTCCCGGATTGACCGACAACGTGGAATCGTCGACGGGCGCGCCGTCCGAGATCATCATCAGGATCTTGCGCTGCTCGGGCCGGGCAATCAGCCGGTTGTGCGCCCACAAGAGCGCCTCGCCGTCGATATTTTCCTTGAGCAGGCCTTCGCGCATCATCAGGCCGAGATTGCGGCGCGCCCGCCGCCACGGATGGTCAGCGGACTTGTAGATGATATGGCGCAGGTCGTTGAGCCGACCGGGGTTCGGCGGCTTGCCGTCCTTCAGCCATTTCTCGCGGGCCTGTCCGCCCTTCCAGGCCCGCGTGGTGAAGCCGAGGATCTCGACCGAGACGCCGCAGCGCTCCAGCGTGCGCGCCAGAATGTCGGCGCAGGTGGCGGCGACCGTGATCGGCCGGCCGCGCATCGAACCGGAATTGTCGAGCACCAGCGTCACCACCGTGTCACGGAATTTGGTATCGCGTTCCTGCTTGAACGACAGCGGCTGCATCGGATCGATAACCACGCGCACCAGCCGCGCCGGATCGAGATAGCCCTCTTCCAGGTCGAAATCCCAGGACCGGTTCTGCTGCGCCATCAGGCGGCGCTGCAGCCGGTTGGCGAGCCGTCCGACGACACCCGACAGGTTGGCGAGCTGCTTGTCGAGGAAGGCGCGCAGCCGGTCGAGCTCTTCCTCTTCGCAGAGCTCCTCGGCGCCGACCGTCTCGTCGAATGCTGACGTGTAGACCTTGTAGTCGATTTCCTTCGGCAGATTGGTGAAGGGATTGTCGTTGCGGCGCGCCTCGCCGGGGGTTTCGGCGTCGGCATCGTCGTCATCCGACAGATCGTCGGCCGTCGCGTCGGAGGCTTCGGTCTCGGCCGACTGCTCGTCGTCCGCCGATGCCTCGGCGTCCTCGGATTGCGACTGCTCGGAGCCGGAATCGTCTTCGCCGCCCTCCTCGCTCTGTTCCTCGCCTTGCGGCTGGTTGTCGTCATTGTCCTCGGAGTCTTCGGTCTCCTGGTCGTCGCCGAGTTCCTCGGCCATTTCCATGGAGGCGAGCATCTCGCGCACGACGCGGGCGAAGGCCTGCTGGTCCTCGAGTTTCTCCGACAGGCCGTCGAGGTCCGCCTTTGCCTTCTCCTCGACCCACGGGCGCCAGAGTTCGACCAGCCGCTCGCCGCTCTTCGGCACCGGCCGGCCGGTCAGCTTTTCGCGCACCATCAGCGCCAGCGCCTCCTCGATGGGCGCGTCGGCCTTGTCCTTGACGTCGACGAGGTTGGCCTTGGCGTACTTGTCCTCCAGCATCGAGCCGATATTGTCGGCGACGCCTTGCATGGCGCGGCTGCCGATCGCCTCGACGCGGGCCTGTTCGACCGCGTCGTAGATGGCGCGGGCTGCCTTGCCTTCGGGCGCCAGCTTGCTGTGGATGCGCACGTCGTGGCAGGCGCGCTTCAGCGCCATGGAATCGCCCAGCCCGCGGGTGATCGCGATGTCGGTCTTCGATGCCTTCTTGGGCAGTTCAGGAAGCCGCGCGCGGTTACCGGCCAGCGCCGGCCTGTCCTTGGCGAAGCCGACTTCCATCTCCTTATCGCCGGCGATGGCGCGCATGCAGACCGTGACGGCGCGCTTGAAGCTGTCGGCTTCAGACCCCGTCTTCGACTTGTTGCGCGTATTGTCGCCCGGACCCGCCATCGAGGCCCTGCTTAGCCCAGCACGACGTTGGCCGCGCTCTCGGGCAGATCCTGGCCGAAAGCGCGCTGGTAGAACTCGGCAACCACCGAACGTTCCAGCTCGTCGCACTTGTTGAGGAAGGTCAGCCGGAACGCCATGCCGACATCGCCGAAGATCTCGGCATTCTCGGCCCAGGTGATGACGGTACGCGGGCTCATCACCGTCGACAGGTCGCCATTGATAAAGGCCGAGCGCGTCATGTCGGCGACGCGCACCATCTTGTTGACGATGTCCTTGCCCTTGGTGTCGCGATAGTGCTTGGCCTTGGCCAGCACGATGTTCACTTCATTGTCGTGCGGCAGATAGTTCAGCGTGGTGACGATCGACCAGCGGTCCATCTGCGCCTGGTTGATCTGCTGGGTGCCGTGATAGAGGCCGGTGGTGTCGCCCAGACCGACCGTGTTGGCGGTCGAGAACAGCCGGAACGCCGGATGCGGGCGGATAACCCGGCTCTGGTCGAGCAGCGTCAGGCGGCCGGACGATTCCAGCACGCGCTGGATGACGAACATCACGTCGGGACGGCCGGCATCGTATTCGTCGAAGCACAGCGCGACATTGTGCTGATAGGCCCAGGGCAGGATGCCGTCGCGGAATTCGGTGATCTGCAAGCCGTCCTTGACCACGATCGCATCCTTGCCGACGAGGTCGATACGGCTGACATGGCTGTCGAGGTTGACGCGCACGCAAGGCCAGTTGAGGCGGGCGGCAACCTGTTCGATATGGGTCGACTTGCCGGTGCCGTGATAGCCCGACACCATGACGCGGCGGTTGTAGGCAAAGCCGGCGAGGATCGCCAAGGTCGTCGCCTTGTCGAACAGATAGTCGGGATCAATGTCGGGCACATGCTCCGATGTCACCGAATAGGCCGGCACGACCATCTTGGACTCGAAGCCGAATTTCTCCTTCACCGACACCGTCGTGTCGGGCAGGTTAGCGATATCGCGATCGACCTTGTTCATATCTCTCAACGTCTCCACAAGCGAAACGTCGCGTTTCGCCGGCAATCGATTTTGTTCGGGGGCGGTCTTAAAGCCTTTTCCAACCTTATGAAAGTTGGAAAACGACACAAACCATAGGGTCGCTCAGCACAGGCCTGCCTGTTTGAGCACGCGATAGGCCTGAAGCACATCGCGGAACCGGTCTTCCGAACCTCTGTCGCCGCCATTCGCATCCGGATGGTGACGCTTCACCAGTTCCTTATAGCGCGCCTTGATGTCCTTGCCAGTCGCCTTTGTATCAAGGCCAAGCGTTTCCAGCGCCTTGGCCTCAAGGGGCTTGGCCTTGCGCTCGCGCGCCTCGCGCGGATCCTTCGGCCCCTTGAACAGGTCGAACGGGTCGCGCATGCGGTTGTAGTAGCCGGCGCGGCCGGAGCGCATCTGCGCCATATCGGGCGAGGAGCGTGTCGAGGCGCCGTTGACGCCCATCTTCCAGGTCGGCCTGTGGCCGGTCATGGCTTCCTTCTGGAAGCGCGCGACCTCGGTGTCCGGCACGCCGGAGAAGTAGTTGAAGCCCTTGTTGTACTCGCGCACATGGTCGAAACAGAAGCGGAAATACTCGCCCTCCTTCATGCGTCCGACCGGGGCGCGATGCGTGCCCGCCTCCTTGCAGCCATCCCACTGGCAGATCGGCGCGTGCGACTTCACCTCCGCGTCCTTGTCGGGGCGAACGCGAATCTTCTCGAAATATTTGGGATACGGCTTCATCTCACCCATTTATGGGGCGTTCGCAGATGCGAAACAAGAATTGACATTTTCGCGATCATCGCCCTAACCGCTGAATCGCGGCTTAAAGCAGGCGAATGACCGATTTTGTTGCGCGCCAGCGGCCTGGTGAGACCGATTTCCGGTTTTCACGGCAGCGCCAACCATATGTGGTGAAGGGAGAAAACGATGTCCATACAGGCGACCATGGAAGACAAGCTCAACAAGGCATTTTCGCCGGACCGGCTGGTCATCCTCAACGAAAGCCATCTGCACGCCGGCCATCATCACGTGGAATCCGGCCATCACGCCGAGTTCGACGGCACCGGCGAGACGCACTTCCGTGTCCGCATCGTCTCGCCGAATTTCGCCGGCATGAGCCGCATCGACCGTCACCGCGCCGTCAACGAACTGCTGGCCGACGAGTTGAAGGCCGGCGTGCACGCGCTGGCGATCGAGCCGGCGGCGCCCGGCGAACAGACGCGCTGGTAAGAACCGGTCAGATTACCGCTTCGATCAGAAACGGCCCCGGGCGAGACAAGGCAGCGTCGAGCAGCGCGTCGAACCGCTCGCAGGTATCCGCACGCGCAGCCTCCACGCCCATGCCTTTGGCCAGCGAAACCCAGTCCAGCGCCGGATGGTCGAGATCGAGCATGCGCCGCGCATTCTCACCGATCGCGTTCACGCCGACATTCTTCATCTCGCCATGCAGGATCGCATAGGCGCGGTTGGAAAAGACGATCGTCACCACGTCGAGACGTTCCCGCGCCTGCGTCCACAGGCCCTGCACCGTGTACATGCCGCTGCCGTCGGCCTCGAGATTGATCACCTTGCGGCCGGGACAGGCGATCGCCGCACCCGTCGCCAGCGGGATGCCGCCGCCGATCGACCCGCCCGTGCCCATCATGTAATCGTGCGGCGCGGCAAAGGCCGACAGCGCGAAGAAACGCCGCGCCGAGGTGACGGCCTCGTCGCAGACGATCGCGTCGGCCGGCAGCTTTCTCGCGACAGACAGTGCGATGGCGTCTTCCGTCAGCGGGCCGTTCGGCGTTGCCTCGTCGGGAAACGCGCTGGCAACCGCCGTCCGTTGCGATGGCTTGACGCCAAGTTCACCGCGAAGCGCTTCCAGCGCCGCATGCAGGTCCTGCCCATGGTCGGCGAGCGTCAGCACCTGGCAGTCGTCACGGACAAGCCGTCCCGGTTTTCCCGGATAGGCAAAGAAGGCGACCGGCTCCTTTCCGCCGACCAGCACCAGAACATCGATATCCCTGAGCGCTGCCGTCGCCGCGTCGACAGGATAGGGAATGCGCGTCGGCGCGACACGTCCGCGCCCGCGCTGCATCCTGGCGATCAGGACCTCGCTGAACAGCCTGACATCGCAGGCCGCCGAAATCTGGCCGGCGATCTCGAGCGCATCGGCGCGCGCCGCCCGCCCGCGAACGATCATGCCAACACGGCCGGGCGCGGAGCGGATCGCCGCGGCCACCTGACGCACCGCATCCACGTCAACCACCGGCGGCGGTGAAAGGACAACCTTGCCGAGCGAAACCGCGTCAGCCTCCCCCCAGGCCGCGTCCGCCGGCAGGATCAGCGTCGTGACGCCCGGCGGCGTCAGCGAGGCGCGAAAGGCGGCCTCCGTGGCCGGCTGGACATCGGCAGGCCCTTCGATGCGGCGCACCCAGTTGGACATCGGCGCCGCCAGGCCTCCGATATCGCTGGTCAGCGGCGCATCGAGCGGCAGATGGTATGAGGCATGGTCGCCGACGATGTTGATCATCGAACTCCTGGCGCGCCTTGCGTTGTGCATGTTGGCAAGACCGTTGGCCAGCCCCGGCCCTGTGTGAAGCAGCGTCGCTGCGGGGCGATCGGTCATGCGCGCATAGCCGTCGGCCGCACCGGTCACCACGCCCTCGAACAGGCCAAGCACACAACGCATCCGCGGCTTGCGGTCGAGCGCGGCGACGAAATGCATTTCGGATGTGCCGGGGTTGGCGAAGCACACCGTAACATCATTGGCCAGCAGCACGTCGCACAGGACATCGGCGCCATTCATGCAAATTTTCTCCCGTTAACGAGGAGCAATTGCACCCGCGCATGTCCGCGCCGCAATATTCCGCCGACGCTTTTGGCATGATCCAGCCACAGAATGGGCAAGTGACAATCGGCTGGGTCAACCGACCGTCTGGCGCGGCCACCAGGCTTCGTCGAACTCGAACCGGGTCGCAACTTTCGCCGCCTCAGGCCGCATCAACGCGCTTCCAATACCGTGCAGATCACGAAATCAATATCTGCCCCTTGACGACCTCGTCTGGCCATCACCACCTAAGTATTGGGTAAGCATTTCGGCCAGATGGCTGGCGTCTCGGGTTTCAATGCCAAATGCACGCGCGCTCCTAATAAAGGGAACCACCATGCGTTCCGGCAGTTGAATATGTGATGAGCCATTAGGTAGCCAGCACGGCTCTGAGGGCAAAGCACTATGCGCGACAATCAGTCCGACGTCTTCGACCTTTTTTCGGAGATTTATGCCAACGCCGCCCAGGAAGAAACCAGCCTCCAGCAGTATCTCCTTGCCTGCCGAGAGGACAAATCAATGTATGCCTCGGCGCCTGAACGGATGGTCGAGGCGATCGGCGAACCCGACCTGGTCGACACCAGCAAGGACGAACGGCTCGGCCGCATTTTTTCGAACCGCACCCTTAAGATCTATCCCTCCTTCTCCGACTTCTACGGCATGGAGGAAACGATCGAGCGTATCGCCGGGTATTTTCGCTATGCCTCCCAGGGACTCGAGGAGCGCAAGCAAATCCTCTACCTCCTTGGCCCTGTCGGCGGCGGCAAATCCTCCCTGGCCGAACGGCTGAAGAAATTGATGGAACAGCGCCCGATTTACACGCTGAAGGTCGGCAACCAGATCAGCCCGGTTTTCGAATCGCCACTTGGCCTTTTCCACCCCGATCGCATGGGCGACCTGCTGGAGGATAAATACGGCATAGCCCGACGCCGGCTGAATGGGCTCATCTCACCATGGGCGGCCAAGCGACTCGACGAACTGTCCGGCGATATTTCCAAATTCAGCGTGGTCAAGTTGATGCCTTCCCGGCTGCGCCAGATCGGCATTGCCAAGACAGAGCCTGGCGACGAAAACAATCAGGATGTCTCGGCCCTGGTCGGCAAGGTCGACATCAGACAGCTGGAAAATTTCAGTCAGTCCGACCCGGACGCCTATTCCTACAGCGGCGGACTGAACCGGACCACGCAGGGCCTGCTCGAATTCGTCGAGATGTTCAAGGCGCCCATCAAGGTCCTGCACCCGTTGCTGACGGCGACCCAGGAAGGCAGCTACAACGGTACCGAGAATTTCGGCGCCTTTCCATACCAGGGCATCATCATTGCCCATTCCAACGAATCGGAATGGCAACAGTTCAAAAACAACAAGAACAACGAGGCCTTTCTCGACCGCATCCTCGTGGTCAAGGTACCGTATTGCCTGCGGATCACCGAAGAGCGGCAGATCTATGAAAAGCTGCTGCGCGAGAGCGACCTGGCCGCAAGCCCCTGCGCACCTGAAGTGATGGACATTCTCAGCCGATTCACGGTCTCGACCCGCCTTGCCGAGCACGACAATTCGCCGCTCTACACCAAGATGCGCGCCTATGACGGTGAGAACCTCAAGGAAGTCGATCCCAAGGCGAAGTCGGTCCAGGAATATCGCGATGCCGCCGGCGTCGACGAAGGCATGACCGGCGTAAGCACACGCTTCGCCTTCAAGATCTTGTCCCAGACATTCAACTACGACACCAAGGAGGTGGCTGCCGATCCCGTGCACCTGATGTACATCCTGGAAGAGGCGATCAAGCGCGAGCAGTTTCCAAAGGAAACGGAAGGCGCCTATCTCGACTTCATCAAGTCGGAACTGGCAACGCGCTATGCCGAGTTCATCGGCCACGAGATTCAGAAAGCCTATCTGGAATCATACAGCGAATATGGCCAGAACCTCTTCGACCGCTACATCGCCTATGCCGATGCCTGGATTGAGGACCAGGACTACAAGGATCCCGACACGGGCCAGATTCTCAATCGCGAGGTATTGGACAAGGAATTGTCGCAGGTCGAGAAACCGGCCGGCATCGCCAATCCCAAGGACTTCCGCAATGAAGTGGTCAAATTCACGCTGCGTGCCCGGGCGCGAAACCACGGCCGCAACCCGTCCTGGACAGGTTATGAGAAACTTCGCGAGGTCATCGAGAAGCGGATGTTCGGCCAGGTCGAAGACCTCTTGCCGGTGATCAGTTTCGGCTCCAAGCAGGACAGCGTCACGGAAAAGCGGCACAATGAATTCGTGCAGCGCATGGTGGAACGCGGCTACACCGAGCGGCAGGTGCGCCGGCTTGTCGACTGGTACATGCGGGTGAACAAGGCGGGTTAAGAGAGGCCCGAATGGTTCCATGCCTATTTTCATCGACCGCCGCCTGAATCCGAAGGACAAGAGCCTGGGCAATCGCCAGCGGTTCCTCAAGCGTGCTCGGGAAGAACTCAAGCGAAGCCTACGCGATCAGATCCGCATCGGCAGGATCGCCGAAGTGGATGCCGAGCACGCAGTGCCCATGCCCGATAGGGGCACGGGCGAGCCGACCTTCAACAACGCCAGGAACAGCGGCAGGCGCCAGTACATCCTGCCGGGCAACAGGCATTTCTCTCCTGGAGATCTGATCCCCAAGCCCGGCCAGGGCGGCGGCGCCGGGGCGTCGTCCCCGGGAGACAGCGTGTCCGAAGACGACTTTCGTTTTGTGCTGTCACGCGAAGAGGTGCTCGATCTTTTTTTCGAGGATCTCGAACTCCCGGATATGGTCAAGCTCAACCTCAAGGAAATCCTTGCCTTCAAGCCGCGCCGGGCTGGCTTCGCCGCTACCGGCTCACCGACCAACATCAACGTCGGGCGCACGATGCGTAACAGTCACGGCCGGCGTATTGCCCTGAGGCGCCCCAAGCAGAGCGAGATGGACGCGATCCTCGAGGAAATCGCCATGCTCGAGTTGGCGCAATCCAGCGCGGCGACGCGCCAGCGCATTGCGGCATTGCGCGAGGAGCTGGACCGATTGGAGCGGCGGCGCAGGCGAATTGCCTATGTCGATCCCGTCGACATTCGATTCAACCGCTTCGATCCCCAGCCCGTGCCGAACGCCAATGCCGTCATGTTCTGTCTGATGGATGTGTCCGGGTCCATGGGTGAGCGCGAAAAGGATTTGGCCAAGCGCTTCTTCGTGCTGCTGCACCTGTTTTTGAAACGGCGTTATGACCGGATCGAAATCGTCTTCATTCGCCATACCCACGAGGCGCAGGAGGTTGACGAGGAGACATTCTTCAATTGCACCCAAAGCGGCGGTACCGTCGTTTCCACCGCGCTCGAGGAAATGCATCGCATCATCGGGCAGCGATATCCGGCCAGCCAGTGGAACATCTATGCCGCCCAGGCCTCGGACGGAGACAATTCCATCACCGATTCCGAGCGCTGCATAGCCCTGCTCGACGGCAAGCTCATGCGGCTGTGCCAGTATTTTGCCTATGTCGAGATCATCGACGAGCGCGAAGCCCATATATTCGGCACGACCGAGAACGGGACATCGCTATGGCGTGCCTATAGCGCGATCGACCTGAAATGGCCGAACTTCCAGATGAGCCGCATCGCCACGCCCGCCGATATCTACCCGGTCTTTCGCCAGCTCTTCGGCAGACAGCCGACTCTCCTCAAGAGAGCGTGAGGGAGCTGATGACCACACAAGCCGCTAATTCCGAACTGCTTTTTTCCGGATCCGACTGGGATTTTACGAAATTGTCGCGGGTCTATGATGCGATCGAGGCGATCGCTGTCGAAGAGCTCCATCTCGATATCTATCCCGTGCAGATGGAGATCATCTCCTCCCAGCAGATGCTCGACGCCTACTCGTCAGTCGGTATGCCGCTGATGTACCGACATTGGTCTTTCGGCAAACACTTCCTCCACCAGGATCTGCTCTATCGCAAAGGCGGGCGCGGACTTGCCTATGAACTGGTCATCAATTCCAATCCCTGCATCGTCTATCTGATGGAGGAGAACACCATGGCCCTGCAGGCCTTGGTGACGGCTCACGCCGCGCTCGGGCACAACCATTTCTTCAAGAATAACCATCTGTTCAAGCAGTGGACGGACGCTGGAGCGATCCTCGGCTACCTGGACTTCGCCAAGAGCTACATTGTCCGTTGCGAGGAGCGGCACGGCCTCGCTGCCGTCGAGGCCGTTCTCGATTCCGCCCACGCGCTGATGGAACAGGGTGTATTCCGCTATCAGCGGCCGCCGAAGCTGTCGTCGGAACGACTGCGCGAAGGGCTTCGCGAGCGTCTCGAATACGAAGAGCGCTCCTACAATGATTTGTGGCGCACGCTGCCGCCTTCGCAGCAAAGGGCCGACGTCAAGGTCCAGGACCCGGAGTGGAAGAAGTCGCTCAACCTGCCCGAAGAAAACCTCCTTTATTTCCTGGAAAAGAACAGTCTGGTCCTGGAGCCCTGGCAGCGCGAGATCATCAGGATCGTTCGCGTCATAGCGCAATATTTTTATCCGCAACGGCAAACACAGGTGATGAACGAGGGCTGCGCCACCTTCGTGCACTACACCGTGATGAACACGCTGTTCGACCGCGGCCGGATCAGCGAGGGCGCCATGCTCGAAATCCTGCGCAATCATTCCAACGTGGTCTTCCAGCCGGCGTTCGATGATCCGCGTTTTTCGGGCATCAATCCATACGCTCTCGGCCTCGACATGATGCAGGACATCAGGCGCATTTCGACCAAGCCGACGGCCGAGGATCGAGACTGGTTTCCCGACATCGCCGGCCACGGCAACTGGCGCGAGGTCCTCCTCGACGCCTGGGCAGACCACCGCGACGAGTCCTTTATCCGCCAGTACCTCAGCCCGGCCTTGATCCGGAAATGGCGGTTTTTTGTGCTCGGCGACGCTGCCGACCAGCCACATTGTGAGGTCGCCTCGATCCACAACGAGCGCGGCTATGAAAAGATACGCGCCGCGCTCGCTCACAACTACGACGTCGGCGCGAACCGACCGGACATCCAGGTGGTGGATGTCGATCTGCTCGGCGATCGGCATTTGCGACTGCAGCACAAGGTGAAACAGGGCATCCTTCTTGAGGACACCAGCCGCGACGCCACGCTTCGTCACATCCGGAGGCTTTGGGGCTATGAGGTCAGCCTGGCCGCCGTCGACGCTGAGACGGGCCTGACGGTCAATGAACGGTCGACGAGCCAGATCGCGGAATGAGGCTTGGTTGTTGCACCGATGCCGTGGCTCAGGCCCGGCGCATATCGATCAAAAAGTGCGCAGCGGCCTTGGGGCAACTAGCATAAAGACAGGCTTCAGGCGTCGCCGGCCGGCCGGATCCTGACCCTGGCAATGCGGTTCTTGTCGCGCTTCATCACGACGAAGCGCTTGCCGTGGAACGTAAAAGCCTGCTTCTCCTCGGGGATCGATTGCGCCTCGTGGATGACGAGGCCGGCAATGGTGGTCGCCTCCTCGTCGGGCAGGTTCCAGTCGAGCGCCCGGTTGAGGTCGCGGATCGGCACCGTGCCATCGACCACGATGGAGCCGTCTGCCTCCTGCTTGACGCCCTGGATGTCGACATCGTGCTCGTCAGCGATCTCGCCGACGATCTCCTCGATGATGTCCTCCAGCGTCACCAGCCCCTCGACCTCGCCATATTCGTCGACGACGACGGCGAAATGCGCCTTGCGGCGCAGGAAGGCGTTGAGCTGTTCCTGCAAGGTCGTGGTGTCGGGCACGAACCAGGGTTTTGAGGCGATCTTCATCACGTCGATTTGCGAGAAATCGTTGCCGACTTCGTTCAGCGCGCGCAGCAGATCCTTGGCGTGCAGCACGCCGACGATGTTGTCGAGCGAGCCTTTCCAGAGCGGCATGCGGGTGTGCGGGCTCTGCAGGATCTCGCGCACCACTGCCTCCGGCGCATTGTCGGCGTTGACCGAGCGCATATTCGTGCGGTGGACCATGACGTCGGAAACTTCGAGCTCTTCGAGGTCGAACAGGCCGCCGATGCGGTCGCGGTCCTCGCGCACCACCTGCCCGTCACGGCGGAAATCGTCGACCGCGCCGCGCAATTCGTCCTGGCTCGAGCGCTGCGGCTCGATGCGCGACAGTTCATAGCCGAACATTGCGAGGAGACGCTTGCGCACGGCAACGACCAGCAGGACGATGATGGCAAGGACGGCGACGACGATCCAGCCATTGTCCATCTCAGCCGGCTTTCCGGCTGGCTGGATGGCTTTCCCTGAGGAACGACAGCACTTCCGAGGCCGGTACATCCTTGGCGATGAAGGCCTGGCCGATGCCGCGCGTCAGAATGAAGGTCAGCGCGCCGCGCGACACCTTCTTGTCCTGCGTGATGAATGAAAGCAGGGTATCCGCATCGGGCAAATGGCCCGGGATATCGGCCATCCGCCACGGCAGCCCGACGGCACGCAGATGCGCCTCGACGCGGGCCGCATCGTCGGGGCTGGCGAGATTGAGCCGCGACGAGAACCGGTGCGCCAGCGCCATGCCGATGGCGACCCCCTCGCCATGGACAAGCCGAGCGCCGTCATACTGCGTGGCGGCTTCGAGCGCGTGTCCGAAGGTGTGGCCGAGATTGAGCAGGGCGCGGTCGCCCGTTTCGAACTCGTCCCGGGCAACGACGTCGGCCTTGGCGCGGCAGGCCTCGGCAATGGCCTCGGCCCGCTCCGGTCCGCCGGCGAACACCTTTTCCCAGTTCGCTTCCAGCCAGGCGAAGAATTCCGGCCGGTCGATCAGCCCGTATTTGGCGAGCTCGGCATAGCCGGCGCGAAATTCCCGGATCGGCAGCGTGTCGAGCACTTCGGTGTCGGCCAGCACCAGCCTGGGCTGGAGGAAGACGCCGACGAGGTTCTTGCCGCGCGGGCTGTTGATGCCGGTCTTGCCGCCGACCGAGGAATCGACCTGCGCCAGCAGCGAGGTCGGAACCTGGACGAAATTCATGCCGCGCCGCACGATGCCTGCGGCAAAACCGGTGAGATCGCCGATGACGCCGCCGCCAAGCGCGATGACGACGTCGCCGCGCTCCAGCCTGGCGGCCAGGACGCCATCGACCACCTCTTCGAGATGGGCAAAGCTCTTGGTCTTCTCGCCGGGCGGCATCGTGATGACGGTGGGCTGGATGCCACCCTTCTCGAGCCCGGCCTTCAGCGTATCGAGATGCGCCGCGGCGACGTTCTCGTCGGTTACGACGGCGGCGCGTGTGCCCGGCAGCCGGCGCGAAATCTCAGCACCGGCGCGCGACAGCAGGCCGGCGCCGATCAATATGTCGTAGGCCCGGTCACCGAGACCGACTTCGACGATGACAGGCTGATCCGCGCTCATGATTCGACCTCGCCCGTCGCTTCTATCGTATCGATGCCGAAATGCCGGCACAGCGCCTCAAGCACCTCGGCGGCGATGATCTCCTTGCGGTCGTCGCGGGTCGGCACGGTGACGTCGGAGGTGGCATAGACCGGATAGCGTTCCTCCATCAGCCGCTCCAGCACGGCGCGCGGATCGGCGCTTTTCAAAAGTGGCCGGTTCTGCTTCTTGGAAACGCGGTCCATCAAAAGGTCGAGCTCGGCCTTCAGCCACACCGAGACGCCGTGGGCGGCGATGGCCTCGCGCGTCTGCGCGTTCATGAAGGCGCCGCCGCCGGTCGACAGAACCTGAGGGCCGTTTTCAAGCACGCGCAGGATGACACGCTGCTCCAGGGCCCTGAACTCGGTTTCGCCATAGCGCTCGAACAGCTCCGGAACGGTCATCCGCGACACGCTCTCGATCTCCTGGTCGCTGTCGATGAAGGGCAGCGAAAGCATCGTCGACACCTTGCGGCCGATCGCCGTCTTGCCGGCGCCCATCAGGCCGACAAAGACAATGGACCGGCCGCCCAGCCTGCCAAGCAGCGCGGCATGGGTCTCGCCTGGAGGATTTGCCTGTAGCGCGTTCATCAGCTGTTTCTTGGGCCCTCTTTGCCGGCGTATCGACATGAAAAGCCGGTTTGCGTCAAGCGTGCCGAGTGCCGTGGGCTCGATATGGACAGAGGGACGCTCGCATCAGAAGTTGCCAACACGCCCCCGCTTCCTCCTTGAATTGGTCGGATTGGCGTCCCATAAGGGCACAGGGTTTGGAAACGCAGAACAAAAAGACGGGCGAGAATTGATGCCGACACTGTTTCGCTTTGTCGTGACCCTCGCGATTCTGGCCGGCATTGCCTATGGTACGATGTTCGCGCTGGTGATGTTCGTCGAGCCGAAAAGAGCGGAAATGAGCGTGCGTATTCCGCCCGAAAAGCTCAATCCCAAGAAAAACTGAACAGCAAAACTGTCTCGGAACCGCCTCAAGGAAATGAACAGCGCCGCCCGTATCGAGGCCTTCCTGGAAATGATGAGCGCCGAGCGGGGAGCGGCCGAGAACACGCTTTCCTCCTATCGCCGCGATCTGGAGGATGCTTCCGACGGGATCGACGGCGGACTTGCCCGCGCAGGTGCCGCCGACATCCGCGCCTATCTCGACGACATCGCCGGGCGCGGCTTCGCGCCGACGTCGCAGGCGCGCAAACTGTCGGCAATCCGCCAGTTCTTCAAGTTCCTTTATGCCGAAGGCCTGCGCGCCGACGACCCGACCGGCACGCTGGACAGCCCTAAGAAGGGTCGGCCACTGCCCAAGACGATGAGCGAGGCCGAAACCGGCCGGCTGATCGACCGCGCCGCGCACGAAGCCGGCGATGCCGGGCTCGGTCATGCCGACAGGTTGGCGGCCTTGCGCCTGCATGCGCTGGTCGAAGTGCTCTACGCCACGGGTCTGCGCGTTTCCGAGCTGGTCGGCCTGCCGGTGACGGTGGCGCAGCGCGACGACCGTTTCTTCATGGTGCGCGGCAAGGGCGACAAGGAACGCCTGGTGCCGCTGTCGGCCAAGGCGCGCTCGGCGATGCGGAGCTGGCTTGACGCCCGGGCCAAGGTGCCTGCCTTCGGCGACAGCCCGTTCCTGTTTCCGGCGGCATCGGACAGCGGCTATCTCTCGCGCCAGGTCTTTGCCCGTGACCTGAAAGGGCTGGCAGCAAGGGCCGGCATCGCCTCGGCGAAAATATCGCCGCATGTGCTGCGCCATGCTTTCGCCAGCCATCTCCTGCAGAACGGCGCCGATCTCAGGGCCGTGCAGCAACTGCTTGGCCACGCCGACATATCGACGACACAGATTTACACCCACGTGCTTGAGGAGCGGCTGGTGCGGCTGGTCAACGATCATCATCCGCTTGCCGACTAGGCCTCATATCGCTATGTGAGGACGACATTTCACCGCCCGGAGCCTTGGTTTCAACGGTTCCGCAGTCCTTGCCTTCCGACGCATCGGTCCGCTCAAGCATGTACAATTACCTCGATTTCGAAAAGCCGGTGCAGGATCTTGAGCTCAAGATCCTCGAGCTCAAGAAGCTTGCCGAGAACGGCGAGGCGGTCGATGTCGCCGACGAGATCACCAGGCTCGAGAAGCGTTCGCGCGACGCGCTGCGCGAACTCTACAAGGCACTGACGCCATGGCAGAAGGTTCAGGTGGCGCGCCATTCCGACAGGCCGCACTGCGTCGACTACATCAAGGGTCTGTTCAGCGACTTCACGCCGCTCGCCGGCGACCGCAATTTCGGCGAGGACCAGGCGATCGTCGGCGGCTTTGCCCGTTTCCGCGGCGAACCTGTCGCCATCCTCGGCCAGGAAAAGGGCTCGGACACGGCGAGCCGGCTGAAGCACAATTTCGGCTCGGTGCGTCCTGAAGGGTATCGCAAGGCGGTGCGGCTGATGGAACTTGCCGACCGCTTCAAGATTCCACTGCTGACGCTGGTCGACACGGCCGGCGCCTATCCCGGCGTCGGCGCCGAGGAGCGCGGCCAGGCCGAAGCCATCGCCCGCTCGACCTCGGCCTGCCTTGGCCTGAAAGTGCCGTCGATCTCGGTCGTCATCGGCGAAGGCGGTTCGGGCGGCGCCATCGCGATCGCCACCGCCAACCGCGTCTACATGCTCGAACACGCCATCTATTCGGTGATTTCGCCCGAGGGTGCCGCCTCCATCCTGTGGCGCGACACGACGCGCTCCAAGGACGCGGCGACCAACATGAAGATCACCGCGCAGGATCTTCTCGAACTGAAGATCATCGACGCCATCATCCCCGAGCCGATGGGCGGCGCCCAGCGCGCGCCCGAAACGGTGATAGCCGCGACCGGCGACCTCATCGCCAAGACGATGAAGGAATTCGCCGGCGCCAACACCGATTTCCGTGAACAGCGCCGCGAGAAATACCTGGCGATGGGCCGCAGCCTCTGACCGTCTGACGGCACAATGGGACCATCGAAGCCCCGTGCCCACGGCAATGTGGCGGCAATGAGCGCTTTCGCCACAAAAATGCCGCCGGATTCGGTTCAATGAAATTACCGTGAGGGGTTTGTCGAAGCTTGCGGTAAGGAATTTTCAAGGTTAACGGGCTTACGGTCCGTCGGTGTTCAGCATACGGGTCCAGCCGCTTTGAGGCCATGGACCGAGGAAAAAGACATAGCCGTATCCATGTTTGCCAAGTTTGCCCGCACCGGAGTCCTCATTGCCTCGATAGTCGTTGCCGGCTGCAATGATTCGTCGATGAAGGATTTTGCCCCGGAAGCCAACAAGCCGCTGCCCGACAAGATCCTGGCCGACATGAAGGCCAAGGGCATGATCCGCACCTCCTCGGTGATGGCCCGTATCTTCAAGGAAGAAGGCAAGCTCGAAATCTGGAAAGCCAAGACCAATGGCCGCTACGACATGGTGGCGAGCTACGATATCTGCAAATGGTCGGGCAAGCTCGGGCCGAAATACACCGAGGGCGACCGCCAGGCGCCGGAAGGTTTCTATACGGTTCGGCCATCGCAGATGAACCCGCGCTCGAACTACCATCTGTCCTTCAACATCGGCTTCCCCAACGCCTATGACCGCGCCAATGGCCGCACCGGCCAGAACCTGATGGTGCATGGCGCCTGCTCGTCGTCGGGCTGCTATTCGATGACCGACGCACAGATCGAGCAGATCTATGCCTTCGGCCGCGACGCCTTTCAGGGTGGCCAGACCGAGTTCCAGATCCAGGCTTTTCCGTTCCGCATGACCGCGGCCAACATGGCGCGCTACCGCAACGACCCGAACTATGAGTTCTGGAAGATGCTGAAGGTCGGCTACGACAATTTCGAAGTCACCAAGGTGCCGCCGAAGGTCGACGTCTGCGAGAAGCGCTACGTCTTCAACCAGGTTGCCGCCGACGGCCAGACCTTCGACCCGACCGGCGCGTGCCCGGCGACCACACAACCGGATTCCTTGAAGAGCGCCTACAACGCCTATCAGAGCACTTACGATGCAGCGTTCAACGGCGCGCTCAAGGCCAGCGTGCCGCCGCCGAAGCCAACCATCGCCGGCATCAAGGAAGCCAGCATCGTCTCCGACTGGTCCAAGCGCCGGGCCCGTGGCGAACGCGTGCCGATCGACCCGCCATCGCTCAACACCGACGGTTCGGTGACCGAGACGGCGCGCATGGGCCGCATCGATTCGCCCGCCGGCCGCAAGATGGCGGCGCTCGACGCAGAAAAAGCGGCCAAGAAGAAGGCCGAGGAGCAGAGGCTGGCAGCCATCGAGGCCGCCAAACAGGCCAAGGAAGCCGCCAAGGCGCAGGCGTTGGCAGAAAAGGAAGCCGCCAAGGCGCAAGCCGTGGCTGCAAAGGAAGCGGCCAAGGCCGCCAAGGAAGCTCCCGTCGCCACTGCGACCATTGCTGCTCCGACGGAAGCCCAGCCGGCCGAAACGCAGGCCGCCAGCGCGGACGTGAGCCGGGTGACGAAGCTGAAGAACAAGCTGCTCGGCATGTTCGGCGGCTGATCGCCGTGGCCAGCGACACCGTCTATGATCTGAAGGGGCTGAATTGCCCTCTGCCCGTTCTGAAGGCGAAGAAGCGGCTGGCCGGCATGCAGCCGGGCAGCCGGCTCTGGCTGGAAACCACCGACCCGCTGGCCGTCATCGACATCCCCGCCTTCTGCTCGGATGCCGGCCACCAGCTGATCGAAACAGCGTCGGTTTCAGGCGGCCATCGCTTTCTGGTCGAGCGCGGCGAGCAATAATCGAAAGATTTACAGTCCGGCGATCGCCAACGGGTTGTTTTCCAGCGCCGCGCGGTCGGGCGTATCGACCGACGGCCGGTTGGTGAAGGCGGCGAACAGCCGGCGCACATAGTCTTCCGGCATGTCGAGCGTGATCAGCACCAGCCGCGTGCCGCGCTGGCTGTCCGGCCAGAACGGCAATCGCACCGGCGGATGCAGGATCTTCTGCACGCCATGCACGACCAAGGGCCGCGACGAATCCTCCTGCAATTCGATGACGCCCTTCATGCGCAGCAGGTGATCGCCATGCGTGGAACGCAGGAGATCGAGAAACATCTCGATGGCTGAAAACGGGACCGGCCCGTCATGCACCAGCGAATGGGTTTTTACGCGCTGATCGTGGCGATGGGCATGGTCATGCTCGTGATCATCATGGCCATGATGGTCATCATGGTCGTGATGCGCAGCCTCTTCGCCAAGCCAGCGCCGCACATCGGCGGACTTGGTCGCCGGGTTGTAGAGGCCGCAGTCGAACAGCGCCGCCACGCCGGTCTTCGTCTCCCCGACATCGAGCAGTTGAGCCCCGGGATTGATCTGGCGCAAGCGCGCCCGCAGCGTTTCGAGATCGCCGGGATCAGCGACCAGATCGGCCTTGGAGAGCACGATACGGTCGGCCACCGCAACCTGCTTGACCGCCTCGACATGGGCATCGAGTGTCGCATCGCCGTTGACCGCATCGACCAGGGTGATGACGCCGTCGAGCCGAAAGGCCTGGACCAGCGCCGGATGGCCCATGATCGACTGCAGCACCGGCGCCGGGTCGGCCAGTCCCGTGGTCTCGACGATGACGCGGGCAAGCCGGGCAATACGGCCGGTCTGCAGCCGGTCGACCAGGTCGGCCAGCGTGTCGACAAGTTCGCCGCGCACCGTGCAGCACAGGCAGCCGTCGGAAAGCTGGATGATGCCGTCGGAGGCCTGCTCGACCAGCAGGTGGTCGATCGCCACCTCGCCATACTCGTTGATGATGACCGCGGTGTCGGCCAAGGCCGGATCCTTCAGGAGCCGGTTGAGCAATGTCGTCTTGCCGGCGCCGAGAAAGCCGGTCAGCACCGAGACGGGTATCGGGAAACCGCTCATCGGGTTAATTCGCGGCTTTGGTCGGCTGGTCGCCTTGCGCGGCGGCACCCACGACTTTCGGACCGGTGCCGGCCGGTACGGGTTTGTCGGGCCGCCAAGGCGGAATCGGCACGTCGGCATATTCCTGCGCGCCCTCGTCGAGGATCGCTTTCGGCGCCGGACCGGTGGCGCCGCCGAGGCCGACGGCAACCAGTGTCGGCACATGGTCGAGCTTCTCCCGATAGGGCGATTTCGGCACGTCCTTGGCGGCGACGGCTGGCGGCGCCTCGGACTGCTCCGCCTTCGTCTTCTTCTTGCAGACCTCGTCATGCATGTCGTTGGGCGAGATCAGATCGCCGTAGGGCGCCAGCGTGGTGACGGTGGTCGACCCGGCGGCAGGCGCGTCAAAGCCTTGATCGAGCAGTTTGGCCGCGGTTTCGGCACGGCTGATCGCCGACTTCTCGCCAAGCACCACCGCCACCAGCGTACGCCCGTTGCGGGTCGCCGAACCGATCATGTTGAAGCCGGACGGGCAGACAAAGCCGGTCTTCATGCCGTCGGCGCCGGGATAGCGGCCGATCAGGAGATTGTAGTTGGAAATGGCCTTCTTGCCGACCGCGAGCCCCTCGATCGAGAACCACGGCGCATATTGCGGAAACTCGCGGCGGATCGCCATCACCAGGATCGAGAGATCGCGCGCCGTCGTATACTGGTCGGGCGAGTAAAGCCCGTTCGGGTTGACGAAATGGGTGCCGTTCATGCCGAGCCGGGCCGCCTCGGCGTTCATCCTTTCGGCAAAGGCTGCCTGCGAGCCGCCGACATTCTCGCCGACCGCCATGGCGATGTCATTGGCCGATTTGACCAGCATCATCTTCAGCGCATTGTCGAGCCGCATCACCGAGCCGGGCTTGAAACCCATCTTGCTCGGCGGTTCGCCGGCGGAATGTTTGGTCACCTTGATCGGCGAATCGAGCTGGACTTCCCCGGCCGCGATCGCCCTGAAGGTCACATAGGCGGTCATCAGCTTGCTGAGCGAGGCTGGATACCAGCGCTTGAACGCATCCTGATGCTGCAGGATCTGGCCGCTCTTGAGGTCGAAGACCACCACCGGATTGGCCAGCGCCGGCCCAGCCAGGACCGACAGCATGATTGCGCCAGCCGGGAATAGTTTGAGGAAATGCCTGTGCCGCATGATCGAATCCGAAATCGCCTCTTGCCCTGATTGCCCCTGGCTCCGTAAGATTTCGTTACGTGACCGCCAGCATAAGGATCCGACCCTCAAAAACCGGACCGCATTATTGCGGTGCTATTTACCCTATGTGACGCCAACATGGCAAAGCGCCTGACAATCACAATTCCAAAACATCGGGCTGAAGCCGGCTGCACCAACAACGAAATGGAACCATCATGCCAATCCTGAACCGCGCCGCCGAAATGCAGGACGAAGTCGCTGGCTGGCGACAGCATCTGCACCAGACGCCAGAACTGAACTTCGATGTCTTCAAGACGGCGGCCTTCGTCACCGAAAAGCTGAAAGAGTTTGGCTGCGACGATGTGGTGACCGGCCTCGGCAAGACGGGCGTCGTCGGCATCATCCGCGGCCGTCAGGGGGAAGGCCCCACAATCGGGTTGCGCGCCGACATGGACGCCCTGCCGCTCAAGGAGATCACCGGCAAGCCCTACGCGTCGACCGTTCCGGGCAAGATGCATGCCTGCGGCCATGACGGCCACACCGCGATGCTGCTCGGCGCGGCGAAATATCTCGCCGAGACGCGCAATTTCACGGGCTCCGTGGCGGTCATCTTCCAGCCGGCGGAAGAAGGCGGTGGCGGCGGCAACGAGATGGTCAAGGACGGCATGATGGAGCGCTTCGATATCGCCAAAGTGTTCGGCATGCACAATATGCCCGGCCTGCCGGTCGGCCAGTTCGCCATCCGTCCAGGCCCGATCATGGCGGCGACCGCCGAATTCACCATCACCGTGAAAGGCCGGGGCGGCCATGCGGCGATGCCGCACGGCACGATCGACCCGATCGTCATCACCAGCCAGCTGGTCGGCGCCTTGCAGACGATCGCCTCGCGCAGCACCGATCCTGTCGAGGCCGTGGTGGTGTCGGTGACCAAGTTCCACGCGGGCGACGCCTACAACATCATCCCGGAATCGGCCGAGATCGCCGGCACGGTGCGCACGCTGAAGAAGGAGGTGGCCAAGAAATCGGAAGAGCGTATCCGCGCGATCTGCGCGGGGCTGGCCACCGCCTATGGCGCGACGATCGAGGTCGACTACGACGCGAATTACCCGGTGACGTTCAACCATGCGGATGAGACGGTGTTCGCCAGCGACGTGGCCGCCGACGTGGCCGGCGATGCCCAGGTGCACCGCGCGATCCAGCCGGTGATGGGCGGCGAGGACTTCTCCTATATGCTGGAAGCCCGGCCCGGAGCCTTCATCTTCATCGGCAATGGCGAGACCGCCGGTCTCCACAACCCGGCCTATGACTTCAACGACGAAGCCATCCCGCACGGCATGAGCTATTGGGTAAAACTGGCGGAGACGGCGCTAGCCGCCTGATGCATGTAAAGCGCCGGCCGAATTGCCTTCGGCCGGCCTCTTGGCGAAACGGTCCGAAGCGGCTATGTGTCGGGCCGCGTGGTCCCGTAGCTCAGTAGGATAGAGCGGCAGATTCCTAATCTGTAGGTCACAGGTTCGATTCCTGTCGGGATCACCAACGAAATCAGAGGGTTGGAATTGATTTTCGCGGTGACCACGTCGCACCGTATTGCAAACAACCCTCATTGATTGTCAACGACTTCAACCAGTTGCGGCAGGTCCGGGCGACAAGAACGCTTCCTGGGACGGTTCCATCGGCTGGCACAGCGCATAGGCCTTCCCCAGCGCTGCTTCGGCATCCCTGTGCGTTTGCCGTTTCATGATCGCCTCGGCCTTGCCGATGACGCAGTCGAAGTAAGTATCATCGTCATCGGCAAGGGTCGTCTGCGTCATCGCCGCGCTGGCCAGCATGGTGATCGCAACGAGCGTAAGCAGGCGCACCGGCAGCCGAACCTCGGGCTGGCGTGCATCCTGGTTTGCCGCTGTTCTTTCCGGGACGGCCGGCCGACAGATCTCCCTGACGATCAGCATGAAGTAGCCGGCTTGCAGCAGGGTTGCGCTGGCGGCGGCCCATGCAAGGGCGACCCATGGCGAACCCGTCCTGAAATAGGCCGCGAGCGCGACGGACGCCGACGTTGCGGTCATTCCGATGAGAAACTGACGAAAATGCATCGTTGCCAACCGTTGGATGGGGACGGCCTTGTGGCCGCCTCGCCACAGCAGCAAATGCCGTGCCAGACGTGCTGGCCCATTACGATGCATCTGGTCATTGAACGAGGGAACAACCCGTCGAAACCAATGCCGCAAACGAAAATCCCGCCATGGCGAACCATGGCGGGATTTTTCATGCGCGAATGCGATCAGGCCGGCTCAGCCGACCCGGACGACGAAATGCTTGGTCACCGGCTCGATGATCTTCCAGGTGCCCTTGAAATCGGCTTCCACTACGAAGGCGTCGCCGGGGCCCACTTCGATCGGCGTGCCCCCGTCGGGCGTGATAATGATGCGGCCGGCGATCATGTGCACGAACTCATAATCGGTGTAGGTCGCATGATAGGTGCCGGGCGACGCCCGCCATGTGCCCGATATCACCTTGCCATCCGCGGTCGTGTGCTGGACGGCGGTCTGCATGGTCGGCTGGCCCTCGACCGCGATCCAGCCAGGCAGATCGTCGGCTTCCGCGTGCTCGACCGCGCCGAATTTGAGAATGGTCTTGTTCGTCATGCCGGGCTCCGTTTGCTTCATATGTTCGAGGTCGGATAGCCGATGCACATGACGGGAGCAATGCCGCGCCATGCGAAACAGGCGCGGCCGCGCATCCGGGCATGCCTCCCGTTGCCGTGCCGACCTTGAGTCGCTACGGTTTATGCGGCGCCGAGACGAGTTCAGCCTTGCGTTGCGCCGTCTCCAGTCCGAGGCCGATGAAGGCGCGCGCGTGTTTGGCGAGCGCCATATTGTCGGTCCACAGATTGCGCCAGATTGCGGTCTTCTTCGACAGGTTCTCGTCGACGATCTCCGAGGAGAAGGATTCGAAGCTGAGATCGTCGGCGTAGCCGATTGCGGTCAGCGCATCGAAAATCGCCGCGAAGTCGATATTGCCGGTGCCGAGGAAGCCACGATGGCTTTCGCCGATATGGACATAGCCGATCTTGGCTGCCGCGTGACGGATGGCGAGCCCGAGATCGGCCTCCTCGACGTTCATATGGAAGGTGTCGAGATGCAGGAAGATGTTGTCCGACCCGGTGTCCTTGATGAACGCCAGGCCCTGCGCGGCAGTGTTGAGCAGATTGCTTTCGAAGCGGTTGACGATTTCCAGGTTGAGCGTGATGCCGGCCGCCTTCGCCGTCTCGGCAACCTTGGCCAGCGCCGCGGCGCTGCGGTTCCATTGATCGCGTGTCGGCGCCTCGACCTGCAGGCCATGGCTGGTCGACAGAATGCCGGCGACCTTGCTGCCGCCAAGGTCGCGCGTCAACGCGACGGTCTGGTTGAGGATCTCGACGCCGCGCGCGGCGATCGCCTTGTCGGCGCTCGATATGTCGCCATCACCAGGCAACCCGATGCTGATCGCCACGCCGAGGCCGAGATCGGCGATGCGTTTGGCAAGGCCGCCAATATCGACATCGGCGGGGTCGAGATAGGAGAATTCTATCAGGTCGAAACCGGCCTCCTTGGTATTGGCCAGCGTGCGTTCGAGTTCGTGCTGCGCCGAGCCTGCCGACCAGACGAAAGAATGGATTCCGATGCGCGACATGATCGTCTCCGGCATTGAGGTGGGACAATGGATGCGGCCGGATCGCGCCGGCCGCACCAGCCTTGGGAGGCTTAGCGGGCCGCGGTCCAGCCCTTGTAGTCCTTCAGGTTCTCGGCCGTGATCAGCTTCGGGTCGAGCAGCACGGTGGCCTCCGCCGGCTTCTTGCCGGCCAGCAGATCGGCCGCCATGGTCAGCGACTGGCCGGCCATCACATAGGGATCCTGTGAGGCCGAAGCCTTGATCATCGATTTGCCGGAAGAAAGTTCCTTCTCGATATCCGGCGCGCCGTCGACCGCGGTGAAGATGAACTCCGAACGATTGAGCTGCTTGGCGGCGAGCTCGGCGCCGATCGCCGTCGGATCGTTGATGGCGAACACCGCGTCGATCTTGTCGAAACGGGTCAGCAGCGACTGGAACACTTTCAGGCCGCCGTCGCGCGAACCTTCGGCGTTCTGGTCGTCGGACAGGATCTTGATGTCGGGATGCTGGGCAAGCACGTTCTTGCAGCCCTTCACACGTTCCAGGATCGACGACGACGCCGGTCCATTGAGGATGACGTAGTCGCCCTTGCCGCCCGTGTGGTCTACCAGGTACTGGCAGGCTTCCTCGCCGGCCTTGACGTTGTTGGTCATCACGGTGACATCGGCGCCCGGCGCCGAAACGTCGAAGGCGGCGACGATGATGCCGGCGGCCTGCGCCTTCTTCACAGCCGGTGCGATCGCCTTGGCATCGACCGCGTTGAGCATGATCACGTCGACGCCGGCGGCGATGAAGGAATCGACCTGCGAGACCTGCTTGTTGAGGTCGTAGTCGGCCGATACCGATGTCACCTCGACCTTCGGATTGATCTTCTTGGCCGCATCCTCGATGCCCTTGATGGTGGCGACGAAGAACGGGTTGCCGAGCAGGCCGACCGAGATACCGACCTTGTTGAGGTCCTTGGCCGATGCCGGCGCGATGGCGACGGCCGCGAAAGCGGCGCCGCAGAGCAGTCTGGTGATGATCTTCATTACGCTTACTTCCTCCGATGCACCGCGCCTCTCACGGTGCGTTGCACGAGCCGGTCGTTGATGCCGGCGACCAGGTCACTCACGTTCTTGCCCCTGCCTGGAGCCGGTAGCGGTCGAGGGCGACCGCCACGATGATGACCAATCCCTTGATGATGTATTGCCAGATGTCCGAGACACCGGCCAAGATGAGCCCGTTGGAGAGCACCGCGATGATCAGCCCGCCGATCAGCGTGCCCCAGATCGAGCCGACGCCGCCGACGAAACTGGTGCCGCCGAGGATGACGGCGGCGATGGCGTCGAGTTCATAGCTTTGTCCGAGCTGCAGGCCGTTGGCGGCGTAGAGCCGGGCCGCCGACATGGCGCCGCCAAGGCCGGCGAGCAGCCCGGAAACGCCATAGACGAAGAGCAGCACCAGAGGCACCTTGATGCCGGTCAGCCGCGCAGCCTCGGCGTTGCCGCCGACGGCGTAGATCCAGGTGCCGAGCACGGTGCGTTTGAGCACCAGCCAGGACAGCACCACCACCGACAGCGCGATGATGACCAGCCAGGGGATACCGAGCACCGAACCGTTGCCGATGAAGTCGAACGGCAGGTCGGAGTTGAACACCGTCGTGTCCTGCCCGAGCAGGCGGGCAACGCCGCGCACGGCGGTCAGCGAACCGAGCGTCACGATGAACGGCGGCAGCCTGATATAGGCGACCAGCAACCCGTTGATGAGCCCGAAGCCAAGGCCGACCAGGATGGCCGCCGGCACGCCGAGCAGGCCCCAGTCCGGCACCAGCGACACCAGCACCGCCACCATCGCGGAGGCGGCAAGGATGGAGCCGACCGACAGGTCGATGCCGCCGGTCAGGATGACGAAGGTCATGCCGGCGGCAAGCACGATGTTGATCGACGATTGCTGCGTGACGATCAGCAGGTTGGTGCCGGTCAGAAAGCGCGGATTGATGAACTGGAAGCCAGCGGCCAGCAGCACCAGCACCGGCAGCATGCCAAGGGCCGCAAGCGCGGTGCGCAGCCGCCGACTCCTGACCGCCGCCTGATCCACACTCTTCGTCCCGGTCGTCCTGTCTGTCATCGCTGAGACGCTCCCGTCGCAAGTTCCATGATCGCTTCCTGACGAAGCGGCTCGCCTTCCGATGCCGTCACCTCGCCAGCGATCGCGCCATCGCGCATCACCAGCACGCGGTCGGCGACGCCGATCACCTCGGGCAATTCGCTGGAGATCATCAGGATGGCGATGCCCTTGTTGGCGAGGTTGTCGATCAGCCGGTAGATTTCCGACTTGGCGCCGACATCGACGCCGCGGGTCGGCTCGTCGAGGATGACCACCTTCGGCTCGGTCTCCAGCAGGCGCGCGAGCAGCACCTTCTGCTGGTTGCCGCCCGACAGCGAGCCGGCGTTGGCCTGTGCCGAGCCGGTGCGGATGGAGAGGTCCGCAATGGCCTTCGCCGCTCTCCTGTCGGCGGCGGCGAAATCGCGAAATCCGCCGGCTCGTGCGTCCTTGGCCAGCACGCCCATGCTGATGTTGTCCGAAATCGACATGTCGAGGAACAGGCCGAGTTCCTTGCGGTCTTCGGTGAGGTAGGCGATGCCGGCATCGAGCGCCTCGCGCGGCGAGCCGATGGTCACGGCCTTGCCGTCGAGTTCCATCGTGCCGGCGCTGCGCTTGTCGGCGCCGAAGATCAGCCTGGCAAGCTCCGTGCGGCCCGAGCCGACGAGGCCGGCCAGTGCCAGCACCTCGCCGTGGTGGAGGTCGAACGAACAGTTCTTCAGCAAGTGCGCGTCGGACATGCCGCGCACCGAGAGCGCCACGGCGCGTTTCTCGTCCGGCGGGCGATGATCCTTCTTGTAGAAGGCGGAGAGATCGCGGCCGACCATCATCGACACCAGGCGCGAGGCGTTGAGGTCGGCGCGCTCCAGCGTACCGACATAGCCGCTGTCGCGCAGCACGCTGACGCGGTCGGCGAGTTGGTAGACCTCTTCCATGCGATGGCTGATGTAGATGATGGCGATGCCTTGCGCCTTCAGCGTCGCGATCACCTCGAACAGCCGGTCGGTCTCGCGCGAGGTCAGCGACGTGGTCGGCTCGTCCATGACGATGATGCGCGCATTGGTCGACAGCGCCCGGGCGATCTCGACCAGCTGGCGCTCGCCGAGCGACAGGCTGGAAACCAGGGCACGCGCCGAGAAGGAGACGCCGAGCCGGTCGACGATCTCGGCGGCGCGCCGGTTGCACTGGTCCCGGTCGACGACGCCGAAGCGCCGCGGCTCGTTGCCGAGGAAGATGTTCTGCGCCACCGTCAGGTTCGGCGCCAGCGACAGCTCCTGGTAGATCACCGCGATGCCGGCCGCGCGAGCCTTGATCGGATCGCCGGTCGCGGCGGGCGCGCCATCGATCAGGATCTCGCCGCCGGGGTCCGGCCGATAGGCGCCCGACAGCACCTTCATCAGCGTCGACTTGCCGGCGCCGTTCTCGCCCATCAGCGCGTGCAATTCGCCGGCGTGGACGCTGAGCGAGACGTCCTGCAGGGCGCGGATCGCGCCGAAGGTCTTCGAGATGTGGCGCATCTCCAGCACCGGCTGGCGTGTCGTCTGCATTTGGACTGCCGCGCTCATCGCGCACCACCCGCTGCCTTGGCGGCGGCACCGTGCCCGGCAAAGCGGTCGCGCCAGGCCTCGCGATAGCCGGCAAGACCGCCGAATTGCGTCGCCCGCACCGGCTCCGGCGGCTCGGCGGCGAAGTCGCGTCCCAGGCTCTCGAAGGCGAGCGCCGCGGCACCGGTGGCGCTGCCTTCCAACGAGGCGCCTTGCAGGAAGGTCTGGCCCGGACGCAGCTGCGCCAGCAGCCCGGCAAGCAGGCCGCCAGTGTTCAGCCCGCCATCGACGATCACCGTGTTTTCGGAATGGATGAGATCGAGGCAAAGGTCGACCATCAGCGCAACGTAGAGCAACGCCACCGCCGCGCGTTGCGCGGCGCTGGGCGTACCGCCGATGATTTCGCCGCTACGGTCCGATATCGGTCCACCCGGCGCGAAACTCGGCAGTGCCATGAGACCGGCGTCGAGCGCCTGCTGTATCGAGCCTAGCGGGATCGCGCCTTGCCAGCCGCCGCTGATGACGGCGAACTCGCGCCCGCCCATGAATCGTATTGTCGGCACCGGGCCACCGTCGACGTCGACATTGACCAGCATGTCGCGCTCGCTGTCGAGTGCCTCGAGCGGACAGTCCGGATTGAGCACGACGACCCAGGTGCCGGTCGAGACGACGGTCAGCGGTCCAAGCCCTTGCCGGCGATAGGCGTACAGCGCCGCATTGGAGTCGTGGACGCCATTGTGGATGGCGATCGATCGCTCGGTATTGCCGAAGCGCTGCTCGCCGATGACGGCGCCGGCACGTTCGAAAGCCGGCATCTGGCCGCGCCAGCCCTCGGCGTCGACCAGCGAGGAGAAATCACGTTCGCGCGGCGCCCATAAATGCGAATGGCAGCCGAGATAGGAGACTTCCGAGACCGGCCTGCCGCCGAGGCGCCAACTCCAGTACTGGGGATAGCCCAGAATTGATGTCGCGTTCGAAAACGCATCGGGATCGACCTGCTGCAGCCACAGCATGTGGCGGCCATAGTTGAAGCCGAGCGGCAGGCGCGGTGAGAAGGTTTCGGCGAAATCCGGGATGCGGTGGTCGATCCGCACCGCGATTTCGGCCGGCGGCTCCTGCTCGTAGTCGAGGATCGGATGGGTCAGCGCCTTGCCGTCGACAAGGGCGAAGGTGCAACCATGGCCCGATACCATCACCCCTTCCACACCATGGTTTTCGACCGCGTCGGTGACGGCGCCGAACGCCCAGTCATGGAGTGCTGCCTCGTCGAGTACGCTGAAGCCGCCTTGTTGCACCCATTTCGGCTGCGTCCGCCGTTCGTCCAGAATGCGCCCGTCCTGGCCGAAGACGAACAGCTTCGAGTTGGTCTTGCCGAAGTCGAGCACCGCCACGTTCACGCGAGGGCTCCCGAGGTCGAAGCGATCCGCACCATGACGCCGGCGTCCTCCAGCATGCGCGCGTCGGCATCGGAGAGCCCGTCATCGGTCACCAGCGTGCCGATGCGCGACAGCGGCAGCGCGACATTGCGCGCGTGAATCGACAGTTTGCGGCTGTCGGCCAGCACCACGATCTGATCGGCGCAGAGGCTGAGATCGACGATGGAGCGCACCAGCAGCGGATGCGATTCCAGCAGCCCTTCCTGGTTGAGGCCTTGCGTCCCGAGAAAGAATTTCGAGGCATAGAAGGGCGTCGCCTGGGTCGGTGAATGGATGATGCCGGGCTCGCGGTGCAGGTCACCGCCGGCGACGGTCAGGCTGCAATGGCCATGGTCGCTGAGATAGGCCGCGAGCGGCATCGAATTGGTGTAGAGCCGGATGTTGCGGTCGGCGAGCTTGACGCCGAGATGGAAACAGGTCGAGCCGCCATGGACGATGACCGCATCGCCATCGCGCACCATGGTCGCGGCGGCGGCTGCGATCTGCCGCTTGGCCTCGACGGCAAGGTCACGGTTCTCGTCATAGGGCCGGGCATAGGCGACGCCCGCATGCGAAGCCCCGTCGAGTGCAGAAATGCCGCCATAGACCTTGCGGGCTTCACCGGCCTCGTCGATCCGGTCGATATCGCGCCGGACCGTCGCCGCCGAGACCCCGAGCCGCTCCTGCAGCTCGCGCACGGAGGCGAACGGGCGGTCCCGCAGCAGTTCGACGATCTGACGCTGGCGGCCGAAGTCGCTCAACCCTTCCTCCCTGACGCCATCTCCCACGGCAATTGGTGCAACTTAATCAACACTAGCCGGATTGCAAGCTTGTTTTGATGATAGTAGATCACTGTTGACGCAGATCGCTCATATCTGCGATATCAGCGCCAGCAGCGACCCGGTGACGGGATCGCATGCAAACGTTGGAGGAAAGGCGCCGTGGCAACCCAAGCTGATGCACAGGAACTGGCCGCCTTGCGGGCGCTTTCGGCCAGCATCGGGCTGAACCCGCACATGACGCAGGCGGCGGGCGGCAACACCTCGCTGAAGGCCGGCGACACGCTGTGGATCAAGGCCTCGGGCACCTGGCTGAAGGATGCGCTCAGCGCCGACATCATGGTGCCGGTGGCGATGGCACCGCTGCTCGAGGCCGTCGAACAGCGCGATCCAACCGCCGACAGGCCACAGGCCTTCGCCATCGAAGACCTCAATCCGCGTGGCCTGCGCCCGTCGATCGAGACCACCGTGCATGCCTTGATGCCGCAACGCGTGGTGCTGCATGTCCATTGCGTCGACACGATTTCGCTTGCCGTGCAAGCAGATGGCGAGGCCGAGGTCGCCAGGCGGCTGGATGGCATCGAATGGGCCTGGGTGCCCTATTTCCGGCCGGGTCTGCCGCTCGCCCGCGGCATTGCCGCGAAATTGCGGCCCGGGGTCGACGTGCTGATCCTTGGCAATCACGGGCTGGTGGTTGCTGCCGAAACCGTCGCCGAGGCGGAGGCTTTGCTGCACCGCGTCCGGTCGCTGCTGGCGCGGCCGGCGCGCGCCACCGCCCCGCCTGATATCGCCGCCTTGACGGCGCTCGCCGGCGACTACCGATTGCCGGCGGATGTCGAAGCGCATGCGGTCGCGCTCGATTCGGAAAGCCTGGATATGGCCGAGGGCGGCAGCCTTTATCCGGACCACGTCATCTTTCTAGGCCAGGGCTCGGTGGTTGCGAGGCCGGGCGAGAACGTGGCCGGCGTCACCGCGCGGCTCGGCGCGGCACCCGTGGCGATCCTGTTTCCCGGCGCCGGCGTGCTGATGCGCGGCGACGCCGGCGCCGGTGCCGACGCCATGCAGCGTTGCCTTGCCGACGTGACCGCGCGCGTCGATGGCAAGGCGCGGCTGAACTATCTCACCGCCGCCGAGAATGACGAACTGGTCAACTGGGACGCCGAGCAGTATCGCCAGAAGCTCAATGCGGCCGGCACGGCCTAGCGAGGGACGACATGACGCCACTTGTCGTCGGCATCGACATCGGCACCTCCGGCGCCCGCGCCGTCGCCATGCGTCAGGATTTTTCCATTGCCGGCCAGTCCGCTGTCCGGCTCGACAAATTCGGCCAGAACCCACGCGACCCCTCGGCATGGTGGCAGGCGGTCCAGGCGGCGCTGACGGAACTGATTTCGGGCGTCGACCGCGCCGCGATCCGCGCCATCGCCATCGACGGCACATCGGGCACCCTGCTGCCGGTCGACGCTGATGGGCGGCCTCTGGCCGAGCCGCTGATGTACAACGACAAGGTCGATGACGGCGACATCCTGGCCGCGATCGCCCGCGCGGCGCCGGAAGCGAGCGCCGCCCACGGGGCGACTTCAGGCCTGGCCAAGGCGCTCCGGTACCAGCATCTGCCCGGCATAGCGGCCGTGCTGCACCAGGCCGACTGGATCGCCGGCAACCTGTCCGGGTGCTTCGACGTCAGCGACGAGAACAATGCGCTCAAGACCGGTTACGACGTCGAGGCGCGCCGCTGGCCGGATTGGATCGCAGCCACCGGCATGCGCATGGATTTGCTCCCTGATGTCGTCGAGCCGGGCGACGTCATCGGCACCCTCACCGCGGCCGCCGCCGCGCTTTTCGGCCTGCCGCGCGATGTGGTCGTGGTTGCCGGCACCACGGACGGCTGTGCCTCGTTCCTGGCGACAGGCGCCACGGCGGCGGGCGACGGCGTCACCGCGCTGGGGTCCTCGCTGACCATCAAGATCCTGTCCGACCGGCCGATCTCGGCGCCGCGCTTTGGCATCTACAGCCATCGTCTTGGCGACACCTGGCTGGCAGGCGGCGCCTCGAACTCCGGCGGCAAGGTGCTGGCGCAGCATTTTCCGCTCGCGCGGATCATCAAACTCAGCGCGATGATCGACCCCACGACCGAGACCGGCCTCGACTACTATCCGCTTGGGACGGCGGGCGAGCGGTTCCCGATCGCCGATCCGGCCTTGCCGCCGCGTCTCACCCCACGGCCTGCTGACGATGCAGATTACCTCAAGGCGATGTTCGAGGGCATGGCGGCCATCGAAGCGCTTGGCTACGGCAGGCTGGCCGAACTCGGCGCGCCGGCCCTGACCTCCATTCGCAGCGTCGGCGGCGGCGCCGCCAACCCGGTATGGAGCGCGATCCGGCAGCGCAAGCTCGGCGTCGCGTTCCTGCCGGCATTGTCGGACGAGGCCGCCGCCGGTACGGCACGGCTGGCGCTGAAAGGCGCCAGCGAGGCAGGGCTTCTATGAATATGAAAAAGGTCGAACGTCTCGACGGCATCGGGCCGCTGGCGCAACGCTATCAGGTCTTCCTGCTCGACCAGTTCGGCGTGCTGCATGACGGCCAAGCTCCGTATCCCGGTGCGGCGGAGGCATTGTCCACGCTGAAGCGCGCCGGCAAGACCGTGGTGCTGATCTCCAATTCCGGCAAGCGCGCCCGGCCCAACGAGGATCGCCTGCTGAAGCTCGGCTTCGAGGCCGGCAGTTGGGACCATTTTGTGTCTTCCGGCGAGGTAGCGTGGCGACGTTTCCATGACATGGCGGCGGCAGGAGTGTTGCGGTCCGGCACGAAATGCCTGTTGATCAGCCGCGACGGCGACCGCAGCGCGATCGAAGGCCTGCCCTTCGCGCTGACAGAGGCCGGCGAGGACGCCGAGCTGGTGCTGATCTCGGCCAGTGAGGGGGACCGCCACGACCTCGACCATTATCGCCGGCTGCTGGGCCCGGCAGCGGCGCGGCAAGTGCCGTGCTTCTGTACCAATCCCGATAGGATCATGCTGACGGCGGTCGGACCCCGCTTCGGCGCCGGCGAGATCGCCGATCTCTACGAGAACCTGGGCGGCGGCGTCACCCGCATCGGCAAGCCCTATCCGGCGATCTTCGATGCCGCACTTGCACTGGCCGGCGAGCCGGACCGCCACAGGGTGGTCTGCGTCGGCGACAGCGTCGAACACGATATTGCAGGCGGCAATGGTGTCGGCATCGCCACCGCGTTGGTATTGGGTGGGATCCTGGCCGGCGCGCCTGACCTCGCCGCTGTTTTCGGCGAGCACAAGGCCTGGCCGGACTACATCACGGGATCGTTCAGCTTTCGCTGACCGCATTCAGCATACGCCTTGCGCTTTCCTCGTCGGTGATCAGGATTGTCGGCGCAATCAGATTCATGGCGCCGAGCAGCGCGTCGGTCTTCTCCGCGCCGCCGGAGGTCAGAATGCGGATCGGCGCCTTGCGCAGCCGGTCGACATCCACCGACATCACATGGTTGTTGACGGGATGGTCGACCAGATCGCCATTGCGGTCGTAGAAATGGAACAGAAGGTCGCCGACGGCGCCGCGCGCCAGCAGCGCCTCGCGGTCCGCTTCCCTGAGGAAGCCGCCGCGCGAGAAGGTGGTGGCCGAAGCGATGCCGCCGACACTCAGCAGAACGGCATCGAGCGCGTCGGCCATCTCAAAAACCTCCTGCAGGCCGCAGCGCTCGACCAGCGCGATCTTGGTCTCGACGCTGTCGACGACGGCCGGCGTCGGCATCAGATAGCCATCGCCCTGGAAAATCTGGGCGAAGCGCCACGCGAACTCGGCCGGGTTGACCCGGCGCGCGACGCCGACGCCACCAAGCAGCGAAATCACCTTGAAATCGGTCAGCGATTTGGCGCTGATGAACGGCAAGGTGTGGAACAGCGTATTGCCCCAGCCGACGCCGACCTGCATGCCGGATTTCATCGCGTCGGACAGGAACATGCCGGTCTTGGCGGCGATCGCCGGGATCGGATCGGCATTGGCCGCGGTCAACGGCGCCACCAGCGCCTGCTGCAGCCCGAAGGTCCTTTCGAGCGCGCGCTCCAGCCGCACGATCTCCAGAAGCTCGCTCTCGATGGTGATCTTGACCTCGTTGCGCGACCGCGCCTCCGCCAGCATGCGCACGATGGTGACGCGGCCGACGCCAAGCACATCGGCGATCTCGTTCTGCGTCATCTGCTCGACGAAATACATCCAGGCGGCGCGGATCCTGAGGCGGTCCGTTCGGCTCTCGCTGATGACCGGCTCGGTCGCTTCGGCTCCTGCCCGCCTTTCGGTGGCCCCCCTTTCCTCGGCCCCCTTTTCCTCGATTTGTCGTCCCCTGGCCAAATCATCCCTCCCCCGCGGCGGCGGACGCGCGCCGTCGCCGATGCTGCGTGCTGGTCTAGTATCGCCTATTGATCTACCAATCGATAGGACCAATGTAGAGTCGGTGGCCGCCCTACTGCAGCTGGCCCCGCACGGCACATTCGAGGCAAACCGCGATGCTCCGACAAATCTCCGAAGACGTCCGCGTCAACCTCAAGGACCGGCTGCGGGAAGTCCGCGACATCATCCGCCAGAGCCGTCATGACGGCAGCGGCGACGCCAGCGCCCTGCGCGAAGCCACCAGCCATCTTCCGCCGTTTCCGGGCAAAGGCATCGAAGGCCTGCTCAGCCATGCCGCGAGCGCCGTCGACGAAGCGCTGTCGATCGCCGAATCCTTCGTCCCGCATGAACGCCCGATAAGCGTCGATGGAACGACCGTCAAAGGTCTCGGCACCTATTTTCCGGCCGGGGACGAAGACCAGCAATTGAACGCCGAGCGCCTGTTCCGGCGCGACATGTACTATCTGAGCAAGGCCGTGCTTGCCGGGCTGAAGATCGAGAATGCCCGTATCCATGAAGCCGGTTTTGCCGCCGTCCACGCGGCCATGCGCAAGCGCCATGGCGATCTGTTGGCCGCGCTGGCCGCGCCGGGTGCCGGACTGCAGGCAATCGCGGCCACCTGCGCGGGGCTTTTGATCGAATTGCTCAACCAGCGCCCGGTCCGCTTTGGCGAAGCCGCGCCGGAATCGAATGCTGCTGGCGGCCGGGCGCTCGATATAAGCTGCCTGGCGCCGGTCGTCCTGGCTTGCGGCCTGGCGACAACCGGCCGCGACGGCGCGCCGGAGCCAGACATGCTGGAGATCGCGATGCTGGCCGCCGATATACGTCATGAGCGCATTGTCCAGGCCTGCGCCAAGGCGAGCCCGGTCGATGAATTGACCCCTGTCTTCGCCACCTTGCTTGCGCACCTGCCGTAAGGCCTCCCAGCGCAGCGGTCGCAGGAACTACTCCCCGGCCGCCATCGCCGTGATCGTCTTCTTGGCGCGCTGGATCGAGGCCGGGCTCATCGACAGCTCGGTCAGGCCCATCTTCAGGAAGGCCGGAATGAGATCCGGCCGACCTGCCGCCTCGCCGCACATGCCCACCATGATGCCAGCGGCGACCCCGGCCCTGGCCGTCAGTTCGATCGCCGACATCACGGCCGGATTGGTGACGTCGTTGAGCTTCGCAACCGTCGGGTTGAGCCTGTCGGCGGCCATGATGTACTGGGTGAGATCATTGGTGCCGATCGAGAAGAAAGCCACCTCCCTGGCCAGTGCCGGTGCGATCAGCACCGCGGCCGGGGTTTCGATCATCACGCCGAGATCGAACGTGGCGTGCGGCACGCCTTCGGCCTTGAGTTCGGCGGCGCATTCATCGACCAGTGCGCGGCTGCGCGTCACTTCGGAAATATCCGACACCATCGGCAGCATCACCTTGATGTTGCCGTGTACGGCGGCCCTCAGCAGCGCCCTCAGCTGGCGCTTGAAGATATCGGGCCGGTCGAGGCACATGCGGATGCCGCGCCAGCCGAGGAAGGGATTTTCCTCGTCGGGAAACTCGATGCCGGCGATCGGCTTGTCGCCGCCGATGTCGAGCGTGCGCACGATGACCGGATAGGGGGCGAAGGCTTTGGCCAGCGCCGCATAGGTCTCGGCCTGCATGTCTTCCGACGGCAGGTGCATATGGCGCATGAACAGAAGCTCGGTCCGGAACAGGCCGACACCCATGGCGCCGGCTTCCTGCGCAGCCTCGATCTCCTCCAGCGAGCCGATATTGGCCGCGACCTCGATAGTCCTGCCGTCCGCCAGCTTCGGCGTCACCGTCTTGAACGCGGTCAGGCCGGCACGCTCCTTGGCCGCCGCTTCGACGCGGCCGGCGAAATCGGCGCGTGTGGCCGCATCGGGGTCGATGATCACCTGGCCGCTGTTGCCGTCGAGCGCCACCTCTTGCGCCGTGCGCAAGGCATTGATCTTGTCGCCGAGGCCCAGCACCGCCGGAATGCCGTGCGAGCGGGCGATGATGGCGATGTGCGAGGTGGCGCCGCCATGGCCGCACACCACGCCGCCGATGCGTTTCAGCGGCGCGCGCGCCAGATCCCAGGCGCCGATGTCGTCGGCGATGAGAATGGCGCCTTGCGGGATGTTCTCGAGGCTGACGTCGTCTTGGCCCAGCAGCACCAGGCAGATCTGCCGTCCGACCGCATGGACATCGTCGGCCCGCGCATTGAGGTAATGATCGTCGACGGCGCTGAAATCGGCGGCGATGGTGGAAGCGGCGGTGATCGTGGCCGACACCGCGTCATTGCCGCCCTTGATCGCCTTCTCGGCCTCGCCGGTCAGGCTGTCGTCGGCGGCGATATCCCTGAGCGCCGCGACGATGCCCCGGTCACCGGCCGACAGACTGTCCTGCGCCAGCGCCCGGTCCATGCGCGCCTGGACGGCGGCGACGGCGGCGCGGAATCTGTCGATTTCGCCGGCGATTTCTTCTGCCTGCAGCATGCGGCCCTGTCCCGCGATATCAGGCGGGAAATGCGCGAAGGCGGGTCCGATGGCGACGCCCTCGCTTGCGGCGACACCGCGCAAACCATTCGCCTCGCCTGATACCGCCGGCGCGGATTGGGGCGCGGGCGCCGCTTCCTTGCCTGCGTCATTCGCCGGGGCGTGGGTGTCTTCGTCATCGAGACCCGCCGTTGGGTTCTCGAGATAGCCGATCAACGCCTCGATCGCCTCGATGGCATCGGCGCCGTTCGCCCGCACGGTGACTTCCTGGTTTTCCTTGACCGCCAACAGCATCAGCTTGACCGAGCTCTTGGCGCTGACCGCCTTGCCGTCCTTGACCAGTTCGACGTCGGATTCGAAACCCTTCGCGAGCTTCACGAAGCGTGTGGCGGGGCGGGCGTGCAAACCTTCATGCACTCTGACGATGGTCGAGCGTTCCATGGCAAATACTCTGCTTTTTTGGGCGCCAAAGCCAGACTGGGCGGGCGCAAGTGCTTTCAGGCGGCGATGGTGATGATCGCGTCTGTCTTCAGGGCGGCCACGAGGGCTTGGCGATCGACCTGCGATGCGCAGATCTCGCCCGGCCTTTCGGCCTCGGTGGCGCCGTTGAACGAGATGACGACGTGGCCCATCTCGAGGACCTTGCTCCAGGCGCTGGAGCCGACGGCGGTTATGACGGCGGTAACCGGACCAAGGGTGATCGACGCGCCCTTTTCAGGCGCGCCGTCACTGGGTCCGAGCTCCGTCTTGTGGAGCACCGAGACCTCGGCAAGCTCCGGCGGCGAGCCATCCGCGAACAGGATGACCACGCCCCCTTCGGCAAGGTCCGCCACTTCGGGTCCTATTGCCGTGACCCGTGTCTTGAGAAAAACCGACATATGGCGAACCTCGTTATTTCAGGTGTTTAGAATACGATCAGGGAGACGACCCAGGCGATCAGCACCGAGACCGGCCCCATGATCTGGCGGCTGATGAGCACCGCAGGCACGCCGATCTCGATGGTTTTCGGCTTGGCTTCGCCGAGCGCCAGGCCGACCGGGACGAAGTCGCAGCCCACCTGGGTGTTGTAGGCAAACAGCGCCGGCAGCGCCATTGCCGGCGAAATCGTGCCGTTGGCGATCTGCGGGCCGATGATGGCCACGCCGATGACCTGCGCGATGACGGCGCCTGGTCCCAGGATGGGCGACAGGAACGGCAGTCCGCAGATTGCCGAGATGATCAGCAGGCCGACGATGTTGTTGGCCAGCGGTCCCATCGGCTGCGCCAGCACGTCGCCGATGCCGGTGTACAGGATCAGGCCGATCAGCATGGTCACGAAGGCCATGAACGGCAGCACGTTGCGAACCACCTGGTCGATCGTGCGGCGGCCGGCATTGAAGAAGATGCCGACCACACGGCCCATGACGCGGCCGATCGAGCTGATCAGGCCGATAAGCCCGCCTTCGCTCGGCAGCGGCTGTGGCGCGGCGGCTGAAGTGCTGTTGTTTGAACTCATCGGCGCTGCTCCCCCCGCAGTGGTGACCGCTTCGGATCCGTCCGCCATTGCGACGTTGGCCGGCTTCACGCCCGAAACGTAGATATCCTCTGTGATGAACTGGGCGAGCGGCCCAGCCTGTCCGACCGGCGTCAGATTGACGGTCGGGATGCGCTTGCGCGGATAGACGCCGCAGCGTGCGGTGCCGCCGCAGTCGACGACGACGACCGCCATCTCTCCTTCGATCGGCGGCGCCTTGAAGCCGTCGACGGCCGTGGCGCCGGTCATGTCGGCGATAAGTTGGGCGACAGGATGGATGCCGCCGCCGGTGACGGAGACGATCTTGTCGCGCTGGGCGGTCGGCTCGATGACGAGCGGGCCGCCCCAGCCTGTGTTGCCCCGGGAGATCTTTACGGCTTTGAATGTCTTGTCCATGATGTCCTCCCCGCCCTTACAGCTCGACGCCCTGACGGCGTGCCATGATGGCGGTGATGCGCTCGGTCAGCATGCCCTTGAGCAGAATGACGACCAGGCCGACGATGGCGTACCAGATCGCCACCTTGACGTGGTAACCGGCGACGACGGCGCCCTTCTTTTCCAGCTCCAGCAGCGCGACCAGAATGCCGCCCCAGACGAAATATTCGCCGGGGTTGATGTGCGGGAACAGGCCGAGCGGCGGATGCACGTAGGAGACCGCCGCGTCATAGAAGGCGGGCTTGTGCTTTTCTTCCAGGAACGATCCGAACGTATAGGCCATCGGATTGGTGAGGAAGAACACCGCCAAGAGCGGCAGCAGCGTATAGCGCGTCAGCGCGATCCTGCCGGCGCCGCGCGCCAGGCCATGCACGCGCTCTTCGCCGACCAGTTCGGTGACGGCGTAAAAGGCGGTCATAAGCACCACAAGTGTCGGGATGATGCCGGTGACGAAGCCGGCGAACACTTCGCCGCCCTTCTGGAAGATGCCGATGAAGTACTTGCCGATGGCGGTCAGCCAGCCGAGCTGCTCTTCCTGCTGGACGTCCTTCAGCTTTTCCTTGAATTGATCGACGGTAATCGGCCCGCTGTCGGCCTGCGCCAGGACAACGAGATGGTCGGAAGCATGCTCGACGGCGAGCTTGCCATGCAAAGCAGCATCCGAAACCATGGCACCCGCGACATGCAGATTGTGCACGGCCATGTCGGCATGCTGCGCCAACAACGAAAATACAGACATTTCTCCTCCTTATGCCGGCCCGCCGGGTGGTCCCAGTCGGCGCACGGCCTCCTCTATGCCCTTGCTACGTTCAAGCCGGCCAGGCCCGGCTTCTTCCCCGGCTCCGACCGTGCTTTGTCGATCTGTTCGATCGCCCGCTTCACGGCCTCGGCCACACCGCGTTCCCCCTCCCCCATGATCGCAGGGTTGGACCGGAGTCGATCGAGGGGAACACCCTCGAATTCTTCATGTCGTTTGAATTTGGTGAACACGGAACGGCCGCTCATCACCATCATCCGGCGCACGATCAGGTCAGGCGTCACCACGACCAGCGCGATGGTCCCCTTGGCAAATCGGCCGCGAAAATTGCCTGCGCCGACGAAGCCGTCCTTGTATTGGTCGGTGACGCCCCGGAAGACATCCGAATAGTGCCGCATCTGCAGCCAGACGCCGAGCGACTGCAACGCCCACACAATAACCAGCAGAAGCAGTCCCCACTGCCAAATCGCCATTCGGTTCTCCTCCCGAAGCCTCAGTCGAGGCGCACCTTGGACCGGCACGCGACAACAGCAAAGTGAGAACATTTGTTTCCGCGAATGTCAATATGTATGATATTGACCTCGACCTAGGTCATCCACAGGGCCGTCGGCCGATTTCGGCGGCGGCACGGCTGTGCTAGCCTGTCGTGAAACGGGATGCATGCAATGGAACTGCCCTTCAGGGACGAATTGGCCCTCATGCCCGACCTGCGCCACCGGCTGCGGCAGTTGCGCTGGTTCCGCGCCACTTTCCGTGGCAGCGCCAAGGTGGTCTCGGACACATTCGGCGTGCGCTTCGAAATCGACGAGGCGAAGCTGACGCGGGCTTTTCTCGACTGGGTCGAGGTCATGGAAGCGCAGAAGCGGTTTGCCGCGATCGACCGGGCCGACTTCATCGTCTTTGCCGCCGGCCTTGTGTTGCGCGAACTGATAAAACAGGCGCCGGCCAGGGAGATCTCCGGTCTTACCCAGCTCGTCGAAACGGATCAGAATGCCGGCACGCTGGACATCATCCGCTTCTGGCCGGAAGGCTTTCTCTACACCAACTACTGCGTCTCGGTCATTTCGGCCATCTACGAGCAGGAGTTCGGCTCGGCGCCCAGTATCGACAAATGCGCCGACGACCTGCGCACCTGGTGGTCCTATCGCGAGAACGTCACCGAAATCCCGGCCTATGCCGTGGCTTTCCTCGACCGCTTCCTGGGCGCGGAGCCCAACTGGATCACGCCCGACCGCGCGCAGTCGCGGCAGGCCATGCAACGGGCACTGAGGTCCTCCCGCGCCAGCGACGTGTTGCGCCAGCTTTGAGCATCGCCGGTTTTCGCATGTCCCCAAAAAACACCGCGCTATTGAACATCTGACTTTTTGCCGATAGCGATGTGCGAAATTTGAGTTGAGGAGACAAGCGCGTGGCGCGAGCAAGGCCCATCATCTTCGATTGCGACGGCGTTCTCGTCGACAGCGAGCCCCTGGCCGCCAGGGCCTACGAGCGCGTCTATGAAAAGCATGGCATGCCGGGCGTTCACGGCGGCATCATCGCGCAGTGCGTCGGCATGAAACAGGCCGACATCATCGTCAGGATCAAGGAATTGACCGGCCATCAGTTTCCCGCGGCCGCCGACAGCGATATCTGGGCCGAGACCAAGATCCTGTTTTCGCAGGAATTGAAGCCGACACCGGGAATCGCCGCATTCCTGGAGACGCTCGACGGCGACCGCTGCGTTGCCTCGTCGTCCTCCGTCGAACGCATCAACCACAGCCTGGCCATCACCGGGCTGGCGCGGTTCTTCGGCGATGCGATCTACAGCTCTTCGATGGTCAAGAACGGCAAGCCCGCGCCTGATATTTTCCTGTTCGCCGCGGCGGCGATGGGCGCCAGTCCGGCCGACTGCATCGTCATCGAGGATTCGCCTTTCGGCATCCAGGGCGCGGTTGCCGCCGGCATGACGGCGGTCGGCTATACAGGTGGCGGACATACTTATGCGGAGCATGCCGCACGGCTGATGGCCGCCGGTGCCGATTTCGTCTGCGCCGACTGGAGTGAAGTGAGCCGGCAATTGTCGGGGCTCGGTGTACCGGCGTAGCTAGTAAAGCCTAAGGCGGGCCCATTGGTCGCGCGGGATCACTGGCCCCACACGGAAATTAAAGGACAGGACCCTCGTCGCATTGGTGTCGACCTCGCACCGGAAGCCCAGATGAAACCAGTTAGTCGTGGTGCGGAAGGCTACATCCGAGCCGTCAACAACATTGCCCGCTCTAAGTGGGACACTTGGGATCAGGTCGGGAAAGTAAGAGGCGTCCAGCAATTGCTGCTGCAACACACTGGCACAAAGTTTGGCTCCCCGCTGACTGCGCGGCAAACCACCCATCGAGGTCGTGGCCAACGCATCGTCAGTGGCACCCTGCGAGTAGAGTTTGCGAACGCCCGGAAGGCCCGAGTCGCGCTGCGATGCGGACTTCGAGACCTTGGGTTTCGGCGCATTTGCTGGTTTGGGCTTTGGCGCTTCGGCTGATGTGGGAAGCTCGACGTCGCCATCGGCAGCCAACGGCGTTGATAGCGCGCCCTGTTGCTTGGCGGCTTCGAGCCCCGCCTGCTTTTCTGCCTCCTGTTTGGCTGCCTGTTGTTTATCCACGTCCTCGGTTGAAGCTGCCTGCTTCTGCGCGTCCTTGGCTGGATCGGAGTCTGGTGGCGTGGCAGGCTGGTTTTCCGCCGGCTTCGGTTCGACCGGCGGCTTCGAAGGCTCATTCTTGGCTGGGAATGGCGAGCTGTCTTGAGCGCTGGTCCCATCCAGGGATTTCCTCGGGCCGGTATCCTTGTCGCCGAACTGAAAAACGGGCTTCAGGACCTCCACTGGCGGGGGCTTCTGCGCCTGCTTTTCCGACGGAGGCTGTTTCTCAACCTTCTGCTCAGGCGGTTTTTCTACCTTTGGTTCCGGTGGAGGCGGAACAGGTTTCGGCTTTGGCTGATCGGGCGGAGGCACGAGCGCGACATTGACCGGCTGCTCCTCCCGCAACTGTTGGGGAGGGATTGGCAGCCCATATATCAGGATCGCCGCGATGAGCACGTGCAGGATCAGCGATGCGGGCACGCCCCACAACAGATTCCGACGCCGTTCTCGTGCCTCGTCCTTCATCACCTTCGATGTGGAATGAAATCGCGGCGGCTTCAAGCACGGGCACTGGATTGGCGCTATTTAACCGCCGACAGCTTGGCGACCTGGATGACCGGCGATTGTCCCGGCTCGGCGTGCCGGCCTAATTTAGCGGATACTTAGTGAATCCACGGCTGGCCCATTCGCCGGGCGGGATCAATGACCCAACACGGAAGTTGAAAGACAGGACCCTCGTCGCATCAGCGTCGACCTCGCACCGGAAGTTCAGACTGTACCATTGGGTTCTGGTGCTGAAGGCGGCATGCGGAGGGTTAAGGACGTTGCCCAGCTTCAGCGGAATGGTTGGCACCCATTTGGGCGAATAATCGGCACTTTGCAATTCCTGGTCCAGAACGTTGCCGCAAAGGTTGGCAACGCGCTGATCGCGCGGCACGTTGTCCATGGAGCTTGTGGCCAGCGCATTGCCGGTTGCGCCTTGCGAGTAAAGCTTTCTGACGCCCGGAAGGCCGGAGTAGATCGGCGATCCCGCAGCCTCGGTGTTGGTGGGATTTGACCTTCCCGCCTTCCCGCCTGGGGCTTTGAAGGCTGTTGCGGATTTGAACTTCATCGGCTTTGCGGGTTTAGGCTTTGCCTTTTCTTCCGAGGATGGAGGCGCCGGCTTGTCGGCGGCCTCGGCGGCCTCGGCAGCCAATGGCTTTGGCGCCACGACCGCTTGCTTTTCGCCGGTTTGCGGCGTCGCCTGCTGTTTGTCGGTGTCTTCAGTCTCCTCCTTTTTCTCGCTTTGCGCGGGTTTTTCGGCCGGCACGGCGGTTGCCGGCTTCTCGTCGGCCCTGTCGGAGGCTGCCTCTTGCTCAGGCGCAGCGGATTGGGTCGGGGCGGGCTTCGGTTCGACTGGCGGCTTCGCGGCCTCATCCTTGGCCGGCAACGGTGCATTGACTTGAGCGCTGCCGCCGTCGAGAGATTTCTCAGGCCCCGTATCCTTTTCGCCATATTGAAAAACGCGCTTCAGTACCGGAGTGTTCACCGGCTTGGGCGGCTGCTCGGGCGGTTTTTCAACCTTGGGTTCCGGCGGCTTTTCGGCTTTGGGCTGCGTTGGCGGTGGGGGAACAGGTTTCGGCTTCGGCTGATCGGGCGGAGGCACGATCGCGACATTGACCGGCTGTTCCTCCCGCGGCTGCTGGGGACGTGGGGGCACACCATATATCAGCAGCGCCGCGACAAGCACGTGCAGGATCAGCGATGCGGGGATACCCCACAACAGATTCCGATGCCTTTCTCGTGCCTCGTTCATCCTGACGGATGTGGAATGAAATAGCGGCGGCTTCAAGCATAGGGATCGGATTGGCGCAATTTGGTCGCTGACAGCTTGGTGATCAGGATGATCACGCGCGGGCCTGCGTTACGAGTCGCGACTCACCCCGCCGAGCAAGTCATGCGGCGGCTCCCGGGGCAGGGATCAGCCAGCCGGATCTTATGCGCAGCCGGACCTGCGCACCGTTCTCCAGCACGACCGGATCGGGCTGCTCGAAACGCAAGGTCAGGTCGGGACCGGCAGCAGGCGTAAATTCTATGCGCGCGGCACCTCCCTGGTAGATCGCCCGCTTGACGAGACCGTCGAAGCCCGAGGCATCGGCGGAAAGCTCGATATCAGCGGATCGGCAGCAGATCCTGGCGCCGGCGCGTGGCCGCTCACCAGGCCGACAGCGGACCACCAGTTCGGTTCCGAGAACCCTGACCTTGCAACGGCCGCCGTCTTCGCTCGTCATCACATCCGCTGGCAGCAGGATGCCTTGCGAGATGAAGGAGGCCACCATCTCATTTGCCGGCTCATGATAGAGTTCGCGCGGCGTCGCAAGCTGCGCCAGGCGTCCGTGGTCCATCACCGCGATACGGTCGGCCAGCGCCATCGCCTCGGCCTGGTCGTGGGTGATGTAGACGATGGTCGTGCCCGTGCGCTTGTGAAAGGCGGCGAACTCGTCCTCCATCGAGGCTCTCAGATGCACGTCGAGATTGGCGAGCGGCTCGTCGAACAGCACCAGCGACGGCGCGGCGACAAGGCAACGTGCGAGCGCCACGCGCTGGCGCTGGCCGCCGGAAAGATTGGCGGGCCAGCGCTCACCCAGCCCCTGCAGATTGACCAAGGCAAGCGCGTCTTCGACCTTCTGGCGCGCAACCGCCTTGTCGAGCCTGGCAACCTTCAGCGAATAGCCGACATTCTCGGCGACGCTCATATGCGGCCACAGCGCATAGTTCTGGAAGACGATGCCGACACGCCGCTTTTCCGGAGCGACGCTGCCGCCCTTGCCCGACACGACCTCGCCGCCGATGCGGATTTCGCCCGAAGTCACTTTCTCGAAACCGGCGACCAGCCGCAGCAACGTCGTCTTGCCACAGCCGGAAGGTCCGAGCACCGCCAGGAACTCGCCGTCAGCGACATCGATCGAGACATCCTTCACGGCATCGAAATCGGTGAAGCTCTTGGTCACATGGTCCAGGGTCAGTCGCGCCATGGCAGAACTCCGCTCGGAAGATGAGGGGCAAGCAGGTGGGTCACCAGCATCAGCGCGAAGGTGACCGCGACCGTGATGACGGACATCGCCGCCGCGTAGTTGGAATCACCGCCCTGCTCGAAGGAAAACATCACCACGCCGATCGTTTCGGCCCCCGATGACCACAGCAGCGCCGAGACGGTGAGTTCGCTGAGCGCCGTCATGAAGATCAGGAGGCCGCCGGCGATCGCCGCCGGTGCGACGAGCGGAAAGATGATGGTGCGCATACGCGTGAACAGGCCGGCGCCCGCCACCTGTGCGGCCTCCTCCAGCGCCCGGTCGATCTGATGATAGCCGCTGATGGTCGGCCGCAGCGCCAGCACCAGGAAGCGGGCGAGATAAGCGTAGAGGATAATCCAGACGGTGTTGTAGAGCTGGATGCCGGTCAGCGGGATCGGCCTGAGAAACAACAGCAGCGAGGCGATCGCCAGCACCACGCCGGGCAAGGCATAGGGCAGTTCGACCGACAGGTTGAGCAGCCGCACCCAGCGCTGCTTGCCCCAGGCGATGAGATAGCCGACCGGCACGGCAACGATAACCGCGAAGAAAGCAGCCACGATCGACAGCCAGAAACTGTTGAAGAAGGCGCGATTGGCGGCATCATGCTCGAACAGCACGAAACGGTAATTGTCGAGCGTCGCCGTTTTGGCGGTGAGCGCGATGCCGTAGCCCGGCACCAGCGAGGTCAGCACCAGCCCGAACAGCGGCAGGACCAACACCAGCAGGATGAGCAGCCACATGCCGGCCTGGACGACCGGCCGCCAGCGGCCGAGCTCATAAGGTTCGGACGGCAGCGATGTCGAGGAAATACGGTAGTCGCGGCGACGGCTCATCCCCTCCTGGGCGAGGATGCCGGCCATGGCGATGATGCCGATCAGCACCGACAGAAACGCGGTCTCGCCGAGCACCGCCGGACCGCCGCCGGCCAGCGTCTGATAGATGAGCGTCGGCAGCACGAGATAGTTGGCGGGAATGCCGAGAAACGCCGGAATGCCGAAATTGCCGACACAGGAGACGAAGGCAAGTGCGGCCGCCGCCATGATCGACGGCGTCATCAAGGGCAGCACGATGGTGACCAGTACGGTGAACCAGTTCGCGCCGCCGGCGCGCGCCGCCTCGACCAGTTCGCGCGGCAGCTTGCGCAGGCCGGCACGCACCAGCAGGAAGACCAGCGGGCCGTATTGGACGCCAAGCAGCAGGATGATGCCCGAGGTCGAATAGAGCAGGTTCTTCGTGCCGAGCGGCGGCGCTGCCCCGAACAGTTTTAGGAACGGGCTCGCCGGGCCGAACAGTTGCAGCCAGGCCAGAGCCGTCACCTGCGGCGCGATCAGCAGCGGCATGACGTAGCAGAGCACCAGGGCGCTTCGGCCACGTATGTCGGTCAGCGAGACCAGCACGGCCACCAGCGTCCCCGACAGCACAGCCAGAAGAGTGCCGCCAATGCCGACGACCAGAGTGTGCCAGGTCGCGATCCAGGTTGCCGGGCTTCTCAGCCCGGCCTCCACGGCCACGGTCGTCAAGACGCCGCCGGGTGCCGCGATCTCCTTGACGAGGCGCAGCATGGGCAGCAGCGAAAGCAGCACAATGACGACGGCAACCGCCGCCGTCAGGGCCATTTCCTGGCCCCGGCTTTCCCTGATTCGTGCCGACATGATTGGTTTCCTGGGATCGGTCGATCGATTCGATCACGTTTCGCCGGAACAGGCGAGATGCCGTGGAAACGGCATCTCGCCTGACTGTCGGCTCAGCCGCCGAACAGTTCCGAGAACTTTGCCTTGTCGGCGTCAGTCTTGGCAACAATGGCCTTGGTGTCGAACGGCATCACCTTGATTTTGACGCCTTCCGGCAGCCAGTCGGGACGGCCGACCGAGGCGCGCGCCGGCAGATAGCCCATCGACAGCGCCAGCTTCTGGCCTTCATCGGACAAAATGAAGTCGACGAATTTTTTCGCGCCATCGACGTTCTTGGCGGTCTTCATGATGGCGACCGGCTCGGTTACGGCAGGCACGCCTTCGCTGGGGAAAACGAACTCGACCGGCGAGCCCTTCTTCTTGGCGTTCATCGCCATGAAGTCGACGAGGATGCCATAGGGCTTCTCGCCCGATGCCACCGACTTCAGCACCGCGCCATTGCCGCGCACGCTGACGGTGCTGTTGGTCTTCAGCTTCTGGAAGAAATCCCAGCCATAGTTAGCGTCGCCGACAAAGCCCGAAAGCAGGTAGGCGGCAGCGCCCGAATAGAGCGGGCTCGGCATGACCAGGCCGTCGGCATAGGCCGGCTTGGCAAGGTCTGCCCAATGCTCCGGCTTTTGCGCGGCCGCGGTGTTGTAGACGATGCCGGTGGTGATCAGCTTGCTGCCGAAATAGGTCTTGTCGGCGTCATAGGCATCCGCATCGATACCGTCGAGCTTGGCCCCGGGATAGGCCATCAACCGGTCATCCTTCTTCAGCAACTCCATCGAGACCGCGTCGGCGATCAGGAGCACGTCGGGCTGCGGGCTGCCCGCGGCGAATTCGGCCGCCATCTTGGTCAGGATGTCGCTGGTTCCCGAGCGATAGATGGTAACGTCGATGCCGGGCTGCGCCTTCTTGAAGGCATCCACGGTCTTGGCCGCGTCCGCCTCGGGTTGGGATGTGTAGAGCGTCAGCGTTTCGGCATTTGCCACGCCGGCAAACAAAGTTGCGGCGAGCGCCAGCTGGCTGGCCAGCAGCTTGATGAATAGCGTCTTCATGAGACCTCCTGATCCTGTCTGTGCATGAGCGGACCGGCATCCTGGCCGGTTTCCATATTCTCCCTGCACGGCCCATATGACTGGTGGATGACACTGAGTGTCAGCGTCCGGATCAGATCGCATTCATCAGGAAAGAGAGGCTGTCTGGCAGCCTCGAGTGGGGCCGGGAAGGCCCCGGGCACATCGCAACGAACAGCCTCAACGGAGCGGGAGGCGGGCTCCTGCTGTCAACCCGCTTTCCGCTGCCGGCATACTCCGAAGGCAGCGCGGAAAACCGTTCAGACCAGCATGCCCATCGGGTTCTCGATCAACTTCTTGAAGGCGACCAAGAGTTCGGCCCCCAGCGCTCCGTCAACCGCACGATGGTCGGTCGACAGCGTCACCGACATCACGGTGGCGATCTTGACCTCGCCGTTCTTGACCACCGCCCGCTGCTCGCCGGCGCCGACCGCCAGGATCGTCGCGTGCGGCGGGTTGATGACCGCGGCAAAGTCCTTGATGCCGAACATGCCGAGGTTGGACACCGCCGTGGTGCCGCCCTGATATTCCTCCGGCTTCAGC
>NZ_SRUS01000029.1:0-8451 GCF_004794715.1 Mesorhizobium sp. M8A.F.Ca.ET.207.01.1.1 | reverse complement strand
GCGTATTGCCGATGCTTCGCTGAGCTGTTTGCGAGCTCTCGGCCTTGACTGGGGGCCAACGAACGTAGAACTGCGGTGGACCAAGCGTGGGCCAGTCGTGATTGAGGTCAATCCGCGTCTTGGTGGCAGTGTCCAAACGATTGAGGCGGCTCACGGTATCGATCTTGTCACCGAACACATCAAGCTCGTGATCGGCGAGGAATGGAATTTGCACAAGAGGCATTCGCATGTTGCGACCGCCCGGCTCCTGATTCCTGATCGCGATGGTATCCTGGATTGGATCGATGGCGAAAGTCGAGCGGCTGCCATACCAGGCGTCGTCGAGGCGAAACTGTATATTAAACCCAAGACGCCGATCGTCAGGAAAGGCGATTACCGAGACTACATCGGATATGTCCTCGCCGCATCACCCAGCCGTGCTCGGACAAACGCAATAGTTCAGCGTGCCGTTGATTCAATTCGTTGGTCGATCACACCATTTCCAATGGAACAGGAACAATTAGCGACCTCTCATGTCTCCGCACCTGCGCAGGTGCCCTCGGGTGAAGGGTAATCATCGCCAAACATTGGGGCAATTGAGAGCACGAGAGAGACGGGGCTTCTGACAGGATCGCCAGCAAGGAAAACATCAGCCGCATGTCCGCTCGACGACTGTCTCATGGCGCGCGGCTATATTCAGCGGCGCTTTGCAGCTACGGTTTCCCCAATGCGCTGCCAATGACGCGTCGGAACTGAAGAAGTCAATCGCGGCGTAGTCGCCGCACTCATCGAGTTAATGCAAAGATGCTCAACGTCTCGAAGCCGAGGGCCTCGACCTTAGCGTGTCAATGAAGTTCTCGGCGTTGTCATTGGCCTACCGATCCTGTCAGACCTTCGGCAAGAACAGCCGGTAGATACCTGCAGCACACTGCGAGCCGTGACCATGAATGAGGAATTGGGTTTGGAGTTGGTCTTCTCCGATTGGTGGCAGCTATCAACGCAGCGACCGTCAGGCGCACAGCCGACAATCAAGCGCGACCAAGCATCGAGGAGCACGGCGACGTAGACGAAGCAGGTCGGCAGCGCGACATAGCATGCCGCAAGCCCAGAGCTGGTCCGGACCGGCCGGTATGATCTGCTTCACCAGATTCGGAAGGTTGGCCAAAGCGCGCCACATCTTTGCTGCAGATCATGCGCGCATAGGCGCCGGATCTTGTTGGGGTTCACGTCGATGCCTTCGCTAACTGCCGACGCGCAATAGCCGTAGAACTCGGACGCGTCGCAGATCGCGAACATCGCCCCGAGTGCGGGCGCCATCGATCCGCTTATACGACGGTCATGGTAGGTCGAGAGCGATGCCATCAGTCGGCATCTTCCGCGCTGGAGATCTTGGGACCTACACGCTGGCGCTGCGCTTTTCAGAGCTCCCTCTAGTAACTCCAGTCCCAACGACGAGCCGCTGAAGAGCAGCAGTTCGGGCCTCCTATTCGCGCCCTGAGATGCTGCGCGTTCAGAGCGCATAGTCTTCCGGTGCGACCGCTTCGCTCGTCAGGTGGCCCTCAGTGATGTAATCTGTAATTATGCGGGCCGACCCGCAGGCCATCGTCCAGCCGAGCGGCCCATGGCCGGTGTTCAGGAACAGATTGCTGTAGCGGGTCGGGCCGATCACAGGGGGACCGCCCGGCGTCATCGGGCGCAGGCCGCTCCAGTTTAGAACGGAGTCGGCATTCACGTGGTCCTTGAGCTCCGGCAGCATTCTAAAGCCATCGTCAAGGACGCGCATCCCTTCTTTGATGTCTACCGTGGTATCGTAGCCGGCGAACTCGGCGCGACCGCCCAGCCGCAGGCGATCACCCATAGGCGTGATCATCGCATGGAGGCCATCGTCCATGATCGGACGTGTCGGCCCTCCTTGCCAGCCGTTTAAGGGAACGGTGATCGAATAACCCTTTACTGGAATGATCGGCAGATGAATGCCGAGCCTGCTCGAGAGGTTTGGGCTGTAGCTACCAAGCGACAGAACGAAGGCGTCCGCCTGGATCTCTCCCTTGGTCGTATGAATATGTGAAATTTTCGTCGCGCTTCCCCGCTTGATATCGAGGACTTCGGTGTCCATCAAGAACTTTGCGCCACACGCCTGTGCCACTCGCGCGATCTCTTTTGTGAACTTGTGAGCATCACCGCTTTCATCATCAGGGAACAGAACAGCGCCGGCGTATCGGTCGATGACCGGCGCGACGCAGGGTTCCTTTTCTAGGATCTGAGCCTTGTCGAGCTTCTCCAAGACCACGCCCCATTCTTCCATCTCCCGGCACATCTGGAGAAACTCGGACATCCGACCCTGAGGAGGGAACATTCGCATGGTTCCGCGGACGGTCTGGTCGTAAGTGAGCCCCTCTTCTGCGCGGATAGCACGCAGGGTCTCAAGGCTGAGCCGCGCGAGCCGGATGTTGGCGATCATGTTCGCCTTGTGCACACGGGTCCTGGAATTGGCGAAGAACTTGAGGCTCCAACCGATCATCGAAGGGACAGCGCGCGGTTTGATCTTCAGCGGCGAATTGGCGTCGAAGAGCATATTTCCGAGATTTTTCATCGTGCCGGGGGAGTTCCAAGGACTAGAGTCGCTTGGGTTCATCAGACCGCCGTTCGCGAAACTGGTTTCCATGCCGGGGCGGTCCCGACGATCAATCACGATGACGTCAAGGCCAGCCTTTGTCAGCATGTAGGCAGTCGTGCTTCCAATGACGCCAGCTCCCATAACAACAACTTTCATTCTCCGTGCCTGCCTTTCAGAAGTCTTTGTTCGGCTCTAATGGCCCAACCGTATTCGGGCCTAGCCACGCTGCGCCGGCGTTTGCAATCTGCGTCACCACGTTCTCATTCACCGACGGCTGATGCCAATACCGGCTCGAATTTTGGAATCGAGATATCATACGCAAAAGAGGCCAAGCGACTCGAGCGCAGTGACCTCGACCAGCATCAGTCGAAAGAGGCTCGGGCGCTGCACGCGGCGAGGTCGGCGCAGAACGGTCCGAAGATCACTTCCTACACGCGGCGGGCTCTGGCGAGCAACGGTGAGCTTTTACCTTAGTCGATTCTGTCAGGATCTTTCCAAGTTCTCCACTCGTAGTTGCGAAGTGTGATATACCCAGGTCCAGATCCTATCAGGTAGTTGGGATTGAGTGGCGTTTTGCCGAGCGGCGTGCAGATTACATATTGCGGCACGGCAAAACCGGTGGTGTGCCCACGCAAACTCTCAATAATGTGCAACCCGGTATTGATTGAAGTTCTGAAGTGCTCCGCGCCCCGGACCAAGTCCGCATGGTACAAATAGTATGGTCGCACACGCGCCATAAGGAGTTTGTGGACCAACTCTTTCATCACCTCGACCGAGTCGTTGATGCCTTTCAAGAGTACCGATTGGTTGCCCACCGGAACCCCCGCTTCAAGCAACCGTTCGATAGCGAGTTTCGCTTCAGGCGTGACCTCATTGGGGTGATTAAAGTGAGTATTAATCCATATTGGATGGTACTTTTTGATCATTTCACAGAACTCGGGCGTGATACGCTGTGGCATCGTTACAGGCGTTCGAGTGCCGATTCGAATTATCTGAACGTGCGGAAGATGCCTGAGCCTTGACAAGGCGTACTCTATCTTATTGTCGCCCATCATCAGCGGATCACCTCCACTTAACAGTACGTCCCGAATCTCTGGCCGCTCGGCTATATATGCTATTCCTTTGTCAATGAGATCTCGATTGCTGACGATCGCGTTTCGCCCCGCGCGAACCTTGCGTGAGCAGTGTCTGCAGTATATGGCACACAGATTGGTAATATGAAACAGTACGCGATCTGGATATCTATGAACGATGCAACTCACTTCGGTCTTCCCCTCCTTCCAAAGAGGGTTTTCGGAATCTACACCCGATCGGTGAAATGAGGCGAGCTGATCAATATGGAAGATATCGTCAAGTTCCTTGATGTTAGGGATAGCCTGTAGGCGAACTGGATCGTTTGGATCCTTCTTGTCGATCAGCGAGAGGTAATAGGGTGTTACCCGAAAAACATATTTTTCACCGACCTTGCGGAAAACTTCTTCTTCTTCCGCCGTAACATTTATATGGTCCTTCAATGCATCCAAAGTGGTTATGCTATTTGAAAGTTGCCAACGCCAGCTGTCCCATTCGCTGTTTCGCGTGTCTACTGCGGCCGTTTCTGCCACCATGCCACACCTCCATTCGAGTCACTTATCTGTAGATACATTCGCGATATGCGGTTGGCTCCGAGAAAATCAGTTCTCCGAACTAAATCCCGAAGTAGATGCCCTGGTATTCCGACTTTACCTTCTGGACGTTGGAGTACAAAGAGGTAATGACGGGTTCAAATCCTCAAGCCCCGGTAGATGGATTCGGCAATGGCCGCGCAGCTTCAATCTTAGTTAGCCGAAACGGCGCGCGCAGCGTAAAAATGGGCACCTCTGCCCAGCCGCACTCTCGAACGCTGTGCACTTCAAGCAACGTTCAAGAGCCTTTACATCTTTAGCCCCTGTGTTTCTGCGTGGGACGCGGATCCGCTTTAGGCCTAATCGGTGTCAAAAGCCTTTCGCATGCCGATCGGCGAGTGCCGGTTCGGGTCATCGAAAGTCAGATCCGCCGGCGAGATCTGCGCTAGTGTGTCACAGCCGCTCACCCGTTGCTCTTGCTTTATCAAGCACCTGGAAAGCCCAATAATGCGCGTTTTCCTCGTAGTATCTCGCATCGCTAAGACAAAGTGCCGGCATCAGAAGACCCGCATCCTGCAGACGCCGCACAGCATTTTCAAAGGATGTCGCCTCCGCATAGCTCTTGCGGGTGCTCGCGATGACGAAGCCGTTCGGGCGCGTGACGCGAGCCAGTTCGCGCAGTCCATCCGGTCGGGCATGCCTGTGCGTGAAGACGCCACAGCAGACCGTGACGTCATAGCTCGCGTTGGGGTATTCCGAGAGTGGACCGTTAAGGTCTACACCGCCTGTTACATGGCGGTAAATACGGGTCTGTCGGGCCTTTTCGGCCATCTCCTCGATCAGGTCGAACCCGTCGATCAACTGAAAGCCTAGACGTTGCAGCTGCAGACCGACAAGGCCCGTTCCACAGCCAGCGTCGAGGATTGTAACGGCTGCTCGCTCCTTGGCCAAATAGGCAGTCTGCACGGCTCCCGCCAGCTCTGCCACGACGATTGGCCCGCAATACCCCTGACTGCCGACATGGAGATCGTAGGTATCGGCCCGATCACGATAATACTCGGCTACGTAACCGACATCCGTGTCGAGTGCATGGGAACCTTTTTTTCGTGCGGTTTGGTCCATCGCGGACTTTTGATCGGGGATTTTCATGACGGTTCCTCCATTTAAGATCAGATTGGATGCAGCGCAGATCCCTTCGGCGGCGCAATGGCGCGGCAGATATTTTCCTCTGCCGTATCGGCGCATGAAAACCGGACCGAGCCACCGGGCGGTAAACCGTGCCGCTTCAAATTCTGGCTTACGGTCGTGCCGAGCATTTTGTCTCTCCTATGTGTCTGGGAACAAGCGTTGGCCGCCCTTTCCGCTCCGGTCGGCAGCTCCTGCCGGCCTACGAAGACAGAGTTTCAAAACTCGTGCCAACTGTCCGCAAAAGCGCCTAGAAAGATTATTCTGCTTACTTTGTAATGCCTTATGAGAGTTCAGCAGGAAGCCAGGCGTAAGCGCAGTGTCGGATACTCGACAGAACCCGACAGCAGGTGTCATCGCCCCGCATTGGATCCGCCCGGTCGCTGTAACCTCTTCCTTGTCAGGATCATGGCTCGTGCGGTGCGGCTTCAATTCCGCGTTTCCGCTCAGTTTGCGTATGGTCTAGGACAACAGCAGCGCCACGCGTCAACGATCAGCGCCTGGGGCGAGAAGTTTAGCCGGCACTTCGCCAACCAATTCCTCCGCCGCCTGATGTGGCACCAAATGGCATCTCGATGAAATCGTTACCACTCCCGGCCGGTGAGAAGCAGTGGCTTTTGGCGGTCTTCGAGCACCACGAGGATTGCTCCATCCAATCCGCTCTCTCCGAAGCGCTCCCAGCCCAAAGGCAGACCGCTAGCTAGCAGCCGTAATTTGTTGACTATTATTTTTTACGAAAACAATGCGCTAGAATTACGAAGGTAACAATAACTTATTGCAACTTGGTAGATCTCTTCTTGCCTATTCAAATCCGAAGGGGCATATCTTTTGTGAACAAAATGCCTGAGTGGAAGAACCATTGGGGTCCTCCTTAACGTGGACATTTCTGCGCGATCTCAGCTGCGAGAGCGAACGGGTGAGGATGCTGCGGGTCACGGCAAAGGACCGTCTTTGCCGCACGATCTGGGGACTTCTAAATAACGGGGAGATTGAAAATGTTTCTCAAAGCCGACGGAAGTGAAGTATGGCTGCAGAGCTCGGCAAGATTGCCGTATCTATCCCTTGCCGGCGTTATTGAATCCTCGGAGGACTACGTCGCAATTCGACCAAGGCTGCGTCGGGTTTACAAGCAGCTTTCGGGCATAGCCTCCGATGACGCGTTCCTTGTGCAGGAAATCGAGGACAGTGGCTCCTTGGTTTTCTGCGCCCGACCTGACAAGCACTGCGCCTTGCTGCTGCTGGGAAAATTTCATCGAGGCCGACAGAGTTGCACACCCTATGCTGTTCTCGAAAACCTCGTCGAAACGATCCGGAACAGTGCAGATGGAATCGGCGGGCAAGTCGGCGCGACCATCCGTTTCGACCTCGTGCAATCCGAGTTGGCGATGCGTGCCCGCTGAAGGAGAGGCCATTAGCCAGCATATGCGACGGCGGCCTCGCTAGCGAGGCTTCCCGCGCATCCCCGTTTGCGTACGGCAACGCTGGACGCCGACGATCCGGAACAGTTGTGCAGTGTACTGCGGGCAAATTCGCCGTGCTCGCGCGGTGCCGCTACGTCTAGCTGTCGGCATTGCCCGTGCTGCAGTTGCCGCCGGGGTGCATTATCTTGATCTGACCGAGGATGTCGGGAGTACGCGCCAGAGCAAAATGCTGGCCGCCGGTCCCACAATGCGTCCTCGCTCCGGCTTTATCTCGATCGTAGCGCATCATCTTACTGCCGGATTCGACCGTGTCGACGCGGTGCGGCTGCGCACGGGCGCTCTGCCAGAGTATCCAGCTAACGCGCGCTGCAGACAATCTGACCTGGAGCACCGATGGGGTGATCAACCGATTGCGAGCCTTGCGAGGCGATCGCCAATGGCCAACGTGTGGAAGTCCCAGCGCTTGAGGAGTACGAGGAGTTCTCTGTCGACGGCGCGCGGTATGAGGCTTTCAATACTTCCGGTGGTTTGGGCACACTATGCGATGCCCTGCAGGCCCGAGTGGGGACGCTGAATTATCGCAGTATCCGCTATCCAGGTCACGCCGCCCGAATGAAGGCGCTGCTTCACGATCTTCGTCTGAGCGAGGGCGTGAACTGTTGTCATTGTCAGCGGACACAAGCAGGGCCGCCGGATCCAGGAAACCTACTTCAACAAAATTTACTATCAGGTGATCAACGGCAAGCCGACGAGCGCATCCAGGCGACCACGGCGGCTGGCATCTGCGCACTGTGCTCGACCTGCTGGCTAACGGCCGGCTGCCGCAGCAGGGACTGATCTGCCAGGAGCAGATTAAGTTGCCGGAATTTCTGGCCAATCGCTTCGGCGCCCTTTATGCCTCTGCATCCGCTGCGCCACGGTCGTCCGAGAATCTGAGCTGCAACGCTCTCGTCCGTCTCGTCGACCGGTCCGTCGGGAATTGGCCGGCGTCGGCAGGGTCGCCGCTATCAATCAAGCCCGGCGGGTTCGCTCTGCCGAAGCGAGGCTTCGTCGCTTCGACCAGGCCGACGCCGAAAGCTCCGGCCAGCGAGCCAAATACCTTCTCTGTCGCCGGGTTGATCACCGGCAGATGTAATTCCGTCTTTCCATCACTACTAGTCTGCAGCTGCTGCTGACGAAAGCTCATAGCTCGCGGCGTGGCACATTGCATGCTCAGCTTGAGTGACTCAATAGGTCCAGACCAGTCGATATCCGGATCGTGGGGGTCGCGCCTCCACATTTTCATCACAATGGTAGCGGCGGTCGGCGTGGGCGCCCGCACTGACCGGCTAGCAGGTTCGATACTATTTGGCATGAAGGCGAACTGCGCCCGCATCACGGCTAAAGCGGCGCAAAACGGCTGCGCCACCAACAACCAGCATCAGCGTGAACGATGGAAACATGAGGAGGCATCCAGACCCAAATGGATTACCGTGGATTTCCCGGCGTATTGTTGTGCGAATGAGCAGCAGATATAGGTGTTTGATCCCAGATTTTGATGGGGCATCCTTGTCCTCCGAATCAAGGGATGCGCTATGGGCCAGGTTCTTCATGGGAGCGCCACGACGACAGAGGCGGTCCGTCGAGCGATACAGCATAGTCAAGA
>NZ_SRUS01000299.1:0-340 GCF_004794715.1 Mesorhizobium sp. M8A.F.Ca.ET.207.01.1.1 | reverse complement strand
CGAGACCCTGCCGCTGGCGGCCCCGACTTCGGCCTTCTGGCCGCTGCGCCGCTCCTCGCGGGTGTAACCGCGCGCCTGTGGGTTCGCGCTGGCCGGCAGGTGCTTGCGGGCGAAGGGCCGCCCGTCCGCGCACTGGTACAGCACCCAGCGCTCGGCTCCCTCGGCCGCATCGCGTCGCCAGTGCACCTCGCGGTAGAGCAGGTCGCCGCGCGCCGACGTTGCTACCCCCTCGCTTCGCAGCCAGGGCGCGGCCAGCGCGACATGGGGCAGGCACAGCAGCAGCCAGGCGGTACGCATCGCGTTCATCCGGAAAAGGAGGGCTGAGGTCATACGGCGGGGA
>NZ_SRUS01000298.1:0-340 GCF_004794715.1 Mesorhizobium sp. M8A.F.Ca.ET.207.01.1.1 | reverse complement strand
GTCGATGGTCTTCCAGCCGCCGGCGGCCCCGTCAGCGGCCTGCGCCGACAGGGCGGCCAGGCACAGCGGCAGTGCCAGCAGCAGGGTCTTGAAGGTGTTGCGCATGGTCCCCTCCCAGGGTTCATTCCGGCACGGTGCCGGTACGGGTCGACTGTATACCCATTCGGCGGGGTATGGGGAAGGGGGTCTTTGCAGGGCTGCGCCCTGCACCTGCGGGGGGTAGTGCCGGCCGCTGGCCGGCAAGAGCCAAAGCCAAAGCGGCTCGGGGTTGTCTGTGGGTTGGCGGGGCGCTGTGGCCGGGCAGGAGACGCCGTAAACCCCCCTCCGGGGCCCAGACCAA
>NZ_SRUS01000297.1:0-341 GCF_004794715.1 Mesorhizobium sp. M8A.F.Ca.ET.207.01.1.1 | reverse complement strand
CCTGGGTTACGTGGCCAGCTCGGCCATCCTGCTGACGGTCTTCGCCGGCCTGCTGGGCATGCAATTGTCGGCACGGCGCTTCCATCCGGTGCTGTTCTGGTCGGTGGTACTGGCCACCAGCACCGCCGGCACGACGATATCCGACCTGCTCGACCGCACGCTTGGCCTGGGCTACGCCACCGGCGCCAGCCTGCTAGCCGGCTGCCTGGCGCTGGTGCTGCTGGCCTGGCGGGTATCTGAAAAGTCGATCTCGGTCAGCAACATCGCATCGCGCCGCGCCGAAGGCTTCTACTGGACCGCCGTGCTGTTCTCCAACACGCTCAGCACCGCGCTGGGCGACT
>NZ_SRUS01000296.1:0-341 GCF_004794715.1 Mesorhizobium sp. M8A.F.Ca.ET.207.01.1.1 | reverse complement strand
GCAGCTTCGGCCTGCACCGTGCCCGCGACTTCAACAAGGTGATCGACGCCTACGTGCTGCGCAACCAGGCGCAGATGCGCGCCAAGCTGCTGCCGCAGGCGCTGGAGGTGTTCGCCGCGCACCGTGCCAAGGGCGACCGCGTGGTGGTCGCCACCGGCGCGCCGCCGGAACTGGCACGCGCCATCCTGGCCTTCGTGGCCCATCAGGACGTGCCGGTGATCGGCACCGAGGTCGGCCCGCGGCTGGGCGGCGTCGGCCCGACCCGACACTGCCACAACGAAGAAAAGATGCGCATGCTGCGCGAGCGCGGCTATGGCGACATCGATATCGCCTATTCCGAC
>NZ_SRUS01000295.1:0-341 GCF_004794715.1 Mesorhizobium sp. M8A.F.Ca.ET.207.01.1.1 | reverse complement strand
CGTCGGGCAGGATCTGCGAGAAGGCGATGCGGGAGGCGTCGTCGATGCAGACATGGACGAACTCCCAACTGCTGCCGCGCGAGCTGGCATTGCCGGTGCGCTTGCCGGTAATGCGATGACCGATGCGCTCGAAACGACCGAGCTTCTTGATATCGATATGGATCATCTCGCCAGGATGCTCGCGCTCGTAGCGTCGGATCGGCTCGGCCGGTTCGATATCCCGCAACCGCGACAGTCCGGCACGCTTGAGAACCCGGCTAACGGTGGCGGGCGAGACGCCGACCTCATGGGCGATGTGCTTGCCGGTCCAACGTTGCCGCCGCAGCGCCATGATGCGCTCG
>NZ_SRUS01000294.1:0-341 GCF_004794715.1 Mesorhizobium sp. M8A.F.Ca.ET.207.01.1.1 | reverse complement strand
GCGCAGTGCGAGCAGGTGACCAAGCTGCTGGCGCAGGTACTGGCGCGCTTCGATGGCAGCATCTCGGCCGAGCACGGCATCGGCCTGGTCAAGAAGGGCTACCTGGACAGTACCCGCGGCCCGGCCGAGATCGCGCTGATGAAGGCAGTCAAACGCGCGTTCGATCCCCAAGCGCGGCTGAATCCCGGCAAGCTGTTTGACGCCTGAACCGGGCAAATCCTTCACGCACCCGTTACGCTCCACGGATCCTCACAACCGGCTTCGAACCGATGACCCGTCCGATCCTGCTGCTCGCCCTGCTGTCCCTGCCGCTGGCCGGCTTTGCTTCCAGCTTCGCCGGC
>NZ_SRUS01000293.1:0-342 GCF_004794715.1 Mesorhizobium sp. M8A.F.Ca.ET.207.01.1.1 | reverse complement strand
GTCGCCGTCGATCGAACCAAAGTTACCCTGGCCGTCGACCAGCATGTAGCGCAGCGAGAACGGCTGTGCCAGGCGCACCAGCGTGTCGTACACCGACTGATCGCCATGCGGGTGGTACTTACCGATGACGTCACCGACGGTGCGCGCGGACTTCTTCGGCTTGGACGCGGCATTCAGGCACAGCTCGCTCATCGAATAGATGATGCGGCGCTGCACCGGCTTCAGGCCGTCGCCGATGAACGGCAGGGCGCGGTCCAGGACCACATACATCGAGTAGTCGAGGTAGGCGCGCTCGGCGTACTCGCGCAGCGGCAGTTGTTCGAATCCGTGGAACACGGGGCG
>NZ_SRUS01000292.1:0-342 GCF_004794715.1 Mesorhizobium sp. M8A.F.Ca.ET.207.01.1.1 | reverse complement strand
AATGTTTTTGGGGTGGGCGATGGACAGAACCACGCCGTAGTCGATGGCGCAGAAGAAGGACAGCGAGCCGTCGGCGTGCATGCGCTGGATCGAGCGGCAGTAATATTCGCCGCCGACCTTCACCACGACGGGATGCGAGGCAAAGCTCAGCGGCGTCAGCGTCTGCGGCACGATGCCGACGGAGGCCGCATATTCCTCCGCCGCGTTGGTGGCGTTGAATTCGCGCACGACGCGGTGATCCGGATCGGAGGCCGTCACCACCAGCTTCTCGTCGGTCGGGATGAAATTGTCCGTCTTGAAGACATGGAAGGGGATTTCGGTGGCGACCAGCACGACGACGGC
>NZ_SRUS01000291.1:0-343 GCF_004794715.1 Mesorhizobium sp. M8A.F.Ca.ET.207.01.1.1 | reverse complement strand
GCACGTTCGGATGTCGCTGCATTGCAGGCGCAGATCGATCAGGCGGTGACCCAGGTCGAAACCGCCCGCATCAACCTGGGCTACACCCGCATCGTCTCGCCGTCCGCGGGCTACATAGTGGCCATCGTCACCAAGGCGGGGCAGACGCTGAACTCGATGCAGACCACGCCGACCCTCGTGATGCTGGCACAGATGGACACCATGACCGTACGCGCCGAGATCGCCGAGGCCGACGTGGAGCTGATCGCACCCGGCCAGCGGCTGTGGTTCTCGACGCTGGGTCCGAGCGGGCGCCGCTACGAATCCCATCTGCAACAGCTTGAGCCTGCACCGTCGTCGATTG
>NZ_SRUS01000290.1:0-343 GCF_004794715.1 Mesorhizobium sp. M8A.F.Ca.ET.207.01.1.1 | reverse complement strand
CCATCCAGCCGGCCAGCCAGGCAAAGGCCAGCGCGACGCCACCCAGGATGAGTGCGATCAATGCGATCCAGAGCAGCGGCGAATGCCTGCGCGGTGCGCCTGCCGTCTGGCCGGCGCGGGTGTAGCGGAAGAGCGACATGGTCGGAGTCCTGCCTTCACGGAGCGTGTGGGTGATCGACCCTCACATCCTCACCGAACCCGGCCGGGGCCGGAATTCAATTTTTCGTCAGATTTGCCGACCCCGCTTGGGGACGCGCCGGGCCGTGCCCGGCGCCGCCATCATGCGTAACGCGCCTTGAGCATCGCCCACGCCGAACGCAGGGCCAGCGCCTCGCCACCGGCC
>NZ_SRUS01000028.1:9221-9566 GCF_004794715.1 Mesorhizobium sp. M8A.F.Ca.ET.207.01.1.1 | reverse complement strand
CGGGACCAGGGCGCCGATGCTGGTGCCGCTGAGGCCCGACGAGCGCTGGTCGCTCGACTTCGTATCGGACCAGCTCACCGACGGGCGCCGCTTCCGCATCCTGGCCGTCGTCGACGACTGCACGAGAGAGTGCCTGGCACTCATCGTTGATACGTCTCTCTCGGGCATGCGGGTTGCCCGCGAATTGGACCGGCTCATCACCAGCGCGGCCGGCCCAGGCAACGCTCGCAGCCACGGTGACGTCGAGGCCGGGCAACGTCATCAGGCGGCGGATTGTCTGATCCTGGAGGGCATGTACGGCGATATCCGCCTCGACCACCGTCAACGCCTCGTTGATCTGGTTAA
>NZ_SRUS01000028.1:0-9122 GCF_004794715.1 Mesorhizobium sp. M8A.F.Ca.ET.207.01.1.1 | reverse complement strand
GGCAACGCTCGCAGCCACGGTGACGTCGAGGCCGGGCAACGTCATCAGGCGGCGGATTGTCTGATCCTGGAGGGCATGTACGGCGATATCCGCCTCGACCACCGTCAACGCCTCGTTGATCTGGTTAATCAAGCCGAGGTGGCGCTCGATGGCGGCGCGCTCAGCCGCAGGCAATATTTGCCTCGTCAGCCATTTGCGCCCGCTGATCCCGACGAGGTCCCATGCGGACACGGCGGGATCAGGTGGGCGTGGAGGATTGACTGGATCAGGTTCTTCAGCCGCGAACGCTGGCGAACCAGCTGTGTCCGCCTGGTGACCTGTCTTCGGAGGGCAAGGGTCCCCGGATCCGGAACCCAGACCTCCGGCAGAAAGCCCGAGGCGTAGAGCTTCGCAAGGACAGTGGCGTCGATCGTGTCAGTCTTCACCTTCGCGTGCGCGATCATGTGCACCTGCTTAGGATTGGCGATCACGATCCGATCGACGTAGGGCGACAGCACTTCAGCGACGGCCGCGGCATTGCCGGTCGCCTCGATCACCACATGATCATCGCGGGTGAGTTCCCTCCTGGCGAACTCCTCGAGCTTATTGCGCAGCATTTGAACGCGGCCGAGCTTGACGATCTCGCCATCAAGCAACGACACGACCTCGGCGGCTACGCCGTTTATGTCCATGCCGATAATACGCACGGTTCCCTCCATCGTTGGTCACGAACAGGGAGCCAGCGGGCAACACGACAAATACGGATCCGCGCTCGCAGCGCATCCGGGCGAGTCGTAGGGGCGGCCAGATAACGTGCTCGAACTCGCAGTTCATCTGCATACGACGGCCTGCCCGCACTTGCGTGCTCCCGGTGCCCCGTGGCCCGGATGCGCCAAGCTTAACGAACCTGACAACCGAACAAACGATGGCACCAAGAACATCATGCCGGATAATGGCTTCATCGAGAGCTTCAACGGCCGACTGCGCGATGAACTGCTCAACGAGACGCTGTTCACCTCGCTGGCTCAGGCGCGCGTAGCCATCGCCCTGTGGCGCGCCGACTACAACACCGCGCGGCCGCACTCCCAAATCGCCTGGCAGATCACGGCCGAGTTCGCCAGCACCTTCAATCCGCGACGGTCGCTCGCGCTGCGCTATGCCAAAGGCTCCGCGCCAGCGCCCGTCGCTTCACCCGCCCAGCAGGGCACAACCCACGCCGCGATGCGTGTCCAAAACCCGACAGCGGCAGAAAACATGTCAGGTTCAAGACAACGCCGTGTTGGTGCCCGTACGTTTTTCTTAGCACAACCATACACTTAATGCGGGCTAGGCGTCGCTGGCATGGCCTTTGCTGATTGAGATGCGGCAACAGTGGGTGAGGGCGGACCGCATGCGAATGCGCCTAGTCGAGTGATGGTCTCCCTAACCGGTGTGTTGCTTTTTTGAGAGAAGAACCAGCACGCGCATACGGTGTCGATGATGCGGATGAAATCCTCGGCGCCTGCGATGGCGGTAACGACGACTTCGATGGTGAGCTCAATCGCATGATCATGGTCATCGACCATGCCGGCCGATGCATTGGTTGCGGAGCCTGCGGGCGCGTCTGCCCTAAGAACTGTCAGACCCATGTCGCGGCCGACCAGATCGGAGCATGAGCAGCATGTTTGACGAGACAGAACCAGGAGATCGGATTTGCCCTTCATGATCTTTTGCCGGCTCAGTTCCGGTTCTTTGCGGCAACGCTAGCCCAACATACAGCGATGCTCGTCGATCTCGGGACGGAACTTGTGGAGGAAGACGTGGTATTGCTCGAGGACTACGCATACCGCGTTATGGCGTTCCATCGGAGGAAACCAAGACGGCGATCCGTCTGTGCGCGCGGCTCGAGGGCATGATTACCGATCCCGTTTACGAGGGCAAATCGATGCAAGGGATGATCGATCTCGTCCAAAGGGGCTTCTTTCCACAGGGATCGAGGGTCCTCTACGCACATCTCGGCGATCAACGGGTGCGGCTACACCTTTCGCAACGGTTGACGTCGACAGATTGCAACATCCCTGCCGTGCCGACGAGCGAGGTGTACAATGACGCAAGCGCGACGGAAGGTTGAGAAGCCATTTAGTCTCTCAGTTAGAGAAAAGGAGTGCATTAGCTGGGTGGCGAGAGGAAAATCTTCGTGGGAGATAGGAAAAATCCTAAATATATCATATAATACTGTCAATTTCCATATAAAAAATGGGATGCGGAAACTGGATTGTGGCAGCAGAACGGTCGCTGCTATAAAGGCAATCAACATGGGAATCATAGAATTGTAAGGAGATCTCTTACTTCGATAAAAGCCAGACTCACAATCAGAGTTTTAACGCTGGCAAGAACTGTGCATTCTTTACGGCGCCAGACCTTGAGTTGCACCCTCGGTCGTGGCTGCACTAGTCGGACAAGATCCGGGGTGGCTGCTAGCCCGTTTTCTCACCGCATCTGGCGTTAGGCGGTGTTTTGGCCTGGCCAGGAGCCGGTATCGTGCCCCGATCTCGAAGACGGTGCGCAATCGCCGCGTGTGTGCGGCGATTTGAGCTTGTGCAATGTACCTTTTTTGTTGGCGGGAAGGGTTCGGGTCCTGCGGCGCCATCTGGGCGCGGCCCGTATTCGGGCGTGTGCCAGGGCGAATTCGTCGGCATAGGGACACGCCGAAGCATCGCGACCTTGATGCGCCGTACCGAGACGCGGACCCGCGCACCGATTTTCAGTAGCTTCAACTCGATCGTGCCGCAGGTGGGCTCGGCGGGCCGGGTGTGGGCGAGGCCGAGGCGGCGCAAGGCGCAAATGAGAACGTAGACAAACGAGGCAAACCAAAGCCGCAACGATTGGCGCGCAGGTATGGGCGCTGGTGCGATCGGGTAGACGGAAAGCGCCCGTGCCGCCTAGCGCTCTGGCTTGAGGACGACACGATAAAGCGCGGATTGGCACCCAGCGTCGTGCACTCGGCCTGAGCCACAGCCCTTCTTTCGTCAACCACAGGAAAGTCGCCAAAGACGCGTGCGACCTGTGACCTGCCACGGGTAATTTCCTCCATCTGAGATTAGAGTCCGGCCTCGATTGAAGGACGGACTGATGAAGAGAAGGCGGTTTACAGAAGCAGATCATCACGGTTCTGCGTGAGCATGAGGCGGGAGCAAAGGCGGGCGACCTGGCGCGCAAGCATGGGATCTCCGAGGCGACGCTGTATAACTGGAAGGCGAAGTATGGCTGATGGACGTCTCCGATGCCAAACGGCTGAAAGCCTTGGAAGACGAGAACGCGAAGCTGAAGAAACTGCTCGCCGACCAGATGCTCGAAGCGTCGGCACTGCGCGAGCTTCTTTCAAAAAAATGGTAGGGTCCGCCGCCAAGCGCGAAGCCGTCGCGCATCTGCAGGCCGTCATGGGTGTGTCGGAGCGTCGGGCCTGTTCCTTCGTCGGTGCCGATCGCAAGATCGTCCGCTATCGGTCCCGGCGTCCGCCGGAGACGGAGCTGCGCAAGGTTACGCGACCTCGCCAACGAGCGCCGCCGCTTCGGCTATCGACGCCTGTTCATTCTGCTCCAGCGCGAGGGCGAGCCATCAGGGGTCAATCGCATCTACCGGCTCTCCCACGAGGAGGGTCCGGCGGTGCGCAAGCGCCGGGCACGGCGACGAGCGGTCGGCACGCGGGCGCCGATCCTGGTTGAGGCGAAGCCGAACGCGCGCTGGTCGCTAGACTTCGTCCATGATCAGTTCGCCTGCGGGCGGCGGTTCCGGGTGCTGAACATCGTCGACGACGTGACGCGCGAATGCCTTGCCGCGATCCCGGACACGTCGATCTCCGGCCGGCCCCTTGCTCGGGAACTGGCTGACCTGATCGCCTGGCGCGGCAAGCCGGACATGATCGTTTCCGAACACGGCACAGAGTTCATCTCGAACGCCATCCTCGCCTGGGCAGATCAGAACAGCGTCGAATGGCATTACATTGCGCCCGGCAAGCCGATGCAGACGGATGTTGTAGAATAGCCCGTTCTTCTCATTCGGCATTTTTTTCCACAGCCTTCGGCCTTTCCGGCCTCGTTCGCCATCGGGAAGTCGCGGCTGCATAGGCAGCTTCCGCCTTCTCGACGCGGAATCGTTCTTCGGCGCGCTTGGCCGGGATGTTATAGGTCGAAGGCGGTGCCGCGTCTGGCGTGGCTGGTCGGAAGGCCGGCACGCAGCTCGACCGATCTGAACTTGCGGGCAAGCAAGGCCGGCCGGACCCAGATGTAGTCGGTATCCTTGCTCAGCATGTGCCAGATGATCATTGCAAGCTTGCGCGCAGTGGCGACGGCCGCGATGTGCTTCCCGCGGCGCGAGGCGATCCGCTTGTGGAAGGCGCGAAGAGGTCCTGGCGATCGCACAGCCGCCCATGCTGCCTCGACCAGCATCCCCCGCGCATGGCCGCGGCCCTGCTTCGTGATGCGCCCGTGATAGGCTGGCCCCTCACCGGACTGCCGCACGCTCGGATTGAGGCCAAGATAGGCAACGAGCTTCTGTGGATCGCTGAAGCGCCGTATGTCGCCGATTGCCGCGGCAACGCTCGCAGCCACGGTGACGTCGAGGCCGGGCAACGTCATCAGGCGGCGGATTGTCTGATCCTGGAGGGCATGTACGGCGATATCCGCCTCGACCACCGTCAACGCCTCGTTGATCTGGTTAATCAAGCCGAGGTGGCGCTCGATGGCGGCGCGCTCAGCCGCAGGCAATATTTGCCTCGTCAGCCATTTGCGCCCGCTGATCCCGACGAGGTCCCATGCGGACACGGCGGGATCAGGTGGGCGTGGAGGATTGACTGGATCAGGTTCTTTAGCCGCGAACGCTGGCGAACCAGCTGTGTCCGCCTGGTGACCTGTCTTCGGAGGGCAAGGGTCCCCGGATCCGGAACCCAGACCTCCGGCAGAAAGCCCGAGGCGTAGAGCTTCGCAAGGACAGTGGCGTCGATCGTGTCAGTCTTCACCTTCGCGTGCGCGATCATGTGCACCTGCTTAGGATTGGCGATCACGATCCGATCGACGTAGGGCGACAGCACTTCAGCGACGGCCGCGGCATTGCCGGTCGCCTCGATCACCACATGATCATCGCGGGTGAGTTCCCTCCTGGCGAACTCCTCGAGCTTATTGCGCAGCATTTGAACGCGGCCGAGCTTGACGATCTCGCCATCAAGCAACGACACGACCTCGGCGGCTACGCGGTTTATGTCCATGCCGATAATACGCACGGTTCCCTCCATCGTTGGTCACGAACAGGGAGCCAGCGGGCAACACGACAAATACGGATCCGCGCTCGCAGCGCATCCGGGCGAGTCGTAGGGGCGGCCAGATAACGTGCTCGAACTCGCAGTTCATCTGCATACGACGGCCTGCCCGCACTTGCGTGCTCCCGGTGCCCCGTGGCCCGGATGCGCCAAGCTTAACGAACCTGACAACCGAACAAACGATGGCACCAAGAACATCATGCCGGATAATGGCTTCATCGAGAGCTTCAACGGCCGACTGCGCGACGAGCTGTTGAACGAGAGCCTGTTCTTCGGCCTTGACCACGCCCGCAGTGCCATTGCCGAATGGAGGCAGGACTTCAACACCGCGAGGCCGCATTCCTCGCTCGGCTACCAGACCCCGGTGGCCTTCGCCGGAACCCTAGCCGCAACCGGCTCCCACGCTGCGCTCAATGAAGGCTTCGCGTCTCCGCCGGTTGCTCAAACCGCGCGATACGGCGTAACAGAAACGGTCGAGGCTCTAATCGTCACGATGAAAGTTCAGTGGCAGGTCACCTGACCACTTGCCTTGGACCCCGGCAGGCTTCCGCCAGGCGGGGGCGATCTTCGTTACAAGCCGCTCGTTGCGGGCGACCCCGAAGACAGTCGACGCGGTTTTGCTCGCACCAGGCCATCAGCGCCTCGCGGGCAAGCCGGGATCGGCGCAGGATGGCGCGGACCTCGGGGCCACGACTTGCGGATTTGCCTCACGATCCGCGCAACCTCCTCGACGCTCCCTTGCTGGCGTGAATGTTGGAACGCCTGAGCTTTGCCGCCAGCAGATGCCGGCCGCAGAAGACGTAGAGCGGCAGGTGGCACTAGCCCTTGTAGCACGTTCTGGGCTGGGGACGCCGCACCCTTCGGCAGTCCCCCTCGTCTGGTAGCTTTCTGCCGAGATGGTTCTGACCGATATCGCTGGGGACTGGACCGAGTGCGTGCTGGTCGCCAGTTCACGTTGACTCTCTAGTTGGGTTTCAGCCTCGGCCTTGGCTGGACGATCCAACATCTCTCCAATGTGTTTGTGACGATCCTACCATTCTAGGTAGGCGACACTGGTCGAGCTTGCCGTCTATAACTCTACGAAGCCATTTTGATTCCAGTTTCGATGCTATCGCGCCATCATTTGGTCGAGGAAAGACTATGCTTGAAGAGAATACCCCAAACTCCTTACTTGCCTTCGAAACCCTCGAATCGAACGTGCGAGCGTATTCTCGAACGTTTCCTGTTGTGTTCAGGAAAGCTGCGGGAGCCATTCTCGAGGACGAGAATGGCTCAGAGTTTATCGATTTTCTCTCCGGCGCGGGCGTCCTCAACTACGGTCACAATGATTCGGATTTTCTGAATGACGCAAAGAAATACCTGGAGTCAGGCGGAATTATTCATGGGTTAGACATGGCTACTTCTGCAAAAAGAGAGTTTATGGAGTATTTTGACGCCACAATATTACGTCCACGTGACATGACATACAAATTTCAGTTTCCCGGCCCTACCGGGGCCAATGCCGTGGAAGCGGCGTTAAAGCTCGCACGGAAGGCCACGGGTCGGCAAACTGTAATTTCATTCACCAACGGCTTTCATGGAGTGAGCTTGGGCGCGCTTGCGGTAACGGGTAATCGAACCCACCGGGGTGCGGCAGGATTAACGCTAGTCGGTGCAGTGTTCATGCCTTATGACGGCTATTGGGGAGCCGATCAGGACACTTCGGAATATCTGGGCAAGGTGCTTGCTGATGCAAGCAGTGGTGTCGATCTTCCTGCTGCCATCATTCTGGAAACAGTCCAAGGCGAGGGAGGCATAAATCCTGCGAGCAAGATTTGGCTGCAGTCGCTCGAGCTACTTTGCCGAAGGAACGGCGTCCTTCTGATTGTTGATGACATTCAGGCAGGTTGCGGACGAACAGGTAGTTTCTTCAGTTTCGAATTTGCCGATTTATCGCCAGATATAATTGTTTTGTCAAAGTCTCTCAGCGGCTGTGGACTGCCGCTATCCCTTTTGCTGCTCAAACCTGAAATAGACGTTTGGCAGCCCGGCGAACACAATGGAACATTCAGAGGCAACAATCTCGCGCTTGTGACTGGGGCTTCTGCGTTACGAAAATATTGGACGGATGAAAAGCTGTCTCACGGCGTTACGGAAACAGGGCGAATTCTCAACAAGCGCCTTCAGCAGATTGCTCAAAGTAGCGGCGATCCTAGCCTTTCCGTGCGCGGAAGGGGCATGATGCTCGGGATCGATTGCAATACAGGCAAACTGGCCGAGAAAATCGTGCACAGGGCCTTTGAAAGTGGGCTGGTGGTAGAGCGATGCGGCGCGGAGGACCAGGTTGTCAAGCTTCTTCCCCCTTTGACGATCGATGGGGAGACGCTTCAACGCGGTCTCGACATATTGGACAGTTCTGTGCACGCAAGCGTCTAATCAGTCGAGGCTGTATGCATAGACAGTGGGGTGATTTTCTTTTCCGCTGCAGCGGAATCGACGATGGACAGGATCACGCTCCGGGGTCGACCGTCCGCCCCGTTGAGCCCTTCCCAATGTTGTGCCGTGCCGATCAAGCATCTCTGACCTTACAGCTTTGCAGATTGCCGACAACGTGATTGGTGGAACATGAATGCGACGATTCTGAAATTCGGGGGCTCTTCTTTTCTGCATCCCAAGGACTACGGGCGAATTGCTGGGCATCTGGCCGACCGACTGGCGGCTGGCGAACACAAAATCGTTGCCGTGGTCAGCGCGATGTCAGGCACCACTTGCAACTTGAAAGCGGTAATGCTCGACGTCAACAAGCAAGCATCGCCATCAAATCTCGATGGGGCACTTGCGACCGGAGAGATGCTCAGTGCCTCCCTTTTGGAGGCTGCCATCAGCCGGCTGAGTATTCCAGCCATATCTTTGAACGGATATTCCCTTGGAATACGTACGAATTCGGATTTCGGTCGCGCGTCTATCAAAAGCGTGGACCCCACGCCAATCCTGGCAGCACTGCAGGAGCATGACGTCGTTGTTGCCGCGGGTGCCCAGGCAATTGATCAGTCCGGTCGGTTAACGTTTCTCGGCAGAAACAGCTCTGACCTGTCAGCTATCGCAATTGCGTCCATGTTGGGAGAGCACACTTGCGAAATCTACTCGGATGTTCCAGGCGTCTATACGGCAGACCCTTACTTGGTCGCAGGAGCACAACTGATTCCGGAGATTTCTTATCCCGCGATGCTACAGATGTCGGGACATGGTGCGAAGGTACTGCACCACAGGGCGGTGCATTACGCCGAAACGCACAACGTCACCATTGTTTGCAAATCGCTGACCAGCGACGGCGTCATCACCGGTACGATCGTGACTGGCCATGGGAACGCCCGCTCTGTGACCGTAGCTCGTGAGATCCCGGTGTTTTCGTGTGCCACCCTTGAAGAATGCGACAAACTTTGCGCGCTTCTTGCTCGACACGACATCAACGCGATCCGCGTGGAGGACGGCCACGGGGTAGTGATATGCATTGTAAGCGATATCGATTTTGCCCTTCGACTTGTCGCACTGTCGGACACTGTCCCGGTGTTCATTGGTTCAAAAAACGTGGTGACGGAACTCGATTCTTCCGTGTTGCGCGTCCACGTGGTCGGCGATTATGACCGGGCCGTTGCCTTGGCACGCCAAATCCACGAACGAATGTATCCTGCAGCCGTTGGCGCACCCTCTCGGTGAGAATGGCTGGGCAGCCCTCCAGCCTATATGTTTAGTCCCGGCATTTGCTGGAGCGGATCGAGTTTGAAGCGTTCCGGTTGTGACGCCCACGCCTTGCAGATGAACTCGTAGGGCGTAAGGCCTTTGAGGGTCTTGAGCCTGCGACCGAAGTTGT
>NZ_SRUS01000289.1:0-343 GCF_004794715.1 Mesorhizobium sp. M8A.F.Ca.ET.207.01.1.1 | reverse complement strand
CGATGCTCTCGCCGCCGTCCACGACCAGCGCCTGGCCGGTCATGAAGGACGAGCGGTCGGAGACGAGAAACAGGATGGCTTCGGCGATCTCCTGCGCGCTCGCCCAGCGTCCCATCGGGATCTTGGTCCGGACATAGTTCTCGATCGCGTCGCGACCGCCCATCTGGGCAATGAACGGCTCGTTGAACGGCGTGTCGACCCAGCCCGGGCAGAGCGCGTTGATGCGCACGTTGTGCCTGGCATAGTCGAGCGACATCTGCCTGGTCATCGCCACCACCGCATGCTTGGACGTGGCGTAGGCGATCATCTCGCGGTCGTAGAAGACGCCTGAATTGGACGCGGT
>NZ_SRUS01000288.1:0-344 GCF_004794715.1 Mesorhizobium sp. M8A.F.Ca.ET.207.01.1.1 | reverse complement strand
TCGGCATCCTGCTGATCGGTTTTGCCGTGATGGACGGCTTCGACCTGGGCGTGGGCACCCTGCTGCCCTTCGTCGCCCGCAACGATGCCGAACGCCGCCGGGTGATCAACACCATCGGCCCGGTCTGGGAAGGCAACCAGGTGTGGCTGATCCTGGGCGGCGGTGCGATCTTCGCCGCCTGGCCGCCGCTGTATGCGGTCAGCTTCTCGGGCTTCTACCTGGCGATGTTCGTGATCCTGTTCGCGCTGATCCTGCGCCCGGTCGGCTTCAAGTTCCGCAGCAAGATGCCGAGCGAGCGCTGGCGCAACACCTGGGACTGGGCGCTGTTCATCGGCGGCTTCATC
>NZ_SRUS01000287.1:0-344 GCF_004794715.1 Mesorhizobium sp. M8A.F.Ca.ET.207.01.1.1 | reverse complement strand
GACGCTCTTCCGATCTCCGGACCAGCCCTTGGGAGGCTTCTTTCTGAACCGCAGACGGGGCGAGAATAGAATGCGCTTTTCCCTCTACGACCATGTTGATGATCGTTGAGAGGGAGTCCACTTCAAACTTGACGTCCAGCGCGCAACCGTGTTGTGCAACGACATCAGCCACCGAACGCCTGACATTGTTGTTGCGCATGGGAACCGCCAGGGGGAATGCATGCAGGTCGGCCAGAGATATCGCATCTTCAAACGGTGGCTCGCCGGACGGAACTACCAGACAAAGGTCTTCGCGCGCTAGCACCGTCATTCGCCCCACACTGTCTGCTGTGCGGTACAGAACC
>NZ_SRUS01000286.1:0-344 GCF_004794715.1 Mesorhizobium sp. M8A.F.Ca.ET.207.01.1.1 | reverse complement strand
GAGCCGCCGCCACAGAAGCGATGCGCAAGGTGGATACCCCCACCCAGAAGACCTGCGAGGACGTCGCCGCCCTGCTCGGCATCGACCTGCAGCGCACGGTGAAGTCGGTGGCGCTGATCGCCGGCGAAGGCGAGGCCCAGCAGTTCGTGCTGGTGCTGGTGCGTGGCGACCACGAAGTCAACGAGATCAAGCTGGCCAAGGTCGCCGGCCTGGACGAGCAGCGGTTCGCCAGCGAAGCGGAGATCGCCGAGTACCTGGGCAGCGTGCCGGGCTTCCTCGGCCCGGTCGCCCCGGCCAAGGCCATCCGTGTGGTCGCCGATCGCGAAGTGGCGGCGATGTCCGAC
>NZ_SRUS01000285.1:0-344 GCF_004794715.1 Mesorhizobium sp. M8A.F.Ca.ET.207.01.1.1 | reverse complement strand
AGCGTACCGACCTGGTAGAGGTCGGCCGCATGCGGGTCGTCGGTTTCGGCAGACTTCTGCGCCAGCAGCAGGATGCGCTTGTCCGCTTCCATTGCCTGCTCAAGCGCGTGCATGGACTTGTCACGGGTGACCAGGGCGAGTACCTCACCTGGCAGGACCCCGGTTCGGACCTGGGTATCCGCGTGGAACTGTTTGAAGGGCGGGTCACCCAGATGTACTGGGGAACCAGCGATGCGATTGAACTGATTGAAGGATGTGCCTGAAATGTCCGTAGCCCGACTCGATGCCTGTTTCCAGCGTCTGCGCGAACAGCAGCGCAAGGCGCTGATCCCCTTCGTCACCGC
>NZ_SRUS01000284.1:0-344 GCF_004794715.1 Mesorhizobium sp. M8A.F.Ca.ET.207.01.1.1 | reverse complement strand
TGGCTGACGCGTTCGGCATGCGCGAAAACAGGCTTTTTTCAGGCGGAAATCGCTTTGTTTGATGCGCATCACTCTTTCTTGGTGATGGCCCTAGCAGATTCGGAATCGTCCTATTAAAGGCTGATCGAACCTGTCGCTAACTAGGACACACCGAACCAGAGAACGTGTCATGAGGAACTCCATTCTGCTGTGCGTGGCCCTGATGTCCGTCAGTGCGCTGGCCCAGGCCAGCAGTGGCAGCATCCGTTTCAGCGGCCGCATCGCCGAGCCGGGCTGCACGACGAACCTGTCCCAGGGTGAGCTGAGCCTGGCCGCGTGCCCGCCATCGGCCAAGGGCTCGACGG
>NZ_SRUS01000283.1:0-344 GCF_004794715.1 Mesorhizobium sp. M8A.F.Ca.ET.207.01.1.1 | reverse complement strand
TGACGCTCACGCTCTCACCCATCAGACCGGTGCCGATCGCGTAGCTGTCGCTGCTCTCGGCATGGCGGGTGGTGGTGGTGCTCGAAAGTGTCTTCTTTTTCTTATCGTAACTGTCCAGGCTGAAGTCATGCGTCTCGCTGGCCGAGAGCAGGTTGACGTCGCGACCGGCGGTCACACTCAACGTGCCATCCGAGCTGGTGGCCTGGGTAGCGGTCAGATTGATATCGCGGTTTGCCCTCAGCACCATGTTGTCGCCAGCCAGCAGCTGGCTGCCGCGCACGGTCTCATCACTCTGGCTGATCTGCAGCGCGCTGCGCTCGCCACCGGCATTGAAGGCGCCGCTG
>NZ_SRUS01000282.1:0-345 GCF_004794715.1 Mesorhizobium sp. M8A.F.Ca.ET.207.01.1.1 | reverse complement strand
CCTGCTGGAGCCATGGCGCAACCCGCTGCCGGCCGACGCCCTGCCGGCCGATCTGCAGGCCGAAGACCTCGGCAGCCAGGCGCTGGACGGGGTCCAGACCCGTCACTACCGGCTGCGCGGTGCCCAGCCCGGCGAACGCCTGGAATACTGGGTGGATGCCCAGGGCCTGCCGCGGCAGATCGTGCGCAGTGGCAGCAGCCATGGCCGCAGCTTCCAGCTGCGCCTGCGCTATTCGCGCTTCAACGACCCGGCATTGCACGTCGATCTGCCCTGAATAGGGGATCGCAGCAACGCTTGCTGAAGCGCGCATTGGATCGATTCGGACCGCCATCACGCTTCCAGTAT
>NZ_SRUS01000281.1:0-345 GCF_004794715.1 Mesorhizobium sp. M8A.F.Ca.ET.207.01.1.1 | reverse complement strand
GGTGTGACGGGGCGGTGGGTGCCGTGCGCATGGAAATGCACGAGCTGCGGCAGCGCCTGCATGGCGCACTGAACCAGGAAGTGGGCGAGTTCCTGGACCTGCACGCGCTGCTGCTGGACGACCCCGAGCTGTTGTATGGCCTGGACGAACTGATCCGCAGCGGCCCGTACAGTGCCGGTTACGCCCTGCGCCTGCAGCGCGACCGCCTGGCCAAGGTCTTCGATGGCATGGACGATGCCTACCTGAAGAGCCGCATGGACGACCTGGACCATGTGATCGGCCGTATCCATGCCTTCCTGCAACCCGAACGCGCGCCGGCGATGAAGGGCCTGACAGGCGAGATCC
>NZ_SRUS01000280.1:0-345 GCF_004794715.1 Mesorhizobium sp. M8A.F.Ca.ET.207.01.1.1 | reverse complement strand
CCCAGCACCGTCCGCGGCGCCCACAGCTCCACATCACCCGGCACCGCCGAGCGATCCCAGCTCATCACGATGTCCCTGTTCTGGTCCGTCGGATGCGTCTCCGGCGGCCACTGCGCCCACGCCCGTGGCATCACCAGCACCAGCGCACATACCAGCATCAACACAAACAACCAACGCCGGCTCATCGCGTACCTCCTGCAGCAGCGGTCTGGGGTGTGGCGGCAATCAACGCGCGTTCCTGCAGCAGGCGGGTCACGCGGGCCTGCTGGCGGATCTCGGGCGGCAGCTGGGCCACGGCCAGCGGCTCGCAGTGCACGGCGCCGACCAGCAGCACCACCTGGCGGC
>NZ_SRUS01000027.1:0-10519 GCF_004794715.1 Mesorhizobium sp. M8A.F.Ca.ET.207.01.1.1 | reverse complement strand
TCGCTTGGCATCCGCGTAGTCGCTGCTCCCCTCATTCCCATCGGACGCATTCATCGCCATATCGCGCGGGTCCAGATAGCCTTCGAATGCGGATTCTGCAAAAGGACCTGCCAGACACGCAACTATCACTTGGATCGCTTCATCGCGTTGGAAATGTCGATCCATATCGTCCTCGAAAATCGGCTTTCGCTCCGAGGTGAATCCTTGCGCTGAATAGAAAACCGTGCCTTCGACAAAACCACCGCACTCTCCGTCACCGGCGTGGGGTAAATACTAACACTTGAGAAAGCAGGGAGTTCACGGTCGTCGTCGAACATCTGACGGTGCAAAACGATGGCGGCCACCGCGGGTCCGGCTTCGTGATGCGCCACAAGCGGCAGATATTGGGAGGCTACATTCATGCGGTGCGGCTCTCAGGTCTAGTTTCCATCCAAGCCCTGATATCGGATTCAAGCCATGCGACTCGGCCGGGGGAGATGCGACGCCGCTTAGGGAACAGGCCTGCCTTCAGAGTCGCGCGGTCGCGCTCGAACTGCGTTCCACTGAAGTGCTTCAGGGTCTTTGCCGACTGGCCGGCGGCCCAGGCAAGTGCCCGCTCGCCTTCCACATCTTCAAGCCAAAGATAGAGATCGTCGTCGGGAGCATCCAGCGTTGGACGGACATCAAATGCGTTCATGTCCGGACAGCCTTCAGAAAGAAGGGATAGAGGCTTCCGTTTGATCGGGAACGCTTAGTGTTGGTAGCGGCGCCCACATGTTCGAAAAGCGTGATCATTGATGAGTTCTTCCAGTCGGTGCGGCATCGCAGTGCTTTTGCGCATAGGACCGCAATTGTCGTGCCAACTGGGAAAATCGTTTCGGAAAATGCGATCGCTCTGGCAGCGTTGTGTCAGATGTCCGACATCGTCGAGAATCCGACAACGAGTGCTCCTCCTAATCACCGGATCAACCTCCGGCGCCTGGCGGTGACACCGCATTCCTCTGTCTTTCCAGGAGACGGCGTGGACATCAATGCCGTTCCTCACCGAACCCGCCTCCTAGCCCTTCGCCTGTGTAGCATACGTCACGGCCGCCCCCCGGTTTGGCTTCAACCTGGGATTACGGCGTCCTCTTTCGCAGAGAAGATCGGGTTGTTCGTGGCGCGCGCAGCGGAGCCGAAGGAGCTTTTTCTGGGTTGCGGATACTGGCATGTCGATATTACGACCGTGTGTCCTTCGACAAGCTTGGTGGCTTCTTCAACCAGAATCTCGCCGGGGAGATCGAATCGTTATCTGCGCCGCAAAGTGCGGCCGGTGAGCGGCGTGGCCCTGCGTTCCAGTTGGCCACGGTTCTCGCTGGGACGAGCAAGTAAATGGCTTGCGCAGCAACGGTGCGATCACACCTGGAGCACGGCGTCATCAGGAAAGCGCCATCCTTGTGCGCCCACGACACCCTGGTCGCCATCGGCCGCATCGCGGGGGGGCACTGTGGGCGATAACCATTCATTGATCTGGGCGATTGAGGGTTCTGCCGGGGCGCTATTGCTGCTCGGTAGGGCTGCGGGCTGGCGAGTCTACCAAGGCGAGCAACGACAGGCGAGACGGCAGACATTACGTGACGGAACTTGATATTGCAGTGCAGCAAGCGTAGAGCACCGCGCGCTTATCGGAGTGTCGTCCATGGCCCTTACCAATGCTGGTAACGAGGCAGAACCTGTCGAACAATCGAGCCATTCTGAGGTCGAGCAGCACAGCACCAAGGCGCTGATGTTGGGCGCACTAGGTGTCGTTTATGGCGATATAGGCACCAGCCCGATCTATGCATTTCGCGAGGCGTTGCATGCATCAGCGGGTGGCAACGTCGCCAGCCGTGGCGACATCCTCGGCGTACTCTCGCTGATCATCTGGTCCCTGACGATCACCGTGACGATCAAATACATCATGTTCGTGCTCCGCGCCGACAATCGAGGCGAGGGCGGAGTGCTGTCGCTTATGGCGCTGGCGCGCAACAGTTTCCCGACCCGCTCTGCGGTGATCCTCGGCATCGGCATCGGCATCGTCGGCGCGGCGCTTTTTTTTGGCGACGCCGTCATTACGCCGGCAATCTCGGTACTGTCGGCGGTCGAAGGTATGAATGTCGTCACGCCGACGTTCCAGCCCTATGTGGTGCCGCTGACACTGGCCATCCTGGCGATCGTGTTTGCGGTACAGCGGTTTGGCACCGGCGGCGTAGGATTGGTGTTCGGACCCGTTACCGCGCTGTGGTTCCTGGCCATCGGCCTTTCCGGGCTCAACCACATCATGGACGACCCGGAAATCCTGCTGGCAATCAGCCCGCATTACATCGTGTCGTTCCTGGTCAACTCGCCTGACGTCGCCTTCGTTACGGTTGGTGCAGTCTTCCTCGCCGTCACCGGAGCCGAGGCGCTCTACGCCGACCTCGGCCATTTCGGCCGCAAGCCGATCGTGCTCGCCTGGCTGGCGATCGTGTTCCCTTGTCTGTTGCTCAATTATGTCGGGCAAGGCGCCTTCGTGCTGGCAAATGGCGGCGTTGTCGGTCATCCGTTCTTCGAGATGAACCAGGGCTGGACGCTTATTCCGATGGTCGTGCTTGCCACGGCGGCGACCGTGATCGCCTGCCAGGCGGTGATCTCCGGCGCCTTTTCGCTGACCAGGCAAGCGGTACAGCTCAACATGCTGCCGCGTTTCGTCATCCAGCACACGTCGGAAAAACAGTCGGGCCAGATCTATCTGCCGCGCATCAACCTGATGCTGGCGCTGGTGGTGATGCTGCTGGTGGTCGCCTTCGGCGAATCCAGCCGGCTGGCCTCGGCCTACGGTATTTCGGTGACCGGCAATATGCTGGTGACGAACATACTGCTTTTTGTTGTGATGACGCGCATCTGGAAATGGCCGCTCGGCGTCGCGATAGCCTTAATGGCGGTGTTCGTCTTCATCGATACCGGCTTCTTTGCAGCTAACATCGTCAAGGTATTCGAAGGCGGCTGGGCCTCGCTTGCCATTGCCGCAGTGATCGTGATGACCATGTGGACTTGGATAAGAGGCAGCAGGTATCTATTTGACAAGACGCGCAGGAACCAGATTCCGCTCGATTTCCTTGCGGGCAATCTGTTGAAGAAGAAACCGCAGCTGGTGTCCGGTACGGCCGTGTTCCTGACCAGCGATCCCGCCAGTGCGCCGACCGCGTTGATGCACAGCCTGAAGCACTACAAGGCGCTGCACGAACAGAACGTCATCCTCTCTGTGGTGACGGCGCAGCAGCCCGTGGTGCCCGACAGCGAGCGGATCAAGATGGAAACGATCAATGAGCTGTTCATGCGGGTGACACTGACCTTCGGCTACATGGAACAGCCTAACATCCCGCGTGCGCTGGCGATCTGCCGCAAGCAGGGTTGGAAGTTCGACATCATGACGACGTCCTTCTTCCTGTCGCGTCGCTCGCTCAAGGCGTCACCCAACTCCGGCATGCCGGTGTGGCAGGACAAGCTGTTCATCGGCTTGGCGCGCACGGCCGCCGACGCGACGGAGTATTTCCAGATCCCGACCGGACGTGTGGTCGAGATCGGAACGCAAGTGGCCGTTTAGGCATGCCCGGTTAAGCAGAATCAATTGGCATTTCGCGAGCCGGTGAATGCCTGACCGGGCGGAGGCCACGATGCTTGCGCCAAACTGGGGTCCGGTTCCAGGCCTGAAGCTTCCGGCCCCGAAAGCCGTCCTTTACGCCTGCGATCATTTCCGTTCCGCATTGTCTTGCCGACCCACCAGTCGAGATGCGCTGAAACGACCTCGCCGGGCAGCAACTTATCATTTGAACCTAATCGATGTGCCGCAAGTCCGACCTTCATTCTTCAGTTCACAGGCTAGCGTTGCCAAAATCGGCGTGCCGCCTAACCGGCGCCGCACCGTGACCTGTCAGGATGCTATGCAGGCGCGAGGCAGAAGCTGGCTCGAGGCCGCCGGCCTGGTGCTGGTCCGGCAGCGGCCGGGCTCGGCCAAAGGCTTCATGTTCCTCTGGAGGATGAGACGGGTGCGGCAAACGTCGTCGTCTGGGTCAAGATCTCTCGAGAAATTCCGGCGCGTGCTTCTTGCTTCGGCCATGCTCGGCGTCCGCGGACGCATCCGACGGAAGAGGAGGTGGTGCACCTCGTCGCCCACGAGCTGACCGATCTGTCGGCCGGGCTGGCCAGCGTGGGAAACCGCAAGACGCCGTTTCCGTTGCCGCACGGCCGAGGGACGAGGCTCATCACGGCGGATCGGGCATCGATCCGCGCGGCATGCCGAAGGGGCGCGACATCGTCGATGCAGTATGACCATATCGACCCTATCAAGTTCAAGACGCGTAACTTCCGGTAGCGCTTCCGGAGGCCACTTCAGCAGCATGTTGTGCACACTTTTGTCGGACCCTGTTAACTGCCGATTGGCAGCAGGTCACCCCGTGCCGGATCCCAAATGTCGTCGCTCTCAAGCGCAACGACTGCCCGCACCCTTTTTAAGTCAGCGAGCACCTCCACCGCCGGACGCCGCCCCGTTTCCTGAGCCGCGGCGTAACGGGTGTATTTGTGACTGTCCGGCTCAAACCACTTCAACGATTCCAAAGTAGCCATGGCATCGCCCTTGCGGCTGCGCGTGATGCGAATGATCGTGATCCCATCCTCAGCGCTCGCGTCGAATGGAGACACGCTGCCAACGCTTCATCTGCTCTACCCCATCTTTGTTCCAAGGCGGTCGGATCATCTCAATGAGCCCTGCCTCGGGGTGGCCAAAGCATGCATATTTATCGTTCGGCCCCGCATCGAATTATCATCTGCGATGTGGGACTCGATCTTGGGTTGGCGACGGCTTAGCTCCGGGAGTAGACGTCGGACCACTGATAAGTGCCGGACCTTCTCCACAATTTCTCGGCGGACTCATCGTGAACGCTCGATTGGACGTAAATGCGGTTCGCGGAAACGCAGGTCTGGCCGGCATTGCGGAACTTCGCCTGGACCGCACCGTCAACAGCACCGTCAATGTCGGCATCATCGAAGATGATGAAAGGTGCATTGCCGCCGGTTTCAAGGCTGACCTTCTTGATCTGGTCAGAGCACTGACGCATCAGCAGCCGTCCGGCCTCGTTCGAACCGGTAAAGCTGATCTTTTGAATCTTGAAATTGGTGCAGAGTTCACGGCCCACGCGATCACCTTCGGACGCATAGATCAGGTTGACCACGCCATCGGGAAAGCCGGCCTGATGGCGAGAGCAAACATTGCACCTAGCCACGCCACAATAAGATCGAGCGCGGCTTCGTTGCGTGCGGGTCTGTGGTCAGTGGAGGGCGGAGGAAAAGCGCTCGGCGTGCTCGCCCTCGCGATACCACTGGTTCGCGCCGGCAAGCGCCAGTTTCTGAGGCAAATCGCCGAACAGCTGGTAGAGCCTTACTCTCAGGGCTTGGCATCTATGTCGCCTACGACCGCCACATGCAGCCCGTCGCGTGCGAAAGCGGCTTTGTGGAAGGCGCTTAGATCGGAGGGCGTTACGCTAGTCAGGCTCCCTTGGGCGGTCTCGAATACGGATGCGTGCCGTAGATTCCGCGCCGCCAGGCCAGCTCGGCGATCGCATGAGGTTCGCGCTCATTGGCAATGATTTCGGAGAGAAGCTGGGCGCGTATGCGGTCGAAAAGTGCTGGTGTAGCCGGCTGCGGGTCCCGCCACCGAGAATGTCGGCCAGCAGTCGAGCGCCGCGGCCTCGCACCAGGGACCGCCCATGAATGACTCATGCGAGGCGTCTCAAGGCTGTCCGCGATCCAGCGCCAGATCTCCGCCTCGCCCGAGGGGCGCAGAGCTGGCCGGTTGTGCAGGAGCCGTAGGCAATATCCGCCTTCCTCGTTCGGATGGGTAACGCTTGCGATACGGAGTCTTGACTTTGGCAGTCGCTCTGTGACATTACCTATATAAAGTTCGAAAGAAGGCGATATGGATCATGCATAGGTCACAGAGACCCGAATGAAGGCAACGTATAAACGCACCTATTCGCGCTACGCGATGGAAGCGCTTGGCCTTTTCGGTAAGACCATCCGGCTTGGCCGGATGCAGCACCGGTTAACCGCACAGGAGTTAGCCGAGAGAATCGGTGTTTCACGCAGCACCCTGCAGCGCATCGAGAAGGGCGATCCCAAAGTCGAAATCGGACTGATGTTCGAAGCTGCTGCCATTGTCGGTGTGAAGCTGTTCGATGCCGACGGCAAGGGCATCACAGCCCTCACAGGCCGCATGGACGATCGCATCGCGCTGCTGCCGAAGCACGTCTACAAGGCCAGCAAGCAGATCGTCGATGAGTTCTAAGGTCCCCAAGTACGACGAAGCCTATGTCTGGGTCTGGCTGCCGGGCGAGACCGCGCCGGTTGTCGCCGGGCGGCTATATGCCCATGACGGACTCGTCAGCTTCAACTATGGCAGGAGCTTTCGTGAACTGGGCAGCGCGATCCCGCTTTATCTCCCGGAACTGCCCCTGAAGGCAGGCGAATTGCCTTTGCTTCCTGGCCTAACCATGCCGGGATGCATCCGCGATGCTGCCCCTGATGCCTGGGGACGACGGGTTATCCTAAACCGCAAATTCGGTGTGAAGGGCGATGAAATCGCGCGGCTCGATATTTCAGAACTGACGTTCTTGCTGGAATCAGGCTCGGACCGCATCGGCGCGCTCGATTTTCAGTTTTCGCCCACGCATTACGAGCCGCGCGCACTGGCCAATGCCACTCTCGAAGAGCTTGTCCAATCGGCGGAGCGGGTAGAGAAAGGTATTCCGCTCACCCCCGAATTAGATCAGGCGCTGCATCACGGCAGCTCGATCGGCGGCGCAAGGCCAAAGGCGCTGATCGAGGATGACGCCGTCAAGCATGTCGCGAAATTTTCCTCGTCTGCCGACCTTTACAGCGTCGTCAAAGGAGAATTCATAGCCATGCGGCTTGCCGCCTTGTGCGGCATCAGAGCGGCATCCGTCTCGCTCGTTCGCGCCGCAGGCAACGACGTGTTGCTCGTCGAGCGATTCGACCGGATCAAGGTCACGGGCGGCTGGCAACGCAAATCCATGGTCTCAGCGCTGACGATGCTCGCGCTCGATGAGATGATGGCGCGTTACGCCAGCTACCAGGATTTGGCGGAGATCATTCGCCACCGATTCACCGCGCCGTCGGAAACTCTGCGCGAGTTGTTCAGCCGCATTGTCTTCAACATACTTTGCGGCAACACCGACGATCATGCCCGCAACCATGCGGCATTCTGGGACGGCGCTAAGCTCACCCTCACGCCTGCGTACGATATTTGTCCGCAGGCCCGCAGTGGCCAGGAGGCCAGCCAGGCCATGCTCATCAGCGGCAATAACCGCATGAGCCGGATAGCGTCCTGCCTTGAAGCGGCGCATCACTTCCTGCTCAGCGCGCCGGAAGCTCTTGCGATTGTTGAAGGCCAGCTCCGATGCATTGCGGAGAATTGGCCGCGTGTCAGCGAGGAAGCTACGCTATCCGGCATAGATCGGAATCTGTTCTGGGGCCGACAGTTCCTCAATCCCTACGCTTTTACGGCGCTGGAAGGAAGCGCCGACGTTCTCCGCGCTCTGGCTGACGAACTACGCAACAGTGTTCACGCCTGATCCGGCGCTGGATTTCGGACAAGCTCGGCAAGCGCAAGACGCCACAATATGGACAACCCTTGCCGTGCCAGGACGAAGATTGAACAAACGGCTCTTCAACAGTGACAACGTGCACTGCGGAGAGATGTTGAGCTGACACCGCAAAAGCCCAAGACGCGCGACTTCCCGCGATACAACTCCACATAACTGAGCGTCTACAAGCGGTGCAGCCAGCCAAACATCCAGCCATCAAAGCGATGATCGTCTGATCTTTTGCCGATGACATCACGTCGGGGAAGACTTGTTCGAGCGCTTGCCGCTTCATATCGATACCGGCCTGGGCGTAGCGCATCGTTAGTTCAGCCCGAGTGGCCTGGCCATCGACTGATGGTGGCGATGTCAACACCCGCCTTGACGAGGTGGATGGCCGTCGTGTCCCGCAAAGGGCGATGATGGATGCTCTTTTCCGCCATGGTGGTTCCTTCGCCCGCAGCCATGTGTGCGCAGCAAGTATCGAACACCGAACCGGGTGAGCAGTGTGGGGCGGTCGTTGCTTTGCTCGGCGGGACAGGGCGGTATACCAGACGAAGGTCACAATCGAAGATTCAGGATCCCTGAACTCGTGCATCCGTATTGAACATCAGCGAAAACAGAGCGTAATCCCGCTGTCCAGAAGGCGTGCGGCGGTCGATACGCGCCAGGACGCTCTTGATTTCCGGGCTCATCGAGATATTCGACAGGTGCCACCCACGCGCCCTCTTGAAGGGAAGTGTCACCACCAGTTGCAGCGTATCCTAATATTCGGGGTGCTCCGAAATCAGGAACCGCGCAAAGGCATGCATCGCCGCCAGCCTTGCATTGCGGGTCGCAACTGCCACGCTCGACCTCAAGTGATGTGAGAAAGCTGCCCATCCTGTCGGTATTGATGTCGGAGACCGCTTCTTTCAAGAATATCTTCCCGCTCTCCCGCGGCATGAGCCCGTGGCATGCTTCGGCCCAATGCTGTGGATTGATGTTTCTTCATGCCACAACCTCGCTGACGAGACCGCCGAAAGCCCCTTCAAAGCGGTCGGTGGCGATCTCTCGCAGCTTTGGAAGGTAGTGCATTGATTTTTCGTGGAATGGGGACCCTGTTTAAAGGGTGATTTTCGTCCAAACGGGACCCCTTAACGATGGGGTCATCAAGATGCCTCCGGCTTGATCGGAGGCATTTGTGTTTTGGATGTTGGTTTTAGAGACGATTGCAAAGAAAGTCGGCTGTCGCTGGTCCAGGGGAAGTCGATCAAAGCGATCTGCCGTGAGCTGAAGATCTCGCGCAAGGTGGTGCGCAAGGTCCTGCGTTCTGAGCAGACGCAGTTCCGCTACGAGCGCAAGCACCAGCCCTATCCCCGCATGGGAGCTCGGCGTGAGACGCGGGACCGGCTGCTGTCGGCGAATGCGGCCAAGCCGCAGCGGGAGCGGCTGCCGGTCGCTTCGACGGCTTCCATTGCATTCCCCCGTCGGTGTCGAAGACCTGCACGGTGCGCTTCGACAACAACAAATACTCGGTGCTGTCGAGTGCCGTCGGTCGGCCCATCGAGATCCATGCTTATGTCGATCGGATCGCATCCGCCAGAGGATGGCGTGGTCGTGGGAGAACACGTTCGCTCCTTTGGCCGCAACGAGGTCGTCTACGATCCCTGGCACACGGCGCGCGCCGTTCCTTGGCTGGGTCGTGCGGTCGGCAATGGAGAAGGTGCGGCGCAGCTCAAGGCGGTTGATGACGTCGACCGGCAGATGGTGTTGATCCTCACCTGGGTGCTGACCGACGGATTGAGCGCGGTCGAGGCCGCCTGTCAGGAAGCCATCGAGCACGGTGCATCGTCGGCGCCGGTGATCCTCAACATCCTGGCCCGCAGCCGCGATCCGGCGCCGGGCACGATCCTTTCCATTCCCCAAGCGCTGAAGCTAGCTCACGAGCGGTCGCCGACTGCACCCGCTATGACAGTCTCAGGAGGACAAACAGCCATGGAACGCACCGAGGTACTGGAACTGATGGGAGCGCTGAAGCTCTACGGAATGCGCAGAGCCTATGACGAGATCATGGGTGCGTCGCCATCAAGCGACGGCACGAGCCGCCCAGGATTGTCGGTGATCTCTTGCAGGCCGAGATATCGGAGAAGCAGGCCCGCTCCATCAAATACCAGTTCGCTGTCGCCAAGTTGCCGCTGGCCAAGGACATCGACGACTTCGACTTCGCCGACACGCCGGTCACCCCCTGATGCGCGATCTCGCCCGGCCGCGCCTTCGTCGCCGATCAGCGCAACATCGTCCTGGTCGGCCGCCTTCACGGGTCACCCCACTCGCGCGGAAGGTCGACCGCATTGCGACGGGCGCGTGTCGACTTCCCAACAATGTCAGACAGGAGACGCAACGCTATCGGAGCGATCGCATTGCCCGAAACGATTTTCCCAGTTGGCACGACAATTGCGGTCCTATGCGCAAAAGCAAACTAGACCTGAGAGCCGCACCGCATGAATGTAGCCTCCCAATATCTGCCGCTTGTGGCGCATCACGAAGCCGGGCACGCGGTGGCCGCCATCGTTTTGCACCGTCAGACGTTCGACGACGACCGTGAACTCCCTGCTTTCTCAAGTGTTAGTATTTACCCCGACGTCGGTGACGGAGAGTGCGGTGGTGTTGTCGAAGGCGCGGGTTTTTATTCAGCGCAAGGATTCACCTCGAAGCGAAAGCCGATTTTCGAGGACGATATGGATCGATGTTTGGAACGCGATGATGCGATCCGGGAGATAGTTGCGTGTCTGGCAGGTCCTTTTGCAGAATCCGCATTCGAAGGCTATCTGGACCCGCGCGATATGGCGATGAATGCGTCCGATGGGAATGAGGGGAGCAGCGACTACGCGGATGCCAAGCGA
>NZ_SRUS01000279.1:0-345 GCF_004794715.1 Mesorhizobium sp. M8A.F.Ca.ET.207.01.1.1 | reverse complement strand
GCTGACCCTGCTGGCCGGACTGGGCATGGCCGCCCTGCTCTGGCTGGCCTCGCTCTGGTAACGCATCCATGAATGACATCTCCGTCTCGCGCGACAGCTGGTGGCTGGCCAGCCTCGGCAACACCCTGATCTGGGCGCGCCTGCGCGTGCGCCCGGCCGGCACCGCCGAAGTGCTCGACAGCGATGGCAATACGCTGAGCTATGACAGCGAAGACACCGCGCGTTCGCAGTTGTTCGACGCCGAATTCGTCGAGTACGACGGCCTGGACGAGGAAGACGCGCTGGTGCGCGGCTTCAGCCTGCACGAAGTGCAGCCGCCGCAGGCCGACAGCGACGAGGGCCTGC
>NZ_SRUS01000278.1:0-346 GCF_004794715.1 Mesorhizobium sp. M8A.F.Ca.ET.207.01.1.1 | reverse complement strand
GGCACATGGCAGCTGCCATGCGCCGGTGGCGGCCATCGCGCAGTGGCAGGGCGACGACCTGCACCTGCAGGGCTTGGTCGGCAGTGCCAGCGATGGCCGCGCGGTGCGCGCCGAGGCGGTGGGCCCGGGCAGCGACCCGGAGGCGCTCGGCCAGCGCGTGGCGAAGATGCTGCTGGAGGCCGGTGCCGGCGAACTGCTGAACGTCTGAGCCATCGCCGGTAGTGCCGGTCGCTGGCCGGCAACCGCGTGCCCCAGTTGAATGCAGTTGCCGGCCAGCGGTGTTCACTACCGAAAGAGGAACGGGCGCCCTGGGCGCCCGTTCTGCTTATTTGAACTTGTAGACCAC
>NZ_SRUS01000277.1:0-346 GCF_004794715.1 Mesorhizobium sp. M8A.F.Ca.ET.207.01.1.1 | reverse complement strand
TCCATCAATGCCACCCGATCGGGTGACGACTGCCAGGTTCAGATCGAGGTCTGCGATTCCGGCACGGGGATCGAAGCCGCGGACCTGGAGACGATCTTCTCGCCGTTCGTACAGCTCAGCCAGGGTGCGGCACGCTGCGAGCAGGGTGTCGGGCTGGGGCTGTACATCGTGCGGCTGATTTCCGATGCCATGGGTGGGACGATCAGCGTGGGCCGCAGTGAAGCAGGCGGTGCCTCATTCGCGTGGCGCTTCACGGTGGCCTCCACCACGGAGGTGGACCCTCTTCCTTCCCTTGAAGAACTTCTTCAGTCACACGCAGCGTCGGTGCGACCGCTGCACTGCCTGC
>NZ_SRUS01000276.1:0-346 GCF_004794715.1 Mesorhizobium sp. M8A.F.Ca.ET.207.01.1.1 | reverse complement strand
ACCGTCCTCGCAGGAGCACCCATGCGGGCCTCCCGTCTTTCCAGCGCTGCCGCCGCCTGTGCCAGCGTCCTGATCCTGTCGGCCTGTGGTGGCCGCACCGCCGACAGCACCGTGCTGCGCGAGTCCTTCGACTCCGGCGACACCTTCTCGCGTACCGTCGAGGGACGCCCTGCGGAGGCCTGTCAAGCAGCGCGCCGCACGCTGCTCAGCCAGGGCTATGCCATCGCCCGTGCCGATGATGCCCAGGTGGAAGGCAACAAGAACTTCCAGCCGCGCGAGGACGATCATGAGCAGCTGGTGCTGCGCATCTCGTGTGCGCCGCGTGGCGGCCAGGCGCTGGTGTTTG
>NZ_SRUS01000275.1:0-346 GCF_004794715.1 Mesorhizobium sp. M8A.F.Ca.ET.207.01.1.1 | reverse complement strand
GTCGAGACGGCCTTTCTCGACGGGTTCGCGCGGGCACCCGATCCATCCAGCTTCCTGCGGCTCGCCGGCATTCCTTTCCTCGGCGAAACCGCCGACGGCAGGCGGCTGCACCTGCTGCGGGTCGAGACACAGGATATCGTCGATGTCGGTGCCGTGATGCCGCTGATCGGCGGCGCCGGCGTGGCCTACAACCCGCTGCCCGCGAAGCTGACGTCGCACCGGCGGCACCTGGCATTCGTCTACCACGACGGCAAGGGCCAGCGGCCTCTGGATTTCAACGAGGCACGGCTTCTGACCGACAGGTCCGCGGCAGCCGAAATCGCCATGCCCGGACATTGAACCCCGG
>NZ_SRUS01000274.1:0-346 GCF_004794715.1 Mesorhizobium sp. M8A.F.Ca.ET.207.01.1.1 | reverse complement strand
CTCAGCGCCAGCTGCGCCGATGCCGACCAGTGCGGCGGTGACAACCAGCGTTGTGCCAGGGCATCGCGCTGGGCCTGGCTGGTGGCCGCCAGCGCCAGGTCCAGGGCTTCGGCCAGCGGTTGCTTGCTGTTGGGAATGCCGAAGTGCAGCCGCTCAGGGGGCAGGTCGCTCGGCCGCAGCAGCGCCACGCCCTGCAGGCGCCGGCTGGCAATCAGCTCGGTGGCGACAAAAGCATTGCCGATGTAGACGTCGGCCTTGTCGTCTATGACCATCTGCAACGCGCTCAACGTGTCGCTCGCGACAAGCTGGCGGGCACGCGGGAATCGGGCGCGCACCTGCGGACCGG
>NZ_SRUS01000273.1:0-347 GCF_004794715.1 Mesorhizobium sp. M8A.F.Ca.ET.207.01.1.1 | reverse complement strand
CGTCTCCTTCCTGTAGCGCGGCAACGCCGGCACCACGCTGGCCCCGCTGTACCGCCTGGGTGCCTCGTGGCAGGCCAACCCCTGCGACTTCACCTGGGCAGCCAGCGTCTACAGCCTGGAGAGCATCGACGCCTGGCAGGTGAAGGGCCGTGCGGCCGGTGGCCGCGTCACCTGGTCGCCCTCGCCCAGCGACGGGGACGTACTGCACCTGGGCCTGTCGCTGGCCCGCGAGGCGTATGACAACCCCGGCGCCAATGGCGTGCCCGGCCTGCGCATCCGCCCGCGCCCGGCCGGGCACCTGTCCGACGAGAGCCGCCTGACCCTGGTCGACTTCTCCGCCGGCCGCG
>NZ_SRUS01000272.1:0-347 GCF_004794715.1 Mesorhizobium sp. M8A.F.Ca.ET.207.01.1.1 | reverse complement strand
GTGCTGTGCGCGCGCCTGCGCGGCAGCCTGCGCCTGATTCCGCTGGACGACATCCACTACCTGCAGGCCGAGGAGAAGTACGTGGTGGTGCACCACGCGCGCGGCGAGGACCTGATCGAGGAATCGCTGAAGTCGTTGGAAGAAGAGTTCGCCAGCCGCTTCATCCGCATCCATCGCAACTGCCTGGTGGCACGCCACGAGCTGGTGGAACTGCGTCGCGGCTCCGGCGGGCAGGTGCAGGCCGCGCGGGACCACTCACAGATGCCGCAGTTCCTGCTTCAGCGTCGCCACGCAGCGGCGGCTCACTTCCAGCGGCTGCTTGCCATGCCGCAGCACCGCCTGCACCT
>NZ_SRUS01000271.1:0-348 GCF_004794715.1 Mesorhizobium sp. M8A.F.Ca.ET.207.01.1.1 | reverse complement strand
GTGGCCTGCCACGGCTGGCTGGCACCCTTGCTCAGCATCGCCCAGTACTTCTGGCCGGCTTCCTTGTTGCCGTAGAAGGTGCACTCATGCAGCGGGCCCTTGTAGCCGGCCGCATCGCACAGGCCCTTGTAGAACTGGAACTGCAGGATGCGCGCCAGGAAGTAGCGGGTGTAGGGGGTGTTGCCCGGCACGTGGTACTTCGCGCCCGGGTCGAAGAATTCTTCGCCACGGGTGCTGGCCGGGGCCACGCCCTGGTACTTGGCCTTCAGGTCCCACCACGCCTTGTTGTAGTTGTCGGCGGTGATCGAGCCATCGAACACGCCCCAGCGCCAGCGGTCGATCATCAGC
>NZ_SRUS01000270.1:0-348 GCF_004794715.1 Mesorhizobium sp. M8A.F.Ca.ET.207.01.1.1 | reverse complement strand
CGGCTGGCTTGATGCCCTGCTGGATACCTTCGGCAGCGTGCCCGGCGCCGGCCTGGTCGGCAGCCAGCTGCTGTACCCGGATGGCCGCCTGCAGGAGTCGGGCGGCGTGATCTTCACCGATGGCAGTGGCTGGAGCTATGGCTGCTTCGAAGCGGCTGACGATCCGCGCTTTGCCAGCCTGCGCGACGTCGACTACTGCTCCGGTGCGGCGCTGATGCTGCCGCGCGCGCTGTGGCAGCAGCTGGATGGCTTCGACACCCGCTACAGGCCGGCGTACTACGAGGACACCGACCTGGCCTTCCGCGTGCGTGCACACGGCCTGCGCGTGCTGGTGCAGCCGGCCAGCCG
>NZ_SRUS01000026.1:0-13207 GCF_004794715.1 Mesorhizobium sp. M8A.F.Ca.ET.207.01.1.1 | reverse complement strand
CCTCCCGGTCGTCCGGCCTGCTGGTCTGGTAGCGAACCGTCATGCGGCAACAGCCGATGGCTTTACACGCCCGCCGTTCGCTCATCCCGAAGCCTTCCTTCAGGCGAGCGACAGCTTTCCGCTTGGCGGCGGGCGTCACCATTTCTTTCCCACAAGGTCCTTCAACGCGGCATTGTCGAGCATGGCGTCGGCCAAAAGCCGCTTCAGGCGCGTGTTCTCGTCCTCCAGCGCCTTCAGGTCGCCGAGCCTCGGTGACATCCATCCGCCGAAGCGGGCCTTCCAATTGTAGATCGAGGCGTCGCTGACCCCGTGCTTGCGGCACAGATCGCCAACCGATACCCCGGCCTCGTGTTTCTTCAAAATTCCGATGATCTGCTCTTCAGAGAAGCGGCTGCGTTTCATGTCCTGGTCCTCTGGATGGGCCAGAACGAACTTCAAACCGGATTAGATCAGAGGGGCAAGGTCAGGACGCCTCGGCGCGGTCGTCGACCTCTTCACCCCAGCCGAATGTGCCAACTACTTCAAAGCCGCAGGATATGACCTGGATCAGATAGGACGTGCTCCAATGGTTTACACCTGACACAGGAGTCCGGCCCCCACAACCGTTTCGCAATGAGGAGCAGCGCTGCCGCTGCTCCTCCAATCACACGACGGATTCACGATGCGGCAACTCGAGCCATGATTTCGGATCGAATGGCCGATGCGGTGTATAGTGAGGCATCCAGCGGCAAATCTCCAAATGCCAGTTGACACAGAAGATAATTAGCACCTGCCTCTTCCAGCTGATCAAGGAGAGCTTTTCGGACAGAATCTGCCGTTCCCACGACGCACAATTCACTTTCAATTGCTGCATCGAAGTTCAAAGGCAAGTTTGGTGGAGTGGAAATGGCATTTAGTTCGTATAGAAATTTGAAGCTATTGAGCCATCGTTCATAGGCAGGTGCTGCGAGCAAATACGCATCTGTTTCAGAAGGCCCTATCACCACCATTCGGAGCAATCCAAGAAATGGCGCTTGCTGGCCAATGTCAGCATCGTGAATTCGGGCGGCGCGGAACGCGTCGGTAACGCTGCGAACAGAAGTGGAGGGTCCGACGCAGGCGATGTTTGCCCCATTCGCAGCGGCCCAGCTAGCCGGCTCGGGTCGATTGGTGGCGATCCATGTCGGCGGATGGGGATATTGGTGAGGTCTCAACGTCAGCGGAACATCTTTCAACTCAAAGTGGCGGCCCTGATAAGAAAGCGTCCCGCCTTTCATCGCATTGATGAGAATCTCACTGGCCTCCGCATACTGTTCTGGTGCTGCTTCTACAGCAACCCCGAAGTATCCCAATTCAGTGGGAGCAGAGCCGCGCCCTATGCCGAGTTCAAGCCTGCCGCCGCTCAACTGATCAAGCATGCAGATCTCCTCGAAGGCACGCAGCGGATGATAGAGCGCAAGTAGCATTACCATGGGACCAACACGAAGACTGCGGGTTCGCTGGGCGACGCTCGCTAAGAACATATTCGGTGATGGACCTCTGCCATGCGGGGTACAGTGGTGCTCGGCGAGATGATACGCATAAAAGCCAAAGCCATCGCACGCTTCTGCTAGGCTCAGCCGATCTGCATATTGCTGTGCGATGTCATCGCCGTTTTCGTCCAGATGATCGAAGATGCCGAAGGTCAGGCCCGAAGCGGAAATTTTCTTCAATTAATTGTTCTCCAAATTACCTATATTTATTCGCTAACCATCATAGCTCAGACATATCATTACTTGATGCTTAATGTGAATTGACTTCATGCTTGAGCACACCGCGATTCTTCTTAAAGCTCATACAGACGCGTTTGGCGGCAGCAAGGAATTTGTCCATCTGCTCTGTGGTGCCAATGCTGACGCGAATACAGTTCTTCAAATCTACGTCAGGAAAGCTGGCGATGAGGATCGCCTGCTCTTTCAACGCGGCTTGCCAGCATGAGCCCTCCTGTCCCGCTGGCACACGGGCCAGCAAAAAGTTTGCGTGGGAGGGTGTTACGGAAAAGCCAAGTTGCAACAGCGCCAGGGTCACTCGCTGTCGTTCATGCTTGATGTGCCTGTGGTTCTCTTCGTAGGCGTGGCGATGCGCAAGAATGCTTTTCCCGACCGCCTGCCCGATCACGTTCATGTTGAAGACATTCTGGATGTTGCGCAGCCTGCCAATGATTTCTGGGTGACCGAAACCGAAGCCGACTCGCACGCCAGCAGCAGCATAGCTCTTTGAAAAAGTCCTCAAGATCAAAAGATTCGGATGTCTATTGACGAGGCGCAGGGCATGGTCGGGTGCGAAGTCAACGTAGGCCTCATCCAAGACGATCAAGCGATCTGCTTGCTCCACAAGGCGTTCGATTTCGGCCACCGGCACGAATGTTCCGGTCGGATTGTTCGGATTAGCCAACAGAATGAACTTCGCGTCTTTTGCAGGGCCGGACAGCAGTTTTTCTATCGGCAGGGGATGAGCTTCGCTCGATGCGATTTCGAGAAACTCGGCACCCTGCAACATGGCAAGTTTACGGTTGAACGAAAATCCGGGCGACAGCATTGCCACTCTATCTCCTGGGGCGAGGAAAGCTCTGTAGATGAGTCCGAGCAGCTCCGACGAACCGTTGCCGGCAATCACCTGATCTTTGGAAAATCCGTAAGCATCGGAGGCAGCTGCCCTTAAGCTGAGATTGTCGTCTTCCGGATAAAGATACTGGTGTTCGATCGCAGCAATTGCACTTTGCATTACGCTCTTCGGCAACGGAAACGGGTTCTCGTTCGTATTTAGCTTAACGCAATTTGCATCCGTCGCTGGTCCGTTGGACGAGAGAGCATCTAATTTGCTGGCCACCGGCGAAAAAAGCGAAAGCACGGTCTTCAGTTTTGCATCGCACATGTTCTTCTCCGTTTTTCAGTCCCGCAGGGCATGTGACATGAGGCAATCGTTGATCGTGACTTGATCGACGTTCGGCTATATCAGCGCTGCCTTCCCACCCTGGTGGGGATCGCCGACCACGGTTTGGATTTGACACCGGGAAGCTGTCGAGAACCTGATGACGACCCAACGTGTGGCCGACGGCCGATTCGGCCCAACAGACGGTGTTTCAACATCGCATCGTCCTCAAAGCCGCATGCAGGGCCTGCACGACAGCCCGTCTCCAGCGCCCGCAGATAGGTGGAAGCCGAAGTCTTGCCGAACCTCAGTTGCTCTGCCACCTGGCCCACCGGACTGCCCTGTTTATGGGTCAGGCGCAGGATATCTCTGACGCTCGTTCGTCTTGCTTGCTTCCGTCTTGGCATGGGCTCTCTCGGTTTGCTGATGAGAGAGCCAAATACCGGCTCATCTGAGCATGAGACGCAGGCCTGACGATATGGAGCGTCGCTGGTGGCGCGCGTAGCCAAGAGGGTTCGCCTCGCTGGCGGGGCATGCAAGACGGCGCACCTCCTTAGCCATCCTGTCCCATCGTCTCAGATCGTGAGGCGCACCTTATAGTCGGTGAGGAGATCTTGCAGGGTCAGGTTACGCCCTAGCGCTTAAGGTTGTTGGTCGCACCGAGCAAGCGCGGGACCTGTCGACGGACAACAGCGGTGCCGCTGCCGGCACTAGGTCGTCCAGCATCACAGTGAATCGCGTACGTAGTATCTTGTCGTAGGCGGCATTCTGGATAGCCGGATACGGGCTCTTCACCCGCTGCACCACCGATTGCGGGATGATGTCGCGAGAAACATTCACGGATTTCGTGAAAAAAGTGTACCCGCCGAAGAGCCCTACTCGCGGGGGCGGTGCAGCACCACCTCGGTGTCACTGCTCGTGTTCATGCGATGGACTAGGCCGGCCAGCTGTTGACGCAGCTCGCGGTAGTTGTAAGTCTCACCCGAGTAGACGAGCACCAAGTCAGGTCGGCCATCCTCCTGGAGCATCCTCGGCTGGCGGCCGCCCTGGATATCGATGATTGCCAGGCGGTGGTGTCCCAGCGCCGCAGGCCCGCCGATCCAAGTCCCCTCGTCGTCCGGACCGTGGTTCGCTATGGTGGCCGTCATATCGGCAAGCTCCCTTCGCGCATCGGGACCTCCGAGGTCTGGATTGAAGTCGATCCATTCACAGATGCCGCACAGGTTATGTCGCCGCATTTGGGCGAAGCAGATATAAGGCCAGTGGGAAACCATCGAGGCAAAGTGACGGATCTAGCCCAGCTACGATCCGCATCCGACATTGTCGGACATCGGACAGCACCGCGATTCGCTGCATAGGAAGCCTGGAGTCGCGATTTCCCCTGGGGGAATCAGCGCATGAAAGGAGAGCTGGGTCGTGTCTGCCGAAATGAGAAATTGCTCCCCCTTATTGCATCACCGAGGAATGTTACCCAGCGCGATAGACGGACATGCCCTATCTCCCCCCGTTGCAGCTGAGGGAGATAGGGGCCAGCTCTTCATTCAACCCTCATGGAGGATGATCAGCCCAGCCATTTCCATGCGCCGGCCTTCACAAGCCGTGCACCATTCAGGTTCTTTTCCTTGAAGCGCGACGATCCTTGTCAGACGTCGCAACACTTGCTGCCGAGAGCACGAGCTCTTCCTCGAGCATGCCTTGATCTGCGCCTCGAACGGCTCGCACATGCTGGGTTTCAACGACTTCGCAGAGGTTGATATTCTGCAGTGACTTCGTCTCGCTGCTGCACGGCATTGACGCTGGGAGCCATGCTCGCGTGGCGCAATTGTGCTGAAGCCGGTGCCCACGGTAACGTTTCTTAACCCGCCCCAGATCCTGGCGTTTGGCTATTTCCGACATTCGTGTCCGGCTTCGGACAAAGGCCGGGTTTGCCGAACGGAGTCGCACCCAATTTCCAGTGCTGCTTGAGCAATAATATCGACCGGCATTACTGCACAACACGAAAGTTGCTGCAAAAACCGAAGTGAACCCAAGGCATCGGGTCAATTGGCATGGCGCTTGCGACTCGGTCGATAGAACGCAGTCAAAATCACGGTTGCAGACCATGCCTACCTCTCAAAGCTCGATAAAGCACGCGAGCAAAATTCCCCGTCTCCGCGGAAGCTCGTCGCCGTTGAACGTGCCTGCTCGGGGGCGGTCTTGCACAAGACCGGTCCGAGGCAACCACGCCAAGGCGCGAGGCTGCCGGAACTGTCGACCGAAGTCGATGCCGCTTCAGTTTAACCGAAAAATGCACCGTACCACTTTGGCCTGGAAGCAAATCAATGACCTATAGAAAGAACGTTCCTCTCGTGACCTTTCGCACGCGTGTTCGCGATGAGTCGATCGGGGGGCCAAATCCTTATCGGTGGGAGAACAAGACCTCCGACGATTATTTCGGGGGCAAGCGCATCATCCTGTTCTCGCTGCCTGGCGCCTTCACCCCGACCTGCTCGACCTTCCAACTGCCCGATTTCGAAAAACTCTATGATCAATTTCTGGAACTGCGAATTGACGCGATCTACTGCGTCTCGGTCAACGATGCTTTCGTCATGAATGCGTGGGGAAAGTCCTTGGGGCTGCAGAAGATCGAGCTGATCCCAGACGGGTCGGGCGAGTTCACGCGCAAAATGGGCATGCTGGTCGCGAAGGACAATCTGGGCTTTGGCATGCGCTCCTGGCGATACGCCGCTCTGATCGACGATGGCGTGGTGGAGCAGTGGTTCGAGGAGGAAGGCTTCTGTGACAACTGCGAGACGGACCCCTATGGCGTTTCATCCCCGCAAAACGTTCTCGACAAATTGAAGGCGGCGGCATGACCCAGAAGTGGAAAGTCTCACACAACCCAAGCACACACTAGAGCCTCCTCGGCAGATCACGGTTCAACATGCATCTCTCAGCAAGCCTGCTTCAACGCCAGAAGCAACGTATGGTCTTATCGCCTCAAGCCATTGAAGCTATTCGCTTGCTGCGATTGACGCATACTGAACTCCATCAGCTCGTGCAGCAGGCACTCGAGAAGAACCCCGTTTTGAAGCCTGACCCGTTTGACGACGATTCGCCGCTGCCAGGGGTGGATCAGCGGAGCAGTCAAAGCAGAAGCGAAATCGGCGAATCGCCCATTGGCGGGCCGTCTGGCGGGCGCGGGCAATGGAAGTCGCAACGCAGTAGCGGCAACGATCGACCTGCCGTCGAGGAGTTTACCGCCCACACCGAAACATTGCACGACCATGTCGCCCGCCAGGTCGCCCTCACCCCGTTCACCCCCCAGGAGCGGCTGATTGCCGGACAGCTCGCCGCTCATCTGGAGGACACTGGCTATCTTCAGGTAAACCTTTTCGATCTGGCCAGTAGGTTAAACGTTCGGCAAGCTGATGTGGAACGGGTCATCGGAATCTTGCAGCAATTTGATCCGCCGGGCATTTTTGCGCGAACTCTCAGCGAATGCCTGGAGATTCAGCTGCGCCAGCAAGACCGGTTCGACCCGGCTATGGCAGCTTTGGTCGCCAATCTCGAGATGCTTGCACGGGGGGATTTTCAGGGATTGAAGCAGCGTTGCGGAGTCGACGAGGAGGATCTCCTCGACATGAGGAACGAAATCCGCGCGCTCGATCCCAAGCCTGGAGACCGGTTCCAGTCCGGGACGCCGGAAACCATCGTACCGGACGTCTGGGTAATGCCCTCGTCCGAAGGTGGATGGCGGGTGGAGCTTGATCCGGCCACGCTGCCCAAAGTGTTGATTAACCAAACCTATGTCGCCGAAATCTCGCAGCTGACCAAGCAAAATCCGGAAGGCAAAGCGTTTCTCGACCATTGCCAGGAAACAGGGAACTGGCTGATCAGCAGTCTCAAGCAGCGCGCTAAGACGATCCTTAAGGTTGCGACCGAAATCGTGCGCCAGCAGGATGCCTTTTTTACACACGGCGCCGCCCATCTGCGGCCTCTCTGTCTCAAAAATGTCGCTGACGAGATCGGCATGCACCAGTCGACGGTAAGCCGGGTGGCTTCGAACAGGTACATGTTAACTCCGCGCGGGGTGTTCGAGCTGAAGTATTTTTTCGCTGCGCCAATCGCATCCTGCGAGGGCGGCGATGCGCACTCCGCCAAAGCTGTCCGCCATCGGATCAAGGCAATCATAGCCGAAGAATCGCTCGACAAGGTACATTCCGACGAAGACATCGTTGCTCAACTCAAGGAGACCGGCATCGATGTCGCTCGCCGTACCGTCACCAAATATCGCGAGGCGATGAACATCCCTTCCTCCATACGACGGCGCCGCGATAAGCGTTTGTCCGCAGCTGCGATCAAGCGAAGTGACTAACCGACATTCGTGGTCGGCGAGAGGCAACTCTCAACTTCCTCCGGGCCGAAGCAGCTTTCGAAGTCATGGCATTCCCCGCAACTGGGTGCTGTGCATGACGAAAAGCCTTCGGCCTCACACAGCTTGCGGTAAAAGTACTTTTTCCATTTCATGTTTTCTGTGTTGCCTGCCGCCAGCGCGGGAAAATGTCTGGCAAGCAGGCGGCTGAGCTCAGCGCGATTTGAGAGGCCAAGATCCCGCCAAAGATGGTCCATGCGCATCGCACGCCGGGCGATGATCTTGGCCAAGCGGGCGCTCGCCGGGTCGGCCGGCGCAGCATGCGCTAGCAGCAGCCGGCGTAGCAGTTCCTCTTCCAGTTCCGGCTCGGGCTCGCTCAACTCCTCCAAAGCGAATACGCTGCTGGAGGTAGACGGGAAAGTTGCGGCCAAGACATCACGCAATTCGACAGACGAAAGGCCTGTCCCCTCCGTCGCCAACACCTCGCCCGCCTGGACCTCCTCAAGCGAACGTGAATGTACGCAGGGCAGCACATGCTGATCGAAGCTCCTCCCTAGCTCGGACCCACGCCATTGCGCGCTGGATAGGCAGCCATCATCGTAACGGCCGGCTTCAGCTTCCGGCATGACAAAGCGCCTTGTTGACCGCAGGGATGATCTTGTCGCCCCAGAGCTCGATCTGGCGCAGCATCGTCTTTTGGTCGAAGTCGCCCAATTGAGTCTGAACTGCGATCTGGTCCGGTTTCAAGATATCGATCTCTTCCAGCAGGCGATCAATCACGCGATTTACGCTGCCAATCGGCAAATTTTTGCGCATGGTCTCGAAGGACAGATCCTGCTGGGTCGGTGTCTCCTGCAGCAGGTAGCCATCGTGGCTCTGTTGGCGGCGCTGATGCAGGGCTTCAGAAAGCCGGCGCTGGAAGCGGGCATTGTCGAGATAGCTGTTGATCTCCAACTCGTCGTGGCTGGCATAGCAGCAGCGCAGCAGCGATATCTTGACGTCGGTGACGTTCTTTTCCTCGGATGCCGCCGCCCTCTCGACTGATTCACGCAGTGTGGTCAAAGTCTCTAAGCCGTCGTGGAAGGCTGTGACAAAAAAATTGTGCCCCTCGCGGTAGGCCCGAGCCATCCGTGCGGCTCCGCCAGCGATCCAGATAGGCGGCGTCGGCTGCTGGACTGTGCGGACCGAAATCGCTGTTGGGGGGATCTTCTCATATTGGCCGTCGTGTTCGAAGACGTTTTGGTTGAGGCCCTTGAGAATGATGTCCAGGTATTCCGAAAAGACGGCCGGCGCCTCATCGATGTCCACGCCGAACCGTTCGAACTCGAACTGCTGGTATCCCAAGCCTACGCCGAGCTCGAGACGGCCGTTCGCAACGATGTCGGCGAAGCCGATCTCGGACAGCAGGCGCTGCGGTTGGTAAAGCGGCAGCACGCAGACGGCAGTGCCCAGGCGAATCGTGCTTGTCAAGCCGGCGCAGTGCGCCACCATCATCAGCGGGGATGGTATGAGGCTGTAATTGTTGAAGTGGTGCTCAGCAAACCACGCGGTGTTGAACCCAGCCTGCTCCGAAGCGACGGCCTGTTCGATGGAGTTGCGGATGACGCTTTCTGAGGATTGGTGATAGCCACGCTGGGCGGCCAGAATGAAAGTGGCAAATTCCATGATTTCTCCTCGTTATAGACACGTCAGCCGACCGGGAATGTGCTCGGCATGCGCATGCTTGGATCTCAAGCACCTCAGGTGCGTCGTGGAGCCGAGGCTTCATAATGCTCGGCCGGTCGCCCTGCGAAGGCCTGGCAATTAACCTGCCGCCTCCGCAAAACATTCGTCATAGAGCTCGCTGGCGTTTCCCGCATCACCGAACGAGGTCCAGCCGCCGTCCACGTAGAGGATCGAGCCGTTGATGTATGAGGCGTCAGACGAAGCAAGGAAGAACGATGCATCTGCGACGTCTTCTGGCCGTCCCATCCTGCCCATGGGGATGCGTCGTCCGATTGCTGTCAGGTCGATGCGGCCGGCTTTGGCCAACTGAGCAAGTGCGGGCGTGCGGATGTGGCCAGGAGCGACGGTGGCTGTCCGAATTCCGACCGGCCCGAGTTCGGCCGCCATGCAACGGGTCAGCATATCCATCCCCGCCTTGGAGGCGCCGTAGGCATGGCGCGGCGCGAACGGCAGAAAGCTGTCGATCGACCCGAGATTGAGGATCACGCCGCCCGGGCGCATAGCCTTGATCGCTTCGCGCGCGCAGGTGAAGGCGCCGGTAAGGTTGACATCCAGGACGTGTTCGAGCTGTTTCGACAGTTGCTCGATCGCAGGCACAATCCTGTCGGCGGTATCAGCACTATTGACCAGAACATCGATATACCCGAAGCGTCCCCTCAGTTCTTCGAACATCGACACCACATCGCTCTCGACGGCCACGTCCAGCGATTTCGCCAGATGCTTGCCGGGGAGCGATGTAGCCAGCTCTGCCGCTGCAGTGCCATCTTTATCAGCAATCACGACGGTGTCGCCGTTCGCGGCAAAGCGGCGAGCGACGGCCGCGCCAATGCTTTTTGCGCCACCGGTGACGAGCACGATTCGCGCATCTGTGCATTCGGCCGGACAGGAGAGCTCGGCTTGGAGCGCACCATCCACCGGCGGGTGAGCATCCCCCGGCTGGTTGAATGACATCCAGCCTCCGTCGACTGCCAGCACCGAGCCGGTGATGTAGCGCGCCTGCGTGCTGCTCAGAAAACGCACGACCCTGGCGATCTCGTCGGGGCGAGCCAAGCGCCCCATCGGCACGCGGCGGCGTATCGCCGCGAGGTCCATTTTGCCAGCGCGTGCCAGTTCTGTGACCATTGGGGTGCGGACGGAGCCCGGCGCCACCGCCGTGACGCGGATTCCTCGCATAGCCCACTCGCATGCAAGGGACTTTGTCAACGAGATCACGCCAGCTTTCGAGGCTGCGTAGGCGTTGCGCCTGGGATTGCCGACCACGCCCGCCATCGAAGCCACATTGACGATCGCACCGCCCGGCTTCATGCGCCGCGCCGCTTCCCTGGCCATAACGAATGGCCCAATAAGGTTCACTGTCACGCCGCGTCGGAAGGTATCGACAGCGGTGTCGATGATCCTATCCATCGTGGGTCCAACCGCCGCATTGTTGATGAGGACATCGATTTGCGCGAAGCGTGCTTCGACCTGGCCGAAAAGTGAGAGCATGTCCTTCTCTCGCGACACATCGCACTCCAGACCGACGTGCGGCGACCCGAGATCCCGAGCCAGTTCAACCACACCACTGCCCGGAAGGTCCACCGCAACTACAGTGTCTCCGTCCGCGGCAAGGATATCGACCAGGGCACGGCCGATCCCGCCCGCAGCGCCTGTGATGATTACGGTGCGTGCTGCCAGTTTCACGAGAGCTTCTCCACGATGACCGCTTGTGATCTCAGCCCATCAACCTTGGGCGGAATGAAGGGCCGAGCCAAATCGTTGCAGTGACCGCCAGTTGCGGCCCCACACAGATGTCGTTCCCGTAGGGCGCTCATCCTCCATTTCTACCCACTTATGCAGCTCCCAGTTGGGGACCCTCGACGCCATCTTGGTCGGTGGGGATGTGACCCTTGAGCAACTGGTAGATGGGATCGTCTGGATGTGGTGCTCCAATCGGCTGTCGCTGGCCGAACCTATCTGCCTCAAGAATCGCTGGCGGGATTTGCTCCTCAACCCAATCGTAGACGACTGTCCGTTCCGCAATTCGCCACTCGTCCTGCCTCTTCTGAAACAGATCGCAGTAACGGCCGCAAAGCAGCGTCTGACGTATTTCTTGGTCTGTATCCGGTCCGCGTTGCAGCGCGGTGAAATAGCTCTCGACCGCGGCCTCTGCTGAACTGATGAAGTCGATCAGGCTGTTCGTGATTTGATGGATGTTACGGTGCCCCGGCAGACCGAGAGCAAATTGGATGAAGTCCTCTGCCGGTCCGCAATAGGGACCGTGCCTGTCATACGCTTCGGGCCAGTATGCGCTACGCAGCGCCGCCTCATCGGCGCGGTCTATCCCGCGGCAGTACCGATACAGGCAGTTGCGGATCGCCTCTCGGTCACGCAGTTCGGTAATTTTCGCGTGGTCGACAGGGTCTGTCGCGAATTGTATGATTGTTTTGTCCTTCCCGATGCCAGTCTGCACTTTGCGTGTGTCTCTCTCTACAACTGAGTTAGCGGGGGGCTCGTCAACTTCCAGAGCTTGTTCGGGGCAGGCTCGTACCCCTTTTGAGGCAAGCAGTTGCTCCCCATCGGCAACATCAATATCACCGGGCAAGATGTAGCCGGCGTCATCAAGCTTGAAGACTCTCGGCGCCCGCGCCCAGCAGCGCGCATGACCCTGGCATCTGGCTTTATGTACGACGACACGCATAGCGAACTCCAATGTCGTTGGCTGAAACTTCAGGACCAGTCCAGGATCAGATTCTCGATCCCGAACACATGGCCGCCGAAGGTGATAGGTTCAGTCCCTGTCTTGATCCGAAAGGCTGGGATGCGCGCCAGCCACTCCTCCAGGCCAATGACAATCTCCCGCCGGGCAAGGTGTGAGCCAAGACAACGATGGGGACCATAGCCAAAGGCAGCGTGCCGGTTGTCCTCGCGCGCCAGATCGATCTCATTCGGGCATTCGAATTCCGCCGGGTCACGATTGGCAATCATCGTGGCACAGGAAACATAATCTCCCTTGCGGATCGGCGCGCCTTTGAAGTCGACATCCTTCGTTGCCACTCGGATCATCTGAATGGTCGAATAGGCGCGCAGCAATTCTTCCGCAGCGACGGCAATCCGGTCAGGTTCGCTTCGTAGCAATTCCTGATCTTTGGGGTTGCGCGCGAGATGGGCCAAGTCGAAGCATATGGCTGCTGAGACCGTGTCGAGTCCCGCGACGAACACAAGCACGCCGATGCCACGGACTTCTTCGTCACTGAGCAGACGACCCTCGACCTTTGCCTTCACGATGAAGGTCATGAAATCATCGACCGGCTCCTTGCGGCGCTCGGTGGCAAGTTCGTCGATGAAGGCCACGATCGCCCGGGCTGCGGGTGGTCGTTGCTCCTTATCGCCGTGGAGCAGATCTCTAGCCCAGCCGACAAATGTTTCTAGTCCGTCGTCCGAAAGCCCAATAAAGCGAAGGAAGATATTGACCGCGAACGGAACTGCAAAATCCTTCATGATGTCGCAGCTCGTGCCTGATGCGGCGATCCTGTCGATCAGCTTGATCGCTCGTTCCCGGACAGCCGGCTCCAATGCCATTACCCGCTTTGGCGAAAGCAGCGGATTGAGCAGTGAGCGAAAAACACCGTGGAATGGCGGATCGAGCTCAAGCGGGATCATCGGCCAGCTCTCGCCGAGCACAGAGGCGAAGATGCTGCGATGGCTGGAAAACGTTTCGGTGTCCTGCAGCACCCGGCGCTGGTCGCTCGCGCGAGTGATGACCCAGGTACCCCGACCGTCGCGCGTGTTGCTGGTTGAATAAAAGATCGGAGGCCCGGCATGAACGCAAGCAACCGCGGCATGCGGATCCCCGTTAGCCGTCGGCAACATGCCGGGCGACGTAAACAGGTTGAAGTCCCTCACCATTTCGGGCGGGACATGATCTGGAACCGGCCGCGATTTAACCGCGCCAGAATCGAGAGACCGTTCATGAGATGCTGTCGGCATTTGCATGCAATCGTTGGTGCAAGCTCCGTGCCGAATTCGTCTTTCGATAATCCTTGCCGTTTTGCTGGGCAACAGGTGGCGCCTGTGCTGACTTACTGGTCGGGATTGCAACATTCTTGTCCAGCGTCGGACACAGAATGTAGAAAGCTAAAGCGTGTCGCGATTAATTAGCCTCATATCCGGCAGCCTTGAAGAAGTTTCTGCATTCAGCTGGCTCGAACAGGTGGCAGATATCGCCGAGAGCCTGGCAGAGTGCGTCGAAGGTTCTGGCCG
>NZ_SRUS01000269.1:0-348 GCF_004794715.1 Mesorhizobium sp. M8A.F.Ca.ET.207.01.1.1 | reverse complement strand
CGCTACCGGCACCAAGGCGGCGCCCAGCACTTTGCCGGCCGCCGAACCGACACCCGGCTTGTCCTCCCTCTCCTGCAAGATCCGCTGCGCCCGCGCATTGATCGGCTGTACCAGCTTCCCCTTCTCTGCCAGCGCCGCAGCATCCGGCAACTTCACCCGCTCGCCCTCGCCCTCGAACAGCGCGCTGTAGTAGATGCCGCCCTTCCTTGAAAGATTGCAGGCGCGGTCAAACGCCAGCGCGTAGCGGGTCCGGTCCATCGGCAGGTAGTAGCGCGACCGCTCCTCCACGGCCTTGGCCTCACGTGGGAGCACCTCAATCCGCTCCAGCTTGAACTGTGTGGCCTGCTC
>NZ_SRUS01000268.1:0-350 GCF_004794715.1 Mesorhizobium sp. M8A.F.Ca.ET.207.01.1.1 | reverse complement strand
GCGCCCTCTGCGGCCGCAACCGGCGCCACCGTCAGTGCCCGCACCTGGGCCTGGTTCACCACGCCATCGCGCCCGCCCTTGCCGCCGGTGTAATGCGCGAAGTGCTGCAGCGCGCTCATGTTGAACCCCTCTTCAAGCGTGATCGTGCAGCGGCCCCTGGTCACCGGGAACGTCGCCGAGGTCGAATCCTGCACGGCTACGCTGTGCGGCAGGGTGACCGTACGCCGCTGCAGCGGCTGGCCCGGGCATTGCAGCGGCAGCGGTTTCACTGCAGCCGTTACCCCGGTGTTGATCGGCCCGCTGGGGTTGGTGTACTGCAGGCGCAGGCGTACCTGCCCGGCTTTGGCCGG
>NZ_SRUS01000267.1:0-351 GCF_004794715.1 Mesorhizobium sp. M8A.F.Ca.ET.207.01.1.1 | reverse complement strand
TGCCGACATTCGGCCGTCCAACCAGGGCGACCAAAGGCAGCATCGCGATTACTCCGTATTAATTTGCCAACCGGCAGGCGGTCAGCTTGCCATCCACGTTCTGCACCAGCAGCACCCCGTCTGCGACGACCGGCTGGGCCAGCAGGGCATCACCACCGCTCTTTGCCCGTGCCGCCATCGCACCATCGGAGGTCTGCAACCAGTGCACGTATCCTTTGTAGTCGCCGACCACCACGTAGTCGCCCTGCAGCGCCGGGCCGGTCAGCGAACGACGGGCCAAGGCGGTCTGCGACCACATCGCTGCGCCGCTGGCCTTGTCCAGGCCGAACACGCCGCCCTTGTTGTCGGTGA
>NZ_SRUS01000266.1:0-351 GCF_004794715.1 Mesorhizobium sp. M8A.F.Ca.ET.207.01.1.1 | reverse complement strand
CTGTCGGTGGCCGCAAGCGTGAAGTTGTAGGTACCGCCTGCAGTGGGCGTACCGCTGAGCACGCCGCCGCTCGACAGGCTCAGGCCCGGCGGCAGGGACCCGGCGGTGACGGCGTAGCTGTAGCCGACGGTGCCGCCGGAAGCGGCCACGGTCTGCGAGTAGGCCGCGGCCACGGTGGCATTGGGCAGCGAGCTCGGCGCGATCAGGATCGTCGGGGCGTTCACGGTCAGTGCCAGCGCCGCGCTGCTCGCACTGAAGGGTCCGGTGCCACCGCTGCTGTCGGTGGCGGTCACCGTGAAGGTGAAGGTACCGCCCGCCGTCGGCGTGCCTGCCAGGCTGCCATTGCTGGCC
>NZ_SRUS01000265.1:0-351 GCF_004794715.1 Mesorhizobium sp. M8A.F.Ca.ET.207.01.1.1 | reverse complement strand
GCCGGCCCGGCGATCAATCCGCTGATAAAGATCATCAACATCGTGGCGCTGCTGCTGGTGCCGTTGTTGTAGGTCCACGCGATGCGTGGATGGCAGGCTTGACGGGGTCAGAGCCATTTCCTGCGGAAAGGGATCCGACCCCGACGGCGGTCAGCGGCCACGCAGGAAGAACGAAACCGGCACGGGCCAGCGGTGCGGCCACCATGAAGATGCGGCGCGCTCGCCGGGCAGGCTCGGCGCGGGCCAGTTCCCAGCCCTTGGCCAGCAGCACGGTCCAGGTCGCCAGCGAGGCCAGGGCCAGCGCGATCATCACCGACTTCACCACTACGTCGGCGGCCAGGTACATGCCCC
>NZ_SRUS01000264.1:0-352 GCF_004794715.1 Mesorhizobium sp. M8A.F.Ca.ET.207.01.1.1 | reverse complement strand
CTGCAATCAGCCGCACCCGGTTGCGGCGGTACAGCTCACGCGCCTGGGCCGGGATGTCCGATTCGGGGAAGCGCAGGTCCAGATAGGAGGGCAGCAGGCCGTTGCCATCCTCGGCCACCACCGTGCCATTCCAGCCTGCATCGAACTGGTAGGCCAGGGTGCGGTCGAAGCCGGTGAGGCGTCGCACATGCGCGGCGGCCAGCCTGCACAGGTCTTCCACCGTCGCGGCGGCCTCGATGCCGGACATCAGCTCGCGGATCGCCGGGTACAGCTCTTCCAGCGAACCGGGCTGGCCCGGAACCGGCGCTTCCAGTTCAACCAGAAGGTCGGTCGCAGGCCGGTGCACAAGCAG
>NZ_SRUS01000263.1:0-352 GCF_004794715.1 Mesorhizobium sp. M8A.F.Ca.ET.207.01.1.1 | reverse complement strand
CGTTGGTAGCCGTGGTCGCCACCGATCGCAGCGCGCTGGATGCCGATGTCGCCGCGTTCCGCAAGCGCACCGCCATCGCCCTGGGTCTGCTGGTCGCGGCGTGGCTGGCGGTGCTGGCCAGCCAGGTGCGCTTCGGCCTGCGCCCGCTGCATCGCCTCGGTGCGCAGCTGGAACAGGTACGGCGCGGCGATGCGCAGCGCATCGATACGCAGGAACTGGGCGCGGAGGTCGCACCGCTGGGTGAAGAACTCAACGCGCTGCTGGACCACCAGCAGGGCATGGTCGCGCGTGCGCGCACCAGTGCACAGGATCTGGCGCATGCGCTGAAGACACCACTGAGCGTATTGGCCAC
>NZ_SRUS01000262.1:0-353 GCF_004794715.1 Mesorhizobium sp. M8A.F.Ca.ET.207.01.1.1 | reverse complement strand
CTGGCAAGCAGTCGATCTACCTGGACCAGGTGCCGATCGAGAACCCGGATGGCACGCTGAACTTCTCCGGCGTGGATGTGCAGACGCGCTCCGGTACCCAGGACCAGGAGCACATCAGCGGCTTCCCCTCCATCGAGAACGAAGTTGGCGTCACGGTTGAGCTGCGCAGCGATGCGCCGGTGGTACGCACCGTATCCGGTGCCGACCTGTCGGCCGTCCGTATCCGCTTTGCGGTGCCGGCGTTGCAGAAGACCAACACTCAGAACGGCGACACTGAAGGCTACCGGATCATGTACGCGGTGGATCTGTCCACCGACGGCGGCCCGTTCAGCACGGTGCTGACCGATGCATTC
>NZ_SRUS01000261.1:0-353 GCF_004794715.1 Mesorhizobium sp. M8A.F.Ca.ET.207.01.1.1 | reverse complement strand
CCTCGCCCCGATTCCGGCCGACCTGAAGATTCCACCGCAGGGCCCGACCCGGCCTGGTTCCAGTGGCGGTGGCAAGGGCCGCAATGATGCCGATGCCAGGAGCGGGCGTGCGGGCGGCGGGGGCGGCATGGGCGCCGGGATGGGCGGCGTGGGCCTCGGCGCCGGCGCCGCACTGGGCGCCGGCCATGCCGCTGGCAGCGATGAAACGGACGCGCGCTGAGCACGTCCGCCGGCTTCAGCGCGTCAGCTCGTAGATCGGCACGAAGCCACCGTAGATCATCCGCGCACCGTCGAACGGCATCGGATTGTTCGCACGATCCACCCGTGGGTACTCCATAATCTAATTAATGCCG
>NZ_SRUS01000260.1:0-353 GCF_004794715.1 Mesorhizobium sp. M8A.F.Ca.ET.207.01.1.1 | reverse complement strand
CTCGCCGCTACCTGCGAGGGCGGCGGCAGTTGAGGGCGGTGACCAGTGAAGTCACGGCAAGGATGAGCTGGACTGCAGTGGAGAGGAACTCGTTGCTCAGGGTAATAGCCATGTGCGGTGCTGCTCCGTTTGGGTGAGGACGTAGTACACGACAGCGGAAACCCAATGTTTCGCCGTGAGGTCGACGTTGACGGAACGTGGTTGATCGCTCCACTTCCGCGATTTCCGTTCGCCGCCGCATGGTGGCCTCACCGCCTAGCCCACACCACTTGCGGAATTTCCGCCCACGACCATGGCAAAGACCACACCCACCCGGACAGCGCCACTGACGCCGAAACAGCAGCGGTTCGTCC
>NZ_SRUS01000025.1:0-13492 GCF_004794715.1 Mesorhizobium sp. M8A.F.Ca.ET.207.01.1.1 | reverse complement strand
GCATCTTCCGCCCATGCCAGCAGCTACGCCGCCAGAGCGTCATCCGCAGCCTGCTTGATCAGCCATTCGATGTGATTTGACCACATCTGCAACACCTCGCGCTTCTCCTTGACGTTGCTATAGAGATCGTAAATTTCGCCAATGTCTCCGGTTCGGGCTCACAGCCCGTCCATATAGCCGCCAGTCTGCTGCCTTCGAGTGGCCCATGTTGGCCGCGGCCAGGAAGTGGCGATGATTGAAAGGACAAAATCAGTTGCCGAAACTCATCGCAGGTGACGGTCTGGTGGCAATTTGGGCACATCTTGTGTCTCGTCGCCAGTAAACACGGATGCCCGGCAGGAGACTGAGCTCGCTGCCGGCGGAAATCGTAGAGCGCCAGCGACGCATTCTGATCTTTCGTCAGGCAGTCGACCGCCTTGGCATACGCCTCGGCCTCCATCTCGATCGACCTGAACCGGTATCTTGTGCGCCATCCGGACGATCTGGGAAAGCTTGGCCGGGCCGGCGCCTTCCCAGGCGCACGGGAAGAGCGACGACCCATGTGGACCTTGGATTTCACTCCGCACTTACGCTGCTTTGGCCTTGTCAGCAGCCTGAGCATAACGCGTGCTCAGCTTTCAGGCCGAGCACTCATCCATTGTTGACAGCATCTGTCGTCATTCAGGATCGCCCCATTCTCGCAGGCCGCTTGCAGCTTTCAGGCTGTTGTCAGCCAGGGCCGCCATAAAGGGTCTCGTTAAACAATTCAGGAGGCCGTTCCAATGATCAATCAGTTTGCGAGACTTTTTCGAGGACCAGGTATGCAGGCTTGTTTCAGGACAAAGAACTTTCTGGCGGCAACCACCGCGATGACGACGGTATTCCTGCCGGCTGTGTCTCTCGGGGTGGGTCTGGTAGCATTTCCAACTGGAGAAGCGTTGGCCGACGACCCGATTTCGATCCCGCTGGAGTATGTCGGGGAAGGCCATGACCGCCTGGGCATCTGGGCCAAGATCAACAATGGCAACGCGCAGCGATACGTATTCGACACGGGCTCGGACCAGCTCAACACGCAGATCGGGTCAGAGGTGACCGGGGTCCGCCCGATTGCCGACACGCCTTACGTATATACGTACGGGGACGGAACGTATGGTAATAAGCTTCAGAACGTGGAAATTGATAAATTTACATATGTCGATCCAGATCAAAAGATAACAATCGACGGGCCGTCTGTAAGCGATAAGAAATACCGGGCTGCTCGCATTCTCGATTTTGTCTATACCCATGCGTATTGCAAGGACAACAATCTTAAGTGCACGCCGGGATCCGTGACGGATGGACTTAAAGATATGTATGGTCAGGATCTCCAAGAACCTTATCACGCCGATAAGGAGCAGCGGGCGAAAATGACCGCTGGCAAGATGGCAGACGAAGGCGGCGATTTCGCAGGTACATTCGGGGCCGGCGATTTTCTTGGCAAGACAAGTGTCTGGGGCATGATGGGCAGTGTCACCAGGTCTGGCTACGTGGTCTCCGCCAATGTGAATCCGGATTCCGAGAGCGACCAAACGCCTGGCTGTTCCCCCTGCACGATTGTCAACCTCAATCCAAGCCTCCGGGCCCAATATACTAATGCCATGCCATGGGGAGAACCCGAGGAAAAAGATCAGGATTCTTATCAGAATTTTCCTGGCTCTGGCGCCAATGCCTCGACCGAATACGAAGGCAGCTACAATCTGCAGTACACGGTTAAGGATGGAGCCCCACCAATCACCGACCCCAACAAGACCGCGGTATTGCTCGACACCGGCACACCGGGCGGTGGCAGTCTGGAGATCAGTGATGCGATGCTGAAGCAATTTCAGGATGCGGGCGTCAAACTTAAAAATGTTCGGAGAAATGAGCAACGCGAGATCGTAAGCGCATCGGGCAACATCCCGAGCGTTACAATCGCAGGAACGGATGGCGATCCGGTAAGGCTGGACAATATCGACTTCACCTACACCAGCGGCACGACGGAACAACCCAATGACCAGACCAGTTTTGTTGCCGGTCTTGACTTCTTCAAAAACAGATCGGTCATTTTCGATCTGGAGAAGAAGTATACCGCTTATACGTCACATTTCGTCACTGCCAGCAACTTCTCTACCGATTCATCCGCACCCGAAGGGACCGGTCTGAGCAGGATCACGACGAGCATGGGGAATGAGGGCGGGTTCGGCATAGCGGGTGTCGTCTCCGGCTCCGGATCGCTGACGCTTGATACAAAGACGGTGGTCCGGATGACGAATGTCAACACCTACACCGGCGAGACGAATATTGCTCAGGATGCCTATCTCTCGCTTGCGGGGCTCGGCAACATCCAACGGTCAGCGAAAGTCGTTGCAGACGGCACGTTCGATATCTCCGAACATGGAAATGGCAGCGACTATTGGGGAATCTCCGACGCCTACAACGATGCCCGTATTCGTAGCCTGAGTGGCAGCGGAACGGTCGAACTGGGCAAGCGTACCCTGGTGCTAACGGCTTCGAACGACACTTTCGCCGGCAGCATCAACGACCTCGACGTTGATAACAATAATATGGGCGGCAAACTATTCGTTGCCGGTGGCGTGCAAACGCTGAGCGGAAAGAACAATTTTTCCGGCATGACGACGGTCGGTTCCGGCGCGGGATTGCTGCTTGCCGATACAGGTGTGCTTTCCCATGATGCGACCACGTCCGGCTTTCTCGGGAATGACGGGCAGATCGGGGGCACGGCTATCGCAAACAGCGGCGGTGTCGTCGCAGGCGGCGGCACCTACGGTGCGGTCACCATTTCCGAGGGCGGCACGGTCGCTCCTGGCAGTGCGACCGATCCGAGCAGGATCGTCACCACACTGACTGTCACGGGCGATTTCGCGCAGCAGTCCGGATCGATCTATCAGGTCGACCTCGCAAGGTCGTCCGATCTCATCGATGTTGGCGGAGCAGCGGCGATCGACAGCGGCGCGCAGATCGAGCTGCTGCGGCAGGGAACGCTATCGGTCGATGCCCGATATACTCTGCTCTCCGCAGCAGGCGGCGTAAGCGGCACCTATGGCGGGCTGACGGGGGCTCTGGCGACAGACGCGACGCCCTTCGTCGATTTCCAGCTCGTCTACGATGCCAACAATGTCTATCTCGATATCAGCCGCACATCGACGGCATTTGCCGATGTAGCCAGCACCTTCAATCAACGCTCGGTCGCCGCAGCGGCTCAGGCGCTTGGAAGCGGTAATCCGATCCAGGACAACATCCTGTTCCTGACGGCGCCGGAAGCCCGCAACGCTTTCGATATGCTATCAGGCGAGGTTCATGCTTCCATTCATAGCGGCCTCATCGAGGACAGTCATTCTGTACGCGATGCCGCGAGCGAACGGATCCGTGCGGCGTTCGACGGCGTCGGTGCCTCCAGCGTTCCGGTGATGACTTATGGGCTGGGTGGTCTGGAACTGGCCCCGGCAACGAGTGAGAATTTCGCCGTATGGGGCCGTGGCTTCGGCGCCTGGGGTCATCTCGACAGCGACGGCAATGCCGCCGGTCTCGATCACTCGACAGGCGGCTTTCTGGCTGGCGGTGACGCGGCTGTCGGCGAAAGCTGGCGGCTCGGCCTCATCAGCGGCTACAGCCATACCTCCTTGGAGGCGGACGATCGCGCGTCGTCGGGCTCGAGCGAGAATTACCATCTCGGTCTTGTTGCCGGCACGCAAAACGGCAATCTCGGTTTTCGTTCCGGCCTTGCCTATACCTGGCACAGCATCGAGACCGGCAGGTCCGTGGTCTTTCCAGGCTTCGCCGACAGCCTTTCGGCCGATTACGACGCCGGCACGTTCCAGGCCTTTGGCGAGCTCGGCTACCGTATCAATACGGCTTCGGCTTCCTTCGAGCCCTACGCTAATCTCGCTTATGTGAATTTTGACGCCGATGGCTTCACCGAGAAGGGCGGCGCAGCCGCCTTGTCGAGCGGGGATCGCTCGAGCGACACGGCGTTTACCACGCTAGGTCTGCGTGCGTCGACGGTACTGACCCTCGGCCGGATACCGCTCTTGCCTTTGCTGGCGGTTCCTCCTTCGCCATCAAGGGCGTGCCGATCGCAAAGAACGCAGCTCTGCTCGAAGCTGGGCTGGACGTAAACATCACCGAGAACGCGACGTTCGGCATCGCCTATCAGGGACAGATCGCCTCGGATGCCCAGACACACGGGTTCAGCGCCAAGCTCGGCGTCCGTTTCTAAATCACCCGCAAAAGAGATTGGTTATGAAGTCAGTGAGTGCATTTTCTTTTACCGTCGTTCTCGGCTCAGCGACGGTGATGTCTGTGTCCGCCGCGCGAACGGACGATGCCTGCTACAACAAGGCACAAAGCCTATGATGACGCAATGTTCAATCGACGACCTGAAGCCAGTCGATGGCGAGCTTGACAAGCTCTACAAGGAGATGGAGACCCGGCTCAAAGAGTCCCGGCGCATGTCCAGGAACTGGTCGAGACCGCGAGGGGCTACAACGCCACCTCGGAGAACACGCGCGACGCCTACCCCAAGGATTGGCGGCATTTTTCCTCCTGGTGCCGGCGCGCTGGCTTCGATCCCCTGCCTCCGGGCTCGAAGGTGATCAGGCTCAATATCAGCGCCTGTGCCTTGGGCACCGCCGCCGGCGATCCGAAGCGTGGCGCCCCTGCCCTTTCGGTTGCGACCATCGAGCGGCGGCTTTCCGGCCTCGCCTGGAACTTTACCCAGCGCGGCCGGCCGTTGGACCACGCGGAGCGGCATATCTATACGGTTCTTGCCGGCATTCGCCGCGCAAGCACGCAAAAGCCACCGCGGCAGAAAGAGGCGGTCCTGGCGATGATCGCCACGCTCGGCCACGACCTCAGGTGCCTACGCGACCGCGCTATTTTGCTCCTGGGCTGTGGCGGCGGCCTGCGGCGCTCCGAGATCGTCGGTCTCGACGTCATGCGCGACGACAACAGCGATGGCGCCGGCTGGATCGAGATTTTTGACGGCAAGGGCTGCTGGTCACCCTGCGCGGCAAGACCGGCTGGCGCGAGGTCGAGGTCGGCCGCGGCTCCAGCGACCACACCTACCCCGTAGTCGCGCTCGAGAGCTGGATCCGCTTTGGCCGCATCGCACGTGGACCCCTGTTCCGCCGCATTTTCAAGGACAACAAGACCGTCGACGTCGAACGGCTCTCCGACAAGCACGTCGCCCGCCTGGTCAAGCAGGTGACGATCGCCGCCGGCCTCCCCTCCGATCTCCCGGAAGGGTAACGGGCGCTGCTGTTCTCGGGCCAGTCGCTGCGCGCCGGACTTGCCTCGTCGGCCGACGTCGAGGAGCGTTACGTGCAGAAGCAGCTCGGCCATGCCTCGGCCGAGATGACCCGCAAATATCAGCGGAGGCGCGGCAGATTCCGGACCAACCTCACCAAGGCGTCCGGGCTCTGAGAAACCCCTCCCCTCCCTCGGTTGGTCGCTAGGTCGTGGGGGTCAGGTTCTTTGAGTGATGACAACACCTCGTCGAGCACAGCGAACGCTGCGTCCAGACTGTCGGCGGCCGACGCTTCGTAGTCAGGGCATGATCATCAGCTGTGCAATGGCGCGGCCGACGAATTCATTGGTGAGTTTTTCCATCCGCTGTCTGGTTCGAGCGACCTGTTCTGGGAGCGCACGCAGAGCGTTGACGACCTCGTCCAATTGCGACCGGGCTGCGGCGGCGATGTCGAAGATGTCGCGCGGGTTGGCTTCCGAAATCCCCGGTAATAGACCTTCTTGGCGATGATTTCCGGGATGGTCTCGAGCCGCACGGTCCTGCCTTCCACCACGCGGGTCTAGAACGGCTTCGTTGTTAGCGCTCCGGCAACGATGAAGTCGATTTCGCCAACGTCTTCGAAGGCGAATTTCTGGAACCGAAGCCCGTCCCCCAAATAGTCGGACGGCATCGTTTCAAAGTGCAGGTGGCTTTTGGGATGGTCGATGACCGAGCAATTGAGGGTCGTCGAGGAAAATATCGATGTCGTGGCTTTCACGATGGCCGATCTGGATCATCATAGCCGTTCCGCCGCCAAATGACCATTCAAAGTCGTAGCCCCGGCATTCCCGCGAAGCTGGCCGATCAGGTCGATATAATACGAAAAAGCCGCCGCCATTCGGACGGGCGTCGGCTATCATGTCCAGCCATTACGCGGCGAGCGTATAGCTTTCGCCGGACCAGGCAGAGAACTTGGCGGCAAAAGCCTTCATCTCGTCGACCGAATGTGGTGCGCGGTTGCGAACTCGACTTGCTGGGCCAGTCACGAGAACTGCAGGCACGACTGTGCCCCCTTGCCCGCCCCCACGGACGTCCAAACATGCAATTTGGCAAAGCACCGGCGCCGAAGCCACCCGACCTCGATGACGCCATTTCGTCGAAGCATGTGTCGTCGGCACTGTGCAGGGCAGAAGCAGGCTGTCGGTCCCGCGCAGCGACAGCAAGCGCGGCCTGAGCATGCGAAGGGAGTCGCTTTGATAGGAGTACCCGGCTGGGTTCCGTTCAGGACGTTCCCTGAAGACTTGGTGGCGTGGCGGTGGCTTCGACGCTGGTGGTGGGCAGGTTGTCGTAGCCCGGGTGCAATAAGCTTAGTCATCTAGGTCTCCTGGGGGAAATTTCCGCCATTGGGGGCCAAGTTTCACGCTATGCCAGCCCGTAGTTGTACAGGTGAAGCCGACTGGTCAGTGGACCGCAAAACGAAAGGCGCGCCGCTTCTCTTTGGTGATGCTCGCGCCGCGCTTTCTTCGCTGACGGTATGGAGATGAAGCGCGGCATGCCCCTGTAGCAGCCGATTTCACAACCAGACTTGCGTCCGCACTGCCCCTGTTGCTGCGGCATACCAATGCGTGGCGTCAGGAAGACTTCGTCGACCATTAGCCGTCTCGCTGAGATACTACCGAGCCCGAGCTCCCCTATCCTAGACCCTCGTATCGCATATCGGACGGCCCCACATCAGCCCAAGTTGCCATGGGGACCAGCCCCATGCGTTCGCCCGAATGCAGCTTCCTGGCTTGATCGACAGCAATCCAGGCGACGGTGCAGGCCAAGATTGCGGCAGGGCTTGGGCAACCATCAGGTCGCCCAAGGGGTGCCCCACCCTTCTCCTCAGAACTCAGCTGCTTCCAGCTGGCGGCTGAAACTCACAGGCGCAGCCAGCTTGGTCTCTAACCGCATCGATCGCATCATGGTGTCTGCGATGAATCCGTGTGCGTGAAGCGCTCCAGAGCGAAGATGTTGGGCGTCAACCAGGTTCACCAATGAGCTTCACTGCTCGAGTTCTGCACGGTGTCACCGCCTGGCGCCGGAGGTTGATCGGTGATTAGGAGGAGCACTCGTTGTCGGATTCTCGACGATGTCGGACATGTGACACAACGCTTCCAGAGCGATCGCATTGTTCCGAAACGATTTTCCCAGTTGGCACGACGGTTGCGGTCCTATGCGCAAAAGCACTGCGATGCCGCACCGACTGAAAGAACTCATCAATGATCACGCTTTTCGAACATGTGGGCGCCGCTACCAGCACTGAGCGTTCCCGAGCCGACGGAAGCCTCTATCCCTTCTTTCTGAAGGCTGTCCGGACATGAACGCATTTGATGTCCGTCCAACGCTGGATGCTCCCGACGACGATCCCTATGTCTGGCTTGAAGATGTAGAGGGCGAGCGGGCACTTGCCTGGGCCGCCGGCCAATCGGCAAGGACTCTCAAGCACTTCGGTGGAACGCAGTTCGAGCGCGACCGCGCGGCTCTGACAGCCATTTTCGACAATCGCGACAATCTTCCCCTGATCGCGCGCCGTAGTCAGTACCTCTACAATTACTGGCGAGATGACGGTAATCCACGCGGACTGTGGCGCCGGACCACCCTTGCCGCCTACATGAAGGCGGATCCCCAATGGGAGCTACTGCTCGATCTGGATGCTCTCGCGGCTAGCGACGGAGAGGACTGGATCTGGGACGGCGCGTCCATCGAGCCGGAGAGACGGGAAAGAGCCGTTCTGCGCCTGTCGCGCGGCGGCAGCGACGCGGTCGTGCATCGCGAATTCGACCTGATCTCTCTGAGCTTTGTCGCCGACGGCTTCAACCTCCCCGAGGCCAAAGGCTACGTTAATTGGCTGGACCCTGACACGCTTCTGCTTTCCAGTGCGCTTGGTAATGGCATGGCCACCCGCTCCGGCTATGCGCGCACCGTTCGACTGTGGAAGCGTGACGCGGATCCCCTCACCACGCCGGCAATCTTCGAGGCCGGGTTCGAAAGCTTCCAAGTCTCTGGTCATTCGGACCGCACCGGCCGCAGCGAGCGCCTTTGGTTCATCGAGCAGCCGGCCTTCTTCGAGAAGATCAGCTGGATCGGCGATAGGAGCGGGCCGAGGAGGCAGATCGATCTTCCTCGCGACGCGTCGTGGCGGGTCTTCGGCGACTGGCTGGCGGTAAGGCCGCGCAAGCCCTGGACGGTGGGAGGCACCACCCATCCCGCCGACGCGCTGATCGTCATCTCGCTTTCCTCTTTCCTCGCTGGCGGACGCCGTTTTGAGACCCTGTTTCAACCAGGGGAAAGGCGCTCCATGCAGTCATTCTTCTGGAATGACGGGAAGCTCATTATCTCTTACCTCGTCAATCTCGCACCGCGTTTCGAGATGTTCACTCCCGGCCACCAGGAATGGACGCGCCGAGTCCTGAACACCCTGCCCGCCGAAGGTACTGTCGACGTCTGGTCATTCGATGCGGCAGTTCACGAGACCAATGGAGAGGTCCTGATCTGTGCTCAGGATCCGATCACGCCGCCGCAGCTCTTGCTGTTCGATCTGAATGCCGCGCCGTCTCTCAGCGCTTCAGCAATCCTGAAGCGCAGCCCGGAGAATTTCGATGCATCCGGACTGGTGGTCACGCGCCACGAGGCAGTCTCTATCGATCATGAGCTGATCCCCTATACGCAGGTTGGTCCGGCGAACGGGAACGGAGATGCTCCGATTCACCTTTCCGCTTATGGCGGGTTCGGCGTATCACTCCTGCCCTACTACAACTCCCCGCTGGGCAAGCTGTGGCTCGAGCGCGGCGGCACGTGTGTCGAGGCGAACATCCGCGGCGGCGGCGAGTTCGGCACCCGCTGGCACGAAGCCGGGCGCAGGGAGGGCAAGCGTCTCGCCCATGACGATTTCGCCGCCGTTGCCGCCGACCTCGTGCGAAGGGGCATCACCCTGCCGAGGCGGATTGCCGCCGAGGGTGGCTCAAATGGCGGCCTGCTGATCGCAAACATGCTGACCCGCTATCCTGAGCATTTCGGGGCTCTGTTCTGCACAGCACCGCTTATCGACATGCGTCGCTACACCAAGCTCTTGGCGGGCGCGAGCTGGATCGACGAATATGGCGATCCGGACAAGGTTCACGATTGGGCTTTCCTGAAGGAAATCTCCGCCTATCACGCCGCAGCGCCGGGACAGCCCTATCCGCCTATCCTGATCGCCACCACGAAACGCGACGACCGCGTCCATCCGGGCCATGCGCGCAAGATGGCCGCAAAACTGCAGGCTCTTGGCTATCCCGCTTACTTCTACGAGGCCAGCGCAGGCGGGCACGGCTGCGGCGAGGACAATCGGGAGCAAGCCGCATTCATCAGTCTAGGCACCAATTTTCTCCGCAGCGCAATCGGCTTCAACGATCACCTTCCGGAGACGGCGGAACGCGTTGCAACGCAAGAGGGGCATTTGAGGTCCATCAACAATTCATTCGAGCAGGAGACGAAATAGTGCAGTGCATCCTTTCTGAACATCAAGGAGTGAATCTCATGGCGAGAACGCGAATGGGCGTAGCGCGGGCAACAGCAGCGGCGGTGGCCCTGATCATGGTGGGACAGCAGGCCGTCGCCGCGGAGCCTGCGCAAGCAGAGACCGTCCTGGCGGAGACGGGAGCCTCGGTCACCGAAGCGCCAATCCCTTGGCAGGTCCGCCTGCGGGCGTTGGGCGTCGTTACGAAAGATCTGGGCTACGTTGATACGCTTCCCGGCTCCGGTCTTTCGTATTCGGACACGGTGACGCCGGAACTCGATATCTCGTATTTCTTCACCGACAACATCGCCGCCGAACTCATACTCGGTACCACTTATGCCAACATCGCGGGCCAAGGGACGATCGGAGGGTTGGGCAACATCGGCAAAGTTTGGCTGCTGCCGCCGACGCTCACGTTGCAGTACCATTTTACCGATCTCGGCGCGTTCAAGCCTTATGTCGGCGCCGGCGTGAACTACACGATCTTCTACAACCAGGACACTGGCAGCGCTGATGCTCTCAAGGTGAAGAACACGTTCGGCACGGCGCTGCAGGTCGGATTCGACTACATGGTGGACCAGCACTGGGGCCTCAACTTCGACGTGAAGAAGCTTTTCCTGAAGCCGGACTTCGACGTCACGGTGGCCGGCGCGAAGCTGACGGGGAAGGCGGAGCTCGATCCCTGGCTGATAGGCGCAGGTGTCACCTACCGCTTTTGAATATCAGAGTGAAGTCTGCTTCCCGACTGCCGGTTTAAATGAAGGGCGCCTCGCGCGCCCTTTTTTACGGTCGACACTGCAGGGCGAAACCTCATGAAGCCGATTGTCGAGAGGGCGGGGCTCTCTTCCGGCGGACCAAGAAGGTGAACTGGCCAGCTGGCCCCGCGCCTGAGATGGAGTGCTCAGAAGCGCTTTGAATCGGGACGGGCTTTGGTATTGTGGGTGGAATGCTTCAGCCAGACTATTTGCCAGCATCGTCTCCCGGACGTCATGTCTGAGCTTCGTGTCAGCGCAAGGCGAACACGCGGCTCCTAGATGCCGACACGATGGCTGGTTCAGCCATACTGCGACAGTTGCCTGTTTTTTCGGTTCTTTGCTGTTCGTGCGCTAACCGCAACGCTCCATACTAGTCTCGCGTGCCTGTCCCCGTGGGGTGCGCGCCAGAAAGCGATTAGGCCCGCTGAAAGCGGCGGACCGCATCCGAAGGGCTGTAGCGAAGGGAAGGACCTGAAGCGAGACTGTCGGGCGAATTGAGAAACTGGCCCCCCCCGCATCGTCAAATACGGTGTGACAGGTGACGAGCTGGAAGGCCAAGAGCCGCTGTGTCCGCTCGCTGATCTTCGGCGGCGACAAGCAGTACCATGTGGCCGAGGTGTATGGCTTGCCACCGGCGGCACCGTGCAGGACGTCGAGGAATGGCCGGACCGCATCCGCAAGGTCACCGCCGATCAGGTGACGGCGGTCGCCGCCCGCTTTCACGCGCTCGACCATTCGAGCACCGGCTATCTCTTGCCCGAGGGAGAATTGATTGTTGAAAACCAATGCTGTGGCGTCGTCGCACAGGCGCGCTCCCCTCGGAGACGGGAGGGCAGCGCGCCTCGCCATGCCGCTGGCGACACCCTTCTCCTCGCGATTTCGTTCCTCATCCTGCCGGCGCTCAACGCCTGAACATCGAAGAGGTGAAATCTGAAAAAGGCTTCGACGCTTGGCTGGTGAAGGACCGCACGACGCCGATCACTGCCATTCACTTCGGCGCTTCGACCAGGAGCCGATCGACCGCACCCGGCGCCCAGGCCCTCTCCGCCATCATCCCAATAAGCGCCACCCCGAGGCGATCGCCGAGCACAAATGCTGCCCGCGATCTACGGCACACATCCCTATTCCAGGTCGCACGAAGGCACCAAAGAGGGCTTCGCTGGGCATGACACCGGCCGATCTCAACTCCTGCCACAAGGCCACTTTTGCCCGTGACGGCCTAGTGAGGGCCTGCATGTGGCGGTGGTTGGCGACATTGATGCGAAAACGCTGCGTATAAAACTCACCAGCTGTTCGGCGATTTGCTTGAGAGGCAGACGCTCGCCTCCGTCGCCGATGTCGATCCCAAGCTCGGCGAGCAGGTGACGGTCGCTACGACCTGCCGCAGACGTTGCTGCAGTTGGCTTATCCCGGCGTGAAGCGTAGCGCGCCAGATTTCTACGCCGCAGAGCTGCTGAACGAAATCCTCGGCGGCTCGCCCGTCACATTGCGCCTGTGGGAGGATGTGCGCGAACAGCGCGGCTTGACCTATGGCGCCTCTTCCAGCTTGGTCGACCACCAGCATTCCAACGCGCTGCAGGCTAGGACGGCAACACGTTCGGACAGGGCGGCCGGGACGCTGGCCTGTGCACAAGGTGGTGAAGCAGATGGCGGACGAGGGGCTGACCGAGGCCGACCTCGAGGCGAGCAAGAAATATCTGACGGGCGCCTACCGGCCGAGATATTCCCGGGAGGCCATGTCATGTCGGTTGGGTCGTCCGGCGGACGGGAAAAGGGCGATTTTCGGGATACCCTCCCATCCGACGCCGAGTTCCCAGGGCACCCACCGACTCTTTCTGTTCTTGCTCGCCAGCAGAACGAGCCGTTTGCTCTGACGAATGAGGGTCTTCAGCCGCGACGCCGTCTTCTCTGTAGTGCAAGGCGGCATTTCGAACCGCCTGCACCAGCGCAAGGATCGCCTTTTCATCCCCGGCAGCGCTCAGTTTATTCAGTTCCTCGTCCATCGGCCGATGCGCGGCCGGGCCGCTTGCCAGCAGGTAAGAGCCTAGTGGTTTACGCCTGTCATAAGAGTCCGGCTGGGGATTCCCCTTTTGCGAGTGCGCATGCGAGTCTGGCGCATGCCGCATCCGACCATCGCGCTACGGATGCGGCCGCCTATGAAGGAGCCAGGCTGCGCGAAGGCCTGCTGACAAGACCAACACCTCGAAGAGCGTATGGGCCGACACCGCCTACAGATCGGCGGCCAACGAGATCTCCATGGAGAAGCAAGGCTTCGTTAGCCGGGTCCACCGCAAGAAGCCCAAGAGCAGGCTGATGCCCGAAACCACCCGGCGCGCCAACAACATCAAGTCGAAGGTCCGTTCGCGCGTCGAGCATGTCTTCTCCGGCAGAAGAGCCGTATGGGGCTGTTCATCCGAACCATCGGCATCGCGCGGGCCACGACGAAGATCGGCATGGCCAATCTCGCATACAACATAAAGCGCCTGAACTACCTGGAGCGCATAGCTGCCGCATGAACACTACCCCCCGAAAGAGCCAAAGGCCTCGGCGAAAGCCGAGAAATTGCCGCCGCTTGAATACCGTCGGCCGTGAACTATCCGCAAGCCATTGATCTGGCCTGTTGATTGAGGCGGATAGCGTCTTTTGAATTGCAGGATTAGCGGTATTTGGACGCTGTTTTCCTGCAATTCGGTTTTGCGATTCCCTTGTGCTGCGGAGCGTGATTCACTCGGTTCGGCGGCGGCGAATCGAGGGGACGGCGAATGTCCAGGCCACGCGAGAAGCGCGAGACGGGAGAGCAGGACCTGTTCCGCTCCAGGCTCGATCAGATCATCAACATGAAGCACGAGCTGGTGCGGCTGGCGCAGGCGATCGACTGGCCGGTGCTGGAGGAGCGTTTCGGCGCCGTCTATTCGGACGGCCCCGGCATGCCGCCGCTGCCGACCCGGCTGATGG
>NZ_SRUS01000259.1:0-354 GCF_004794715.1 Mesorhizobium sp. M8A.F.Ca.ET.207.01.1.1 | reverse complement strand
GCCGATCAACGCGATCGTGGCGGCAGCCACCGTCCCGTTCCTCTCCCCGCCTGTGGAAATCGACGCCGATAGCTATTGGGGGGACGGCGACATCTCGCAATTGCCGTCTGCTCGATCACCGAAAACGAGCCACCGCCTGATCATTGCAGGCAGGCCTTCGCTGTTCACGACGCTATGTCCAGATCGCAGCTTTTCCTCCACCCATTGCGCGACCAAATGCGCGCCGGTTCACACCATCTTCGACGCTCAACACCGAGCAGGGGCTGCACTCTTCGTCAGACCCTGGATCGACTGGGGCGAACTGACCGACATGCGTGACAGAGGTCGACAATGTGCCGAAGGCTGGCTTGCGAC
>NZ_SRUS01000258.1:0-354 GCF_004794715.1 Mesorhizobium sp. M8A.F.Ca.ET.207.01.1.1 | reverse complement strand
AAGCAGGGCGAGGTCGGTGCCTACGCGCTGCATCGCGGATTTGTCTACGCGGTGTGCGATGCGCAGCGCCAGGATGACCTGCGCGACTCGCCGTCGATCTACACGAGCAGCCAGGCGTGAGCACGCGGCTGACCCTGGAGGTCGCCAGCAATTCGCTGGCCTCGGCGCTGGCCGCGCAGGCCGGCGGCGCCGACCGCATCGAGCTGTTCGACAACCTGGCCGAGGGCGGCACCACGCCGTCCTTCGCCAGCATCGCGATCGCACGCGAACGCCTGTCGATCCCGCTGTTCGTGCTGGTGCGGCCACGCCCGGGCGACTTCCACTACGACGCGCTGGAAACCGAACTGATGCTGC
>NZ_SRUS01000257.1:0-355 GCF_004794715.1 Mesorhizobium sp. M8A.F.Ca.ET.207.01.1.1 | reverse complement strand
GCCCGTGTCGATGCATGCCATGCGCGGCATCTCGGCCCATTCCAATGGCTTTCATACCTGCCGTGCCATCCATCTGCTGCAGGTGCTGCTCGGCACGATCGACGTTCCAGGCGGCTTCCGCTTCAAGCCGCCCTACCCGCGCCCGGCGCCGCCGGGACGGAAGCCATGCGGAAAAAACGTCCGGCCGATGACGCCGCTGGACGGCATGCCGCTCGGCTTCGTCTGCGGTCCCGACGATCTGCTGCTCGACGAGGCCGGCAAACCGATCCGCATCGACAAGGCCTATTCCTGGGAAGCGCCTCTAGCCGCGCACGGGCTGATGCACAGCGTCATCCGCAATGCCTGGGTAGGAAGA
>NZ_SRUS01000256.1:0-355 GCF_004794715.1 Mesorhizobium sp. M8A.F.Ca.ET.207.01.1.1 | reverse complement strand
CTATGCGTTTGGGCGAGCACGGACGCCAAGGTACGCTCGATGAATGGTTCCGCGTTGTATGCAGGGATGACAACCGCCACGAGCGCGTTGGTAGAGTGCTGTGAATTGCCCGGCAAATCCGCCATCCTCTCATATCTCGACTAGGACACCCTGTAACCGCGCGCCGCCTCTAGTACATTTAGCTGGTTAGTTCGCGACCGCCGCTTCTAGCGGGGTCTGCAGCGTAATTGTGATGGTGTCACCCGGAGCGAGCAGGGTATCTTCGGTCGCCCCGGTCGTCTCAGCCTGTCCGTCATTGGAACGGGTTACACCTATCGAAACCCGCCGGCTCCCTTCGGCTACAAGGTCGATGCGC
>NZ_SRUS01000255.1:0-355 GCF_004794715.1 Mesorhizobium sp. M8A.F.Ca.ET.207.01.1.1 | reverse complement strand
GCTTTCGGCGCGTGGCATTCCCTTCGTGCTGGCCACCGGGATGCTGGCCGAACAGCTGCCAGCGCCGATGTTGGCCGGCCTGCTGCTGGTCAAGCCGTACCTGTCGGCCGATCTGTCACGTGCACTGGCGCGAGCAGTGGGCCGCACCAGCGTCAACGACTGAGCCCCCACTGCTGACCGCAAGGACGTGGCAATCAACCCGCTTCTTCGTACACGTAGCGGATCTCCTCGCGGTCATCCAGGATGCGGTACTGGCGCGCGAGGTCTTCCGGGTCGGGATTGAGCCAGGCGTCCAGGTGTTCCCTGCGGATCGGTACCACGCCACGGTCATGCCCGGCAGCGGCGACATCGCTGG
>NZ_SRUS01000254.1:0-355 GCF_004794715.1 Mesorhizobium sp. M8A.F.Ca.ET.207.01.1.1 | reverse complement strand
GTCTCCTGTCGGCCAGGGTTCTTCCTTCCGGTGCGCGTCCTGTCGCGCCTGTTTCGCCGCCGCTTCCTGGAAGCCCTACGAGCCGCCTTCGACGCGCGCAGCCTCAAGTTCTTCGGCGACATTGCCGGCCTGACCGAGCCAGCCGCCTTCACCCGCCTGTTGGCCAGGTCGCGCCGCCTCGACTGGGTGGTCTACGCCAAACCGCCGTTCGGCGGTCCAGGGCAGGTGCTGGCCTACCTCGGTCGCTACACCCATCGCGTCGCCATCGCCAATTCCCGGCTGATCAGCATGGAGAACGATCGTGTCGGATTCCGCTGGAAGGATTATCGTCATGGCGGAAGGACAAAGGTGATGA
>NZ_SRUS01000253.1:0-356 GCF_004794715.1 Mesorhizobium sp. M8A.F.Ca.ET.207.01.1.1 | reverse complement strand
GCCGCCTTGATCTCGATATACTGCTCCATCATCGGCGTGACGCCGCCCACTGCGGGCGCCGGCGCCATCGTGTCCGGGGCGTCGTTGTCGGTCGGCATGTGCATGTTCATTGGGGCACGCTAGCAGATGTGGTTGCCGGGTTTAATGCCGGCCGCTCGAAAAGCAGGGGAAGGCCGCGTCGCTCCGGCCAGCGGCGGCCAAGGCGTGCCGGCATTGCAACGCGCCGGTGGCCGGCATAATCATCCACGGAGCTCGGGGGCGGGGTCGATGGACAGGTTCGGTCAGGAATCATTCGAGGAGATGGTCGGGTCGGCCGGCACGCCGCTCGAACGCCTGCAGCGGCGCGCCGCCGACAG
>NZ_SRUS01000252.1:0-356 GCF_004794715.1 Mesorhizobium sp. M8A.F.Ca.ET.207.01.1.1 | reverse complement strand
CGGCGGGCGGCGTTGCCGATTTCAGTGCGGCGCTCGTCCTTGCGGCGCTTCACCAGCTTCTCCAGGTCCAGACGCTTGGCCCGAGCCTCGGCCGCGATGTCATCGATCGTGCGGAACAGCAGGTCGATGCTCTCGGTCTGGCTCAGGGCGTGCTGCTTGGCCGCTTTCAGCTGTTCCTCGATGTTGCCGCACCATTTCACGGTGGTCTCGGCATCGGCAAAATCCTGGTCGCTCACCAGCTCGGTGCTGATGCCCTGGAACACGGCGATGGCCTGCTCCTTCCACTCGGCCAGGTTCGAAGCGGGGACCATGCCGGTCACCTCGATTCGCAGGGCCGGCAGCTGGTCCGGGGCGCG
>NZ_SRUS01000251.1:0-356 GCF_004794715.1 Mesorhizobium sp. M8A.F.Ca.ET.207.01.1.1 | reverse complement strand
TGAAGGTCGAGCGCGGCCCGTTCGTCGAGCAGGGCAATGGCATGGCCTACGTGATGGATGGCCGCACCGCCGTGCGGCGTCCGGTGGAACTGGGCGTCAGCAGCCTGGGCGAAGTGGAAATCAAGTCGGGTGTGCAGCCGGGCGACCGCATCGTGGTCTCCGGCAGCGACCTGTTCAAGGACGCCGAACGCGTCTCCGTCAACTGACACATCCTGGAGAGAGGACACCCCATGTACATGCTCGAAATGCGTTCGGTCGCCAAGGTCTTCCGCACCGAACAGGTGGAAACCCACGCGTTGCGCTCACTGGAACTGCAGGTCAAGGAGGGCGAGTTCGTCGCCGTCACGGGTCCGTCC
>NZ_SRUS01000250.1:0-357 GCF_004794715.1 Mesorhizobium sp. M8A.F.Ca.ET.207.01.1.1 | reverse complement strand
GAGGAATTCGAGGACACCCCGCAGGAGCGCCGTGTGCTGGGCCGGCACTGGCCGGTCACGTTCGCGCTGCCGGGCAATGGCGCCCCCGCCGCGCAGCAGACCAGCTACTGGTTCGATGCGCAGGGCGTGCGTGTGGCCGTGGCCGATGGCACCTCGGCACTCGATCTGGGCACCGCCAGGGCACAGGCACAGTGGCTGGACAAGGTGCTGACCGGCAATCCGCAGCCATGGACCATCGTGTTGCTGCACCAGCCGTTCTACTCGCCGCGCGAAGGGCGCGAGAACGCCGCGCTGCGTGACGTGCTGCTCCCGGTGGTACGCCGCAACAACGTCAATATAGTACTGCACGACAACCAC
>NZ_SRUS01000024.1:4796-30255 GCF_004794715.1 Mesorhizobium sp. M8A.F.Ca.ET.207.01.1.1 | reverse complement strand
CGGGACCAGGGCGCCGATGCTGGTGCCGCTGAGGCCCGACGAGCGCTGGTCGCTCGACTTCGTATCGGACCAGCTCACCGACGGGCGCCGCTTCCGCATCCTGGCCGTCGTCGACGACTGCACGAGACAGTGCCTGGCACTCATCGTTGATACGTCTCTCTCGGGCATGCGGGTTGCCCGCGAATTGGACCGGCTCATCACCAGCGCGGCCGGCCCAGGATGATCGTCAGCGACAATGGCAGCGAGTTCACCTCGAACGCCATCCTCTCCTGGGCGGATCAGAACCGCGTCGAATGGCATTACATTGCGCCCGGCAAGCCGATGCAGAATGGCTTCATCGAGAGCTTCAACGGCCGACTGCGCGATGAACTGCTCAACGAGACGCTGTTCACCTCGCTGGCTCAGGCGCGCGTAGCCATCGCCCTGTGGCACGCCGACTACAACACCGCGCGGCCGCACTCCCCCCTGGCAGACCCCGGCCAAGTTCGCCAGCACCTTCAATCCGCGACGGTCGCTCGCGCTGCGCTATGCCAAAGGCTCCGCGCCAGCGCCCGTCGCTTCACCCGCCCAGCAGGGCACAACCCACGCCGGAAACGAACTCAAAACTGCTGGGGCAACGTCAGTCCCATAGAGCCTTGATGGTTATCTCGGCCTTTGCTCGCAGCAGCGCCTTAGGTTGGGCGAAGGCGTTCTCAATCGGATTGAAGTCGGGACTGTAGGGCGGCAGGTAGAGCAGGCTCGCCTGCGGCCTCAATCGCGCCGCGCAGGGTTCTCCAGGCGGATGTCGCCAATGTCAAATTTGCTGGCATCCATGTCGCCCTCGCCAACCGCACAAGCGAAGGCCAGAAAGCCAACATGTGTTCTGCGGCTTAATTAAGAGCCAGCCGATGTCGGCCGAACATCACCTTGTCTCGAAGTCGACGATCGGACAGCAGGTTGCGAAAGTTGGCGCGATGCGAAACAAACTGCTGAAGCGCTCAACTTTTATTGATCACGCGTGTTGGACGCGACGCACTCCCGTTCCAATCGGGCTGAGCGCAAATTCTCCCGGTTCACAAAACTGAGTCGCTGGAGTAGTGGGGGCGCAGAGAAATCTCCGGTCGCAGCCTTACCCGGTCAAAACAAGGATACCAATGATGAAGACTCTCGCCGTCTGCTCTGGCGGATTGGACTCCGTTTCCCTTGCTCACATGGTGGCAGCGGAGCACGAACTCACCGGCCTTCTATCTTTCGACTATGGCCAACGGCACAGGAAGGAATTGGGCTTCGCCGCTCTTTGCGCGCAGCGACTGAAGGTCCCGCACCAGATCATCGACATCGGCGAAATTGGCCGTGGCCTTTCCGGCTCAGCGCTGACTAGCAGTATCGACGTGCCGGACGGCCACTACGCCGAAGACACGATGAAGATTACGGTGGTGCCGAACCGCAATGCCATCATGTTGGCAATCGCCTTCGGTCTCGCCGCCGCCCACAGCGCCGAAGCGGTGGCGGCGGCCGTGCATGGTGGGGACCATTTCATCTATCCCGATTGCCGTCCGGCCTTCATTGAAGCTTTCCAGACAATGCAAGACCGCGCGCTCGACGGCTATGCGCAGATACGCCTCTATGCACCGTATGTGAATCTCAGAAAAGCTGACATTGTTGCGGATGGCGCAAGATACGGCACCCCGTTTGCTGAGACCTGGTCCTGTTACAAGGGCGGCGTGCGTCACTGCGGACGATGCGGGACCTGCGTCGAGCGGCGCGAAGCGTTCCATCTCGCCGGGCACGCTGATCCCACCGACTACGAGGACGCCGATTTCTGGCTTGAGGCGCTGCGCAGGAGGCGCGCGTAATGTTCCACATCAGCAAGGAATTCCACTTCTCGGCCTCGCATCAGCTCACCTCCTTGCCTCCCAACCATCAATGCGCGCGCCTGCACGGGCATAACTATGTCGTCGTAGTGCAGCTGTCGGCCAAGGAACTGGACGCCCACGGCTTCGTGCGCGACTATCACGATCTGGCGCCGCTCAAACGCTACATTGACGAGAGCTTCGACCATCGGCACCTCAACGACGTGCTGGGACATGAGAAGGTCACGGCGGAATGCCTGGCCAGACATTTCTATGAATGGTGCAAGGCACGTCTGCCGCAGACCGCGGCCGTGCGCGTTAGCGAAACACCGAAAACTTGGGCGGAATACCGTCCGTGACCGACATGCATCCCGCAATCCGTGTGAGCGAGATATTCGGGCCGACTATCCAGGGCGAGGGCGTGCTCATCGGCTTGCCGACGGTGTTCATCAGAACCGGCGGATGTGATTATCGCTGTTCATGGTGCGACAGCCTTCACGCGGTGGACAATCAGTATCGCCATGAATGGCTACCGATGCCGATCGATGCCGTGTGGCAAACCGTCCATGCGCTTTCCGGCGGCAGGCCGGTTATGGTCTCCTTGTCAGGCGGCAACCCGGCCATTCAGCCGTTCGGTCCCCTCATAGAACGCGGCCATCGCGAGGGCTATCGTTTTGCACTGGAAACGCAGGGTTCCGTGGTGAGGGAGTGGTTTGCGGATCTTGACGTGCTGACCCTTAGCCCAAAGCCGCCGTCCAGCGAGATGACGACCCGTTGGGCTGCGTTTGATGCATGCCTCGAAGCGGCGCAAGAGAAGCCGCAAATCGTGCTCAAGCTCGTCGTTTTCGACGAGAGTGACTATGCCTACGCCAAAGAAGTCGCGGCGAGATATCCGCACCTTCCGATCTATCTGCAACCCGGCAATCACACGCCGCCGCGCCCTGGCAGTGAAGACGCCTCTGTCGACTTGGACGGAATAATGATGCGAATGGAATGGCTTGTCGAAAGGGTGACTAGCGACAGGTGGTTCGAAGCCCGCGTGTTGCCGCAGCTGCACGTTCTGCTTTGGGGTAACAAGAGGGCGGTCTAGTCTGCGGCTTGCGTCGCACCGGAAGGCCGGGCTCCAACGGCTTGGCAGGCTCTCTTCGCGTGCCGAGTACAGCCGAGCTTTGTTCGCGTCAGCGGTCTCGCGATTGTGCGGCTGGAAACCGCCCGGACACCCCGCTGCCGGCGTGTGTCACCTTGACTCCGATGAGCTGTCGTCACGCAAAGTTGAAATCCGCAAGAACTGGCCTTCTCGCCCCACCTGCTCCGTCGCAAGCACGTCATCCCCTCATCCTTGTCCAGCTCTTATCGATGTATCTCATTGTCCGGCCTGACGCACGACTGTCAGCATGGGAATGCATCCATTGCGCAAATGCCTTCCATAAAGAAGATCGATTTCCTCACTGGCCCAACGTGAAATATAGCAACGTTTTCGTGGCGTGGGTCGGCTGCGTCGGGAGTAGCGATGAAAACGTATTAGGGTCGCCTGCGTCTCCTTGGGCAGCGAGTGTAAAGTATAGCGATGCGGCCTCCGGCGCGAACGGCAGCCGCGCAGTGATCACCTTCGCCTGTGCCTTTGCGGCGGGGGTCAAGCGCTGGTCTGCTCAAATTTTTTATCGTTTAGCTGGTTGAAACTGCTCCCGTTGCGGGCTGCAGAAGCCGGCCAGCCGAGAAACGGCAGCCGCACTTATGAAAGCACGCCAAGGCATGCGGGCATCTATCAGTTGCAAAGGACAATACTGGCCGCGCCGATTGGCCATCACGCGTCCATTAGGGCAGCCACCAACATCAGTTCGCAAGAGGAGCAAAAGTAATATGTATCGTCGTCACCTGATCAAAGGGTTGGTTGCGCTCGGCGCATGCCGGATTTGCGTTCAAGCCGCCCAAGCGACCAGTGCCCATTGGGGGTACACCGGTCCGGTCGGACCGGAGCACTGGGCTGATCTGGATAAGGAAAATTTCGTATGCTCTGCCGGCACGCAGCAATCGCCGATCAATATCAACAGCGCGGTCAAGGCGGATATCCCGCATATCGCCATCGGCTGGCACAAGGGCGGCGGCAATATGGTGAACAACGGCCACACCATTCAAATCAATATGCCACAAGGCAGCACGCTGACCCGCGGCGATCGTGTCTACGAACTGGTACAGTTCCATTTCCATGCGCCAAGCGAACATCACGTGGCGGGCAAGAGCTTCCCGTTGGAGGTGCATTTCGTTCACAAGGACACGCAAAGTGGTACTCTGGGCGTGCTGGGCGTCTTTTTAACGCCCGGCGCGACAAATGCCAGCTTTGCTGCCCTTGCTGCGGCCTTTCCCGAACTGCCGAATGGGGAGGTGACGATCGACGAGGTGAATCCCAACTGGCTTCTGCCAGCCTCGCTTGGCTATTGGACTTATGAGGGCTCACTGACGACGCCGCCGTGCACCGAAAACGTCGAGTGGATGGTGGCGATGGAACCGGTTGACGTTGATCCGGCAGACATCCAGCGATTTGCCTCCCTCTACCCGTCGAACGCGCGCCCTATTCATTCACCCAATCGACGCTTCATCCTGCGCCAGAGTTGAGCGCCGCCCCAGCGGTTCCGCACGGTCCAACATTCTTGGCACAAGTTGGCGCGAAGCCTCCTCTTCCGGTCTGGCGGTCTGACGGCGCTCCCCAAGCTGGCTAGTCTAAATGATAGGGATTCGGTGCCGACACCACTCGTCCCAAAGACGTCGCGGCGAGGTTTGTCTGCAACCCGGCAATCACACGCCGCCCCGCCGTGGTAATGAAGACGTCTCTGTCGAGTCCGACGGAATATGATGCGCATGGAATCGCTGGTAGAAAAGGTGACCAGCGACAGGTGGTTCGAAGCCCGCGTCTTGCCGCAGCTGCACGTTCTACTCTGGGGTAACAAGAGGGTGGTGTATACCTTCTCCTAGCTTCGCCGCCAACTACTCGGTTTTCCGAATTGCTCTCTATATTCTTGAAGACGATGCGTTCGTTAAAGACATGTGCTGCGCACCTGGTGTAAAAGCTGCTCTCATCATGCAGAGGTCAAGCCAGTCGGGCTCATCCGAGGCTATGGCCGTGAGCACTGTTCAGTTCGGCAGAGAGGGCGCTTTTGTACACACTTTGCGATCGTGGCGGCCCCGTGGGCAGATCTGCAAGCTGCCGCGACACTAACCTCTCGAAGCCTGCCCGCCCGCCTGTTGATGCGTGTCTCCCAGTAAGATCCTGTCCAAGAACGTGATAATCTTCTTGCCAGTGTTGTAGCTGATGTTGCCCTTGATGCCGCAGCCTACCGCGGCGGGACCAAACTCAATGGCAAGCAGGCCGGCTAGGATCGTGCAGCCAGTCGCGAGCCTCGCCCACAACGGGGTCTCACGCGCATGAGGGCGCCGACCATGGGTTCGGCGGTTCGTACGCGTATAACACGTATCTTTCTGAAAAAATCAATGCTCTCGGCTAAGCTACTGAATTATCTGGCTTCCATATAGCGCGTCGGCGGAACCAACTTGTAGACGGGCTATGAAAGGTTAAGCGCGGATGTCTATCGGCCGCCGGCGTTCCCGCTCTGTGAGCCTGCCTGAACTACCCGCGCCGCGGTCAAGCCCCAGGCTCCTGCTCATCCAGCGACCGCCCGATCAATGGCAGGCTGGAAAGACAAGAGCCGATGTCTTCCGATGGTCTCGCCATCAGCTTTGGGCTAACTTCCCCATTCTCCCGCTTCGAGCTCGACTCACGGCGGTTTGGATGGCGCACGACAATCTGTGTCGGCTTTGTCGTGTCCGTGACAGACGCCTGAAAGGCCCGTTCGCGCGTTTTGCCGCCATCTAAGCGGCTGGAATTTAATGACAAAGTTTCTTCTGGGATCGGCCGATCACGCTGGTACGCTTTTTGCGATGCTTGGTGTGAGGCGGCACGAGCTGCCTATCGGCACTTGTGTCGCGGGCAGTCGCGATGATTAGAACGAAGGAAGGAAAGCTATTATGTCAGGTCTGCGTCAGATCGCCTTTTACGGAAAAGGCGGCATCGGCAAGTCCACCACGTCCCAAAATACGCTCGCTGCCCTTGTCGACCTCGGGCAGAGAATCCTCATCGTAGGATGCGACCCCAAAGCCGATTCCACACGCTTGATCCTGAATTCGAAAGCTCAGGATACCGTCCTGGATCTCGCCGCACAGGAAGGTTCGGTGGAAGACCTCGAACTCCAGGACGTGCTCAAGGTGGGCTACAGAGGCATCAAGTGCGTGGAGTCCGGCGGCCCCGAGCCGGGTGTCGGTTGCGCCGGCCGCGGCGTCATCACCTCGATCAATTTCCTCGAGGAGAATGGCGCTTATGACGATGTCGATTATGTCTCCTATGACGTCCTCGGCGACGTGGTATGCGGCGGCTTCGCCATGCCGATCCGCGAAGGCAAGGCCCAGGAGATCTATATCGTCATGTCCGGCGAGATGATGGCGCTCTATGCCGCCAACAACATCGCCAAGGGCATCCTCAAATATGCCCATTCGGGCGGTGTGCGGCTGGGCGGGCTGATCTGCAATGAACGTCAAACCGACCGCGAACTCGATCTGGCCGAAGCACTGGCTGGCCGATTGAATTCCAAGCTCATCCACTTCGTGCCCCGCGACAACATCGTCCAACATGCCGAACTCAGGAAGATGTCGGTGATCCAGTACGCGCCGGACTCAAAGCAGGCAGGGGAATACCGCGCTCTGGCCGAGAAGATCCACGCCAATTCGGGCCAGGGTACGATCCCGACGCCGATCACCATGGAGGAGCTGGAGGAGATGCTGCTCGACTTCGGCATCATGAAGACCGACGAGCAGATGCTTGCCGAGCTTCACTCCAAGGAAGCGGCGAAGGCGGCAGCCCAGTAGTGACATTAGCGCTGCCATCAATCGGCGCGCCTTGCAGAGAACGGCGCCTATTCTTTGAGGCGTCACCCAACCTTGAAAGGGGGACTCATGAGCCGGGAATACGAGAATGACGGTGCTCTTCATGCGAAGCTTATCGAAGAGGTGCTGTCGCATTATCCCGACAAGGCGGCGAAGCGCCGCAAGAAGCACCTCAACGTCGCAAAGAGCGGCAACGAGGCTGGCGGGGAAAGCGAGGTCCTTTCCGAATGCGACGTCAAATCGAACATCAAGTCCATTCCCGGGGTGATGACGATTCGCGGCTGTGCATATGCTGGTTCGAAAGGCGTGGTGTGGGGGCCAGTCAAGGATATGGTCCATATCTCGCACGGCCCGGTCGGCTGCGGCCAATATTCTTGGTCGCAGCGCCGCAACTACTACGTCGGTACAACGGGCGTCGACACGTTCGGGACAATGCAGTTCACCTCCGATTTCCAGGAGAAGGACATCGTCTTCGGCGGCGACAAGAAGCTGGAACAGATCATTGACGAGATTGAAGTCTTGTTTCCGCTCAACAACGGCATCACCGTGCAGTCCGAATGCCCTATCGGCCTGATTGGCGATGACACCGAGGCCGTTTCTCGCAAAAAGACCAAGGAGTATGACAAGACGATCGTGCCGGTACGCTGCGAGGGCTTCCGCGGCGTCTCGCAGTCGCTTGGCCACCACATCGCCAATGATGCAATCCGGGATTGGGTCTTCGACAAAAAGGATGTCAAGTTCGAGGCCGGCCCCTACGACGTCAACGTCATCGGCGACTACAATATCGGCGGCGATGCCTGGGCCTCGCGCATACTGCTTGAGGAGATAGGGCTGCGCGTGGTTGGCAACTGGTCGGGTGACGCCACACTCGCAGAGATCGAGCGCGCCCCGAAGGCTAAGCTCAATCTTATCCACTGCTACCGGTCGATGAATTACATCTGTCGGCATATGGAGGAAAAGTATGGCGTCGCCTGGATGGAGTACAATTTCTTCGGTCCCTCCCAGATCGAAGCCTCTCTGCGCAACATAGCCAAGCATTTTGGGCCGGAAATCGAGGAGAAGACCGAAAAGGTCATTGCCAAGTACAGGCCGCTTGTTGATGCGGTCATCGCCAAGTACCTGTCGCGCCTGGAAGGAAATACCGTGATGCTCTATGTGGGCGGCCTGCGCCCCCGCCACGTCGTCACGGCCTACGAGGACCTCGGCATGGTCATCGTGGGCACCGGCTATGAATTCGCCCACAGCGACGACTATCAGCGCACCGGCCACTACGTGAAGAACGGCACGCTGATCTACGATGACGTGACCGGCTATGAGTTGGAGAAATTCATCGAAGGGATTCGCCCAAATCTGGTCGGCTCGGGAATCAAAGAAAAATACCCGGTGCAGAAGATGGGCATACCGTTCCGCCAGATGCATTCCTGGGATTATTCAGGCCCGTATCACGGCTACGATGGCTTTGCCATTTTCGCACGTGATGTGGATCTCGCCATTAACAACCCGGTCTGGGACCTATTCCACGCGCCTTGGAAAAGAAGCCGGGGCGATGAGCGGGCGATGGCTGCCGAATAAACATTTGCTTCAGCCCCAGTCTCCCACTGAGACGGTGAACTCCCGCGGCCTCTGATCCGCCGGAGCCTGGAACGTCTTGACGTCCTGAGCTGCCGTCCCGCGCAGCCAGATGCAAAAGAGGTAATCATCATGCCGCAGTCGGCTGAAAAAATTCTCGATCACGCTCCCCTGTTCCGCGAGCCGGAATACAGAAAGATGCTCGCTGAGAAGAAGCTAAACTTCGAATGTCCGCACCCCGATGAAATCGTTTCCGATCAGCGCGATTTCACCCAGACGTGGGAATACCGCGAAAAGAACCTCGCCCGCAAAGCGCTTGTCGTGAACCCGGCCAAGGCCTGCCAGCCGCTGGGTGCGGTATTCGCTGCCGCCGGCTTCGAGCGAACCATGTCCTTCGTCCACGGCAGCCAAGGTTGCGTCGCCTATTACCGCTCGCACCTGTCGCGCCATTTCAAGGAGCCTGCCGCGGCGGTCTCCTCCTCAATGACCGAGGATGCGGCGGTGTTTGGCGGCCTGAAGAACATGGTCGACGGGCTCGCCAACACCTACCAGCTCTACGACCCCAAGATGATTGCCGTGTCGACGACCTGTATGGCAGAGGTCATTGGCGACGACCTGCACAGCTTCATCCAGAACGCCAAGGACGAAGATTCAGTCCCGCGCGACTTCGACGTGCCCTTTGCCCACACCCCGGCCTTCGTTGGCAGTCATGTCGACGGCTATGACAACATGGTCAAAGGCATTTTGGAGCACTTCTGGAAAGGTCAGGAGCGTACGCAAATCGAAGGAACCATCAACATCATTCCGGGCTTCGACGGCTTCTGCGTCGGCAACAACCGGGAGCTCAAGCGCCTGCTCGATGTAATGGGCGTGTCCTATACATTGATCCAGGATGCCTCTGACCAGTTCGATACGCCTTCGGACGGTGAATACCGCATGTATGACGGGGGCACGAAGATCAACGAGGTGAAGAAGGCCCTCAACGCCGAGGCAACGCTTTCGCTGCAGCATCACAACACCCGAAAGACACTGGGCTATTGCGAGGAGGTCGGGCAGGCGACGGCCTCGTTCCACTATCCGCTCGGCGTTCAGGCGACGGACGAATTCCTGATGGAGGTCGCGGCGATTTCCGGCAAGGAGATTCCCGAGGCAATTCGCCTCGAGCGCGGCCGACTGGTAGACGCCATGGCGGACAGCCAATCCTGGTTGCATGGTAAGAAATACGCCATCTACGGTGATCCCGACTTCGTTCACGCAATGGCCCGCTTTGTCATGGAGACCGGCGGCGAGCCAACCCATTGCCTCGCCACCAATGGCACCTCGGCATGGGAAGCCGATTTGAAGAAGCTGCTAGCATCCTCGCCTTTCGGCAAGGCTGCCCAGGTTTGGGCGGGCAAGGACCTGTGGGCGCTGCGCTCACTGCTCTTTACCGAGCCGGTGGACCTTTTGATCGGCAATTCCTACGGCAAGTACCTGGAGCGCGACACCGGAACACCGCTGATCCGGCTGATGTTTCCGATTTTCGATCGGCACCATCATCACCGCTTTGCGCTCTTTGGCTACCAGGGCGCGTTGCGCGTGCTGACGACGATCCTCGACAAGATCTTCGACAAACTCGATCGCGAGACGAGCGAGACGGGTGTGACGGATTATTCCTATGACCTCACGCGCTAAGAGCCGTGGCCGGCTTTTCGCCGAGGCCATTCCTTGCCCAATGGACTGGGGAGGCTGAGCAATGTCCTCCCTCAGCGCCAAAATCAAGGACGCCTTCGATGAGCCCGCCTGCGATAAGAACCGTGGCAAAGATGCCAAGGCGCGCAAGGAGGGCTGCTCGAAGTCGCTGACACCAGGGGCGGCAGCCGGCGGCTGCGCCTTTGACGGAGCCAAGATCGTCCTGCAGCCGATCACCGACGTTGCGCATCTGGTCCATGCGCCGCTCGCCTGCGAGGGCAATTCTTGGGACAACCGTGGTGCGGTTTCGTCAGGGCCGACCTTGTGGCGGACAAGCTTCACGACCGACCTCACCGAACTCGACCTTGTGATGGGGCAGGGCGAGCGGAAACTCTTCAAGGCGATCCGCGAGATCAAGCACACATACGCGCCGCCGGCGATCTTCGTCTACTCGACTTGCGTAACGGCGCTGATCGGTGACGACATCGAGGCCGTGTGCAAACGCGCCACGGAAAAGTTCGGTTTGGCCGTGGTGCCGATCAATGCGCCTGGCCTGGCAGGCTCCAAGAACCTCGGCAATAAGCTCGCCGCCGAGGCGTTGCTCGATCATGTCATCGGCACGGTCGAACCCGACGACCCCGGACCCTACGACATCAACATCCTTGGCGAATTCAACCTCTCGGGCGAATTCTGGCTTGTAAAGCCGCTCCTCGATCGGCTCGGGATCCGGGTGCGCGCCTGCATTCCCGGCGATGCGCGTTACCGCGACATTGCTTCCGCGCACCGCGCCCGGGCGGCAATGATGGTGTGCTCGACCGCGCTGATCAGTCTTGCCCGCAAGATGGAGGAGCGCTGGGACATCCCGTTCTTCGAGGGCTCCTTCTATGGCATCTCCGACACATCGCAAGCTCTTCGAAACCTTGTCAGGCTGCTGGTGAGGAAGGGCGCCGATCCGGAGATCCTCGAGCGCACAGAGACGCTGATCGCGCAGCAGGAGGCGATCGCGTGGAAGAAACTCGAATCCTACCGGCAAAGGCTCCAAGGCAAGCGCGTGCTGCTCAACACAGGCGGTGTGAAGTCCTGGTCGGTTGTCCATGCGCTGATGGAGATCGGAATCGAGATCGTCGGCACCTCGATCAAGAAATCTACGGTGCAGGACAAGGAGCGCATCAAACAAGTTCTCAAGCACGACAAGCACATGTTCGAATCCATGGCTGCGAGCGAGCTGTACGCCATGCTCTCTGAACACAGGGCCGATATCATGCTGTCGGGCGGTCGCACGCAATTCATTGCGCTCAAGGCCAAGACGCCCTGGCTCGATATCAACCAGGAGCGCCAGCATCCTTATGCCGGCTATGACGGCATGGTGGAACTCGTACGCCAGATTGACCTCGCCATTCACAATCCGATCTGGTCTCAGGTGCGCCAGCCGGCCCCGTGGGATTGCCAGCCTGAGCTGATAGGCGAATTGCCGTGCACGAGGAACGAGACCGCGTACCTGTTTGATGAATTCGCCTGCGCGACGGCACACGAGTGTTGAGGCGACCGATGGCCCGCATCCTTCCCCAGAGCAAATCGGCGGCAGTCAACCCGCTGAAGTCGTCGCAGCCGCTGGGTGCCGCCTTTGCCTTTCTTGGCGTCGACGGTGCGATGCCGCTGTTCCACGGCAGCCAAGGCTGCACAAGCTTTGCGCTCGTTCTCTTCGTGCGGCACTTCAAAGAAGCGATTCCCTTGCAGACTACGGCGATGGATGAGGTGGCGACCATCCTCGGCGCAGCCGACCATCTGGAAGAGGCGATCCTCAACCTCAAGAACCGCACGAAGCCAACGCTGATCGGAGTGTGCACGACCGCGCTGGTGGAGACGCGTGGCGAAGATTGCGCGGGTGATATTGCCAACATCATGCGGAAGCACACGCAACAGCTTGCGGGTACGGAGGTCGTGCTGGCCAACACGCCGGATTTTGACGGCGCGATCGAAGAGGGCTGGGCCAAGGCAGTCACCGCAATGATCGAAGGGATTACGCGCTCGGGCGAACGGGCGCGGCACCCGAAGAAGATCGCAATCCTGCCCGGATGCAACCTCTCTGTCGCCGACATCGAGCATATGCGGGACATGGTTGAAAGCTTTGGGCTCAAGCCGGTTATTCTGCCCGACATTTCAGGCTCGCTCGACGGTACGGTTCCTGACCGCTGGGTAGCGACCACATACGGCGGCACCAGCGTCGAAGACATTCGCGAGTTGGGTACGGCCATGCGATGCATCGCCATCGGTGAGCACATGCGCCGCCCGGCGAAAGCGCTGCTCGGGTTGACCGGCGTGCCTTACGTGTTGTTCCAGTCACTGACTGGGCTGCAGGACACGGACCGCTTCGTGTCGCTGCTGTCTTCGATTTCGGGCGCGGCGGTACCGGCCCGCGTGCGCCGGCGCCGGGCGCAATTGCAGGACGCGATGCTCGACGGACATTTCCATTTCGGCGGCAAGAAAATTGCCATCGCTGCCGAACCAGACCAGCTGTTCCAACTTGCAACCTTCTTTGCTGGTCTCGGCTCCGAGATAGCCGCGGCCGTCACAACGACCGACAGGTCTAAAATTCTCAAGAAAGTCCCGGCGGTTTCGGTTCAGATCGGCGATCTCGGCGATCTGGAAAGTCTTGCCGTCGGTGCTGACCTGCTTGTCACGCATTCGCACGGGCGCCAAGCATCGGAGCGGCTCGGAATTCCGCTCATGCGCATCGGGTTCCCGGTCTTCGATCGACTAGGCAGCCAGCACAAGCTCGCAATTCTCTATCAGGGCACCCGCGACATGATCTTCGAGGTCGCCAGCATCTTCCAGGCCAACCAACACGCGCCCACTCCTGAGGCGCTTGATCCACTCCGTAATCGAGAAATATCACGATGAACGCTGTTCGCCGCCTCTCGCTGGTCAGTAATGAGGTTTTCGCCCCGATGCCTGAACGACGTAAGGGCGCATTGCGCGTTGCGATCGCCACTCAGGACATGCAGGACCTCAACGCCCATTTCGGGTCGGCCAGGCGCTTTGCTGTCTACGACGTGACGCGCGAGGAATGGAATCTCGTAGAAGCCGTGGCCTTCGATGACGTGTCCGATGAAAGCGGGGAGCATCGGGCCGAGCGCGATGATCGCATCACGCCAAAGGTGGATGCGCTCAAGGGCTGTCAGATCCTGTTTTGTCTGGCAATTGGCGGCCCTTCGGCAGCCAAGCTTGTCGCGGCAAAAATCCACCCGATCAAAGTGGCGGAGCCCCAATCGATCCCACAGGTGCTCTTGCGCACGCAGATGATGCTCAGGACGTGTCCTCCGCCTTGGCTGCGCAAGGTGCTGGCGCGAGCGGGCATTGCCGAAAAGAAACCGTCCTTCGAGGACGAGGACTGAAAAGAGGAGGACGCCAATGCCTGACCCCGCAATCCCCCCAGCTGTCGCCGAAGACGAGGCGGCTCTTTGCACCCCGTTCGTCAAATGCCTCGTGCGGCTGATCCGTTCTCAGGATTCCTATGGCTCGTGGGAACGCAAAGCGGACGCTGAGCTGCTGGGCGACTTCATCATTACCAAGGATCAGCGCCGAGGGATCCCAATCATCGGAGATCCCGATCCCGACGTGCTGTGGAGGCTCGACAAGTACTACGCCGCCATCGGGCTTGCGATCGAGGAGCGCTGCGGCCTTATGGCATCGCCGATGATCCAGGTGAGCCATGAGGGTTTTGGTCGGGTGCTTTTCACGACCGGACGGCTGGTCGTTCTGTCCAAAACGCTGCGCGATGTCCACCGGTTTGGCTTCGAGACGCTCCTGAAGCTCGCCACGGCCGGTACGAAGCTGGTCGACGATGCGATTTCAGTCATCGAAACCTTTCCCCACGTGGCGCTGGCATGATGGGCGCGATTTTCGAGAAAGGCCATCATGACGGACCCGAGAAACTATGTTGGCCAGTCCCCTCGATCCAGGGACTCGAGGCCGACCAGGTTGTTGGGGTATCGCCGATGAAGAAGCCGCTGGTCCTGATCTGCTCGCAAGATGCCGAGTTCTATCTGCTCTACAGCCACATACTGGAGGTTGACGGTTTCAGCAGTGAGACGGCAGACGGCGCGAAGGCTGCGCTGGCCTTGGCCGAACAACGGGAGCTTCAGGCCGTAGTGCTGGATTGCGACCCAGCCAGCATAAACGGGTCCGCAATTTGCGCCCAACTCAAGCGGGAACCGCGCACCACCGACCTGCCTATCATCGCCCTGATCGCGCCTGGCGCCGAGCACCAGCACCTCGATCTCTTGAAGGCAGGCGTTGAGAGCTTTGTGCGGCCGGTGGCTCCGGCCAAGCTGCTCGACTGCCTGCGGGCGAGGCTCGGGCTGACCAAGCGTGGTCCGAACGGGGTTGAAAACGACAGTTGGATTTGTTGTGGAGGCCTGGAGATGAAGCTCGATGCCCATCGGGTTCGCGGTAATGGCCACGACATCCATCTCGGACGGATCGATTTCAACGTGCTGCGGCTTATGATTGAGGCCCCCGGCAAGGTCTTCAGCCGGGACGAGCTTATCGGGGCGGCCTGGCTGCCCAACATTCATGTCGGTGCACGCACCGTCGATGTCCATATCAGTCGAATCAGGAGGGCGCTGAAAACGGCCTTGCCCGGCAGCGTCATCCGCACCGTCAGGTCGGCCGGCTACTCGCTCGAGAAGCCGGACGACTGAAATCGGTGATCGAACGTGGTGCCGCTCTCTCTTCCTCCGGAGAGCGGTGTTGCCGCTTTGAGGCGCTCCTAACGAAGACCAGGAGAAGCAGGCAAATGGAATTTAAAAGCATATTCAGTGTGACGGGTGCTGATCATTCTGATGAGGACCTCACAACAGCTGCCGGACTGTGTGCCGAGGTCGGCGCGCACCTATCGGTACTCATTATACCGCCTCCATTGCTCTTGATGTCGTCTCCGCCCCCCGAATGGAATACAGGACGTGCACAGGCAATTGCAGTACCGAACTATCGATTTCAGCAAATCGAGAAATTTTCACAGGACGTGACCAGAATGGAAAGACGGTCCGCGGATATCCTCAAAAGGCTGAAAGCTATGTCGCTTTCCTGTGACGTTGACACCGACTATTGCGATCCGGCTAGCCTCGGTGAAGTGGCACGACAGCGGGCGCTCTGCGCTGACCTGACGATCGTTGGAGGAGACCTCCTCAACGATGAGACTCTCGGACCTCCTGTTGTCAACGGCTGCTTGTTCGATAGCGGAAAGCCGGTGCTCATCGTGCCGAAGGGCGTTAAGGCGACGCTGTCGCCTCGACGCGTGCTGGTCGGCTGGGATTCGCGTGTAGAGGCCTCGCGTGCGGTTCGGGAAGCTCTTAGTATCCTATCCGCTGCCAGGGAAGTCTGTGTCGCTATGGTCGATCCAAAGGCGCAAAACAACGGGAAAGGCGCGCAGTCTGGAGCTGACATCGCTGCCTATCTTACTCGGCACGGTGCTCGGGTCTCCGTTGACCTGCTTAAGAGCGCCGGCAAATCGGCGGGCACAGTGCTGACCCAGCACGCGAACGACATCTGTGCTGACATGATGGTTATGGGTGCTTATGGCAGCCGTGGGCTGCGTGAGCGGATTTTCGGCGGTCCGCCGAGCTGGAGCTTTGGGAAGACCACATTGCCGCTGTTTTTGGCTCGCTGATCAGCTCCGTAGGAACACCGATCAGGTCGTAGGACCGCCAACCAGTCCGAAGTCGTCGTCGGTTACCGGTCGGATTGCGGAGACATGGCTGGATCCGCGAACATCTTGCGACGCTTGTCAGAGCCAAACCGGACGCCTCGACTGCTTCACGACGCTCTCGTGAACCAACTCGTGCGAGATCGTCCGCAACGGGCAGTAAAGACGAACGGCTGCAGCAGACCGCAGCCAAGCCACAGGGCGGGTGTACCAGGAGACCCCGCCTCGTGCGCGAACCCTGTTGGAAGGCCCCTTATCAGTACCCGGACGCGCGTCAAATCGGCGGCTGTCCCTGTCAGCCTGCGGTGTGCAAGGGCCGCTGCCGCGGAGCTTCCCCTGCCCGATCGTCGGGCGTGCGACAATGTCGGATTCCAGACGAGCTGGAACTGCGCGAACTCGTTGGTTTGACAGGTCTTTATCCGGCACGCCGCATGCATGGGAGTCTCCGAAAGCATTAAGAGCCGTTATCCATGGTTACGCCCCTCGAAAGAAAGAGCCGCTTCCGTCGTGGCAGGGAAACAGCCACTCCTGGGGTGGAGGCCGGCGCTAGAAGCCGCCGTAAGATCCGGAAGAGCCGCGCGACAGCATCACACACTTTCCTTCTGCTCTTGGGTTCGGATCACGCCGCGCCGCTGTCGATGCCGCCGACATTGAGCCCAAGACCTGGAAGGCGGCACACGCTTTTGCTGTCCTCTCAGTCGGGACCGCGGCTCAAGCATGCCTGTGAGGTTCGCATTGCTCAATGCCCGGCGATCGACGTCAACATGCCGCTGAGTTGGAAAACACTCCTAGAGGAGTAAGGATAAGTGGACCTCTTTTGTATTGGTGTGGGTGCTGGACCATCTAATTTGAGCCTTGCGTGTCAGATACAGGAAGAGATTGCGCAAGGGGCACTGTTCCTGGACCGGGAGGTCGATTTCCGAGGACATCCAGGCAGCGCTTTCGATTGCGCGGAGCTCCAGGTCGGCCACTTCCAGGATCTGGTTACTCTGGTCAATCCGCGATCAGCCTACACATTCGTAAACTACCTCCACGAGAACGGGCGTCTTTACAATTTCCTCAATGCGCAATTTCACGGGGTGCTTAGAGCCGAGTTCGCCCAATATCTCAACTGGGCGTTCCAGAAGAATCCGCTTGTCCGTGGCGGCGAGGCCGTTCGCGAAATCCGCTTTGACGGCGAGTTTCGCGTGCGGACGGACAACGCGGTCCTTGATGCAAGAAACCTCGTCATCGACATAGGCAAGCAGGCGCAAATTCCGCCTCAGTTTCATGGCTGGACTGGACCCAACCTGTTCCACTCATCTGAGTTGGCCCACATCAATCCTGAGGTGCAAAAAAAGCATGTCTGCGTTGTTGGCGGCGGACAGTCGGGAGCCGAGCTGCTACTGCACCTTGTCGGCCGGCCGAAAGAACGGCGGCCCGCGGCGATCACATGGGTCTTGACGCGCGAGATGCCTTTCGACGACCACGCGTTCACAAACGGGCTGTTCACGCCATGCTTCTCGGATCGTTTTGCTGCGATGAGCGAGGTGCATCGACAGCTGTTCCTGCGGCGTTTCGCGCTTGCCTCCGAGGGCATTTCAGAAAGCAAGTTGCGCGCGGTCTATCAGGCGCTCTACCACCACGCCTTTCTCGAGCCACACCAATGCGAGATCACATTGCGGCCAAGTTGCAACGTGTCGCGCTGCATCAATGCCGGAGCAGGGCACAGGCTCACGCTGCAACGCGGCTTGGACAACATCGGAGAAGTAACCGCCGATATCGTCATCCTGGCCACCGGGTACGAGAAACCGCTGCCGGGTTTCCTAGAACCGATCGCAGATCGCCTCGAACAGATCGGCAATGAGCTCGCCATCGGCGAGGATTTTTCGGTGTACTGGGACGGACCGCGAGACCGACGCCTTTTCGTTCAGAACGCCTGCCTTGGACAGCGCGGGCTGGCTGATCCGAACTTTGGGCTGCTGGCCTGGCGAGCGCGCCGCATCCTTGACAGCCTTCTGCGGCGCGCGCCATGCGCCAATCCCGAGCATCTAGGGTTCATCAACCGTCCCTTGACGGAGTGCTGGCCCGACCTCGGAGTCGAACAAATGGGCAGCGGGATATGATTCGTCGATATTGATGATCGGCGGTGGCATTCAGGAAAGATTTCCGCCTCTGGCGGCAAAAGCGGGACGAGCAATATTCCTACGGCGTCAGATCGCTCTGCTCGCGCTTGAGCAAGGTAGCGTCGCGCGACTCCTGCTTGGCGTGAAACAGCAAAGGGCATTCAATCACGATGCAGCTTTACGTGCTGTCGGGCTCAACGCCACGTGGATCGAGCCCAACGCCGCCGTTGGCAACCGCGACGCGAATTATGACGCCGGGCCACATGCGGCGGTGGCTGCAAGGGTACCGAGCCTCTCCCGCACTTTCGACCCCATCGCCGAAGTGCGACTGCTCCAGGACGCCGAAGCCGGTCTTATCGCCAGCGGGCCAGCCAAACTCTCACCTTCCTAAACGGCAGCCGCTAAGGTGAGCCGTCGAAAGCCGACATTCAGGTTAACGTCAGCTGGCCATGTTAGGGCTCGCTTATTCAAGGCGGTACCGGCGCTTGCCGAAGCTAAGAAGGGTTGGCATGCCCTTTGCCGTGCTTGATGTGCGGCAACACGGTGAGAGCTCCGCTGAAGCAAGCGAGAGGGAGCAATGCCCTCGAGACCGTGTCCGATTTTGACTGGAAAATATTCCGCGACAAAAGAGACGAAAGGTATGGAATGACTTTGGACACCAAGATGGAACTGCGTATGGGGTCCCCGGCTCCTGCGCTGAAAGTGGAGAACTGGCTGCGTGGCGAGCCCCTCACGAGCCTTCGGCCCGGCAAGGTCTACCTCGTTGAATTTTGGGCGACTTGGTGCCGACCATGTGTCCACGCCATGCCCCATTTGATCGAACTGCAGGAGAAATATAAAGACAGCGGATTTGAGATTATCGGAGTCGCAGCTTGCGAAAAGGCTGCAACCGCGGACGAAGCGCGGACCAACGTGGATGCCTGGCTGACCGAGAAGTTCCCGAATCTGAATTATCGGACAGCGTTCGATTGCACTGGCGAAATGAAAAAGCTCTGGCTGGAACCCAGCTCTTCGTTCGGGATTCCCACCTCGTTCGTGGTCGACCGCGACGGCCACATCGCTTATATCGGCCACCCGGCACCTCTCGATGACGTTTTGCCGAAAGTCCTTAACGGCAGCTGGCGCAGCAGCTATGAAGCGAAAGCCGTCGATGCAAAGCGAATCTCGCGTGTGCGCGAATCGTCGCTGAGTCAGCCGATATACGCCAAACTTGGGCAGGCGATGCAGGACGAGGATTGGGCAGCGGCACTATTGGCCATCGAAGAAGGCCTCGCCGTGATGCCAGACTCTTTTGATTTTCGGCGGGTTCATGCGGATATTCTGCTTCACAAGCTGCGCGACATCAAAACCGGCTTGCCGCTTATGCGCGAATTGGTCGAGGACGCGATCAACAAAAAGTTCGAAGCGATGTCTTGGGTGGTGATGGCGCTGAACCAACTCTTCCATCCCACGATCGACAACTCCCATCTTCCGCATGATGATCGCTTTGCGATGGGCAAGGAGCTCTCCGAACAGATCCTGGAACTTAATCCTCCGCAAGGCGATGGAGACTTTAAATTCGGGTGTTACTTTCCGGTCGCTCAGTATTATTACGAGAGCGGCAACAAGGACCGGGCGATCGAGTTGATCGAGGTGGCAATCAAATCGCTGGACCATTCGGAGCCAGCGCCGGACCAAACCAAACAGCGCTACCTCACCTCGTTGCTCCAAGCCCTGGCCAACTACACGGGTGAGCCTGCCTGTCACGCGGGTCTCTGTGTGGCTCCGCAAAACAAGACTTCCGAAACTCAAAACGCTGTCACTTCCTGAGCAAGGATCGCGAAGGGCATGACAATTGGAATTGAACACCGGCAAATCCGCCCGCCCAGGCGCACTTCGCAGCAATAACGTCGATGCCGCAAAAGTGCGCGGCTTGCGGCAGGTGGAATTTCCATTGCGTTTACCTCGGGTCGAACCGCGGCGCAGGCGTTCGCGCCGCGGTGAAAGGTCTCGCACTGGTGGACGTGCTCGAGGTCGGCCACGGGACACTGTTGCGTGGGATCGGCTCGCCCAAGCCATTCCCCGCCCACGCAAGCGCCCGAACCACACATCGCAGAAAAAGAGATCGTCCTTCAAGAGGAGTACTGAAATTGGGGAAAAGCGAAATTCCTCATGAACCGGTTGGCCCTGCTGTCCACAAGGACGACGAGGCCCTTGCTTCCCCGTTCGTAAAATGCCTCCTGCGGCTCATTCGTACTCAGGATTCCTTCGGCTTATGGGAAGGCCATTCGGATGCCGAGCTGCTGGCCGAGTTCATCATCACCAAGCAACAGCAACGTGCGGTACCCTTTGTCGGCGATCCCGATCCTGACGCGCTGTGGAGGCTCGACATGTTTTACACCGCCGTAGCGCTTGCGATCGAGGAGCGCTCCGGCGTGTCGACGTCGCCGACAATAGAAATGAAACCCGTGGGGGCTTCCGGCGGTTGGGCGTTCTGTCGAGACGTCCACCGGTTCGGCTTCGAGACTTTCCGCAAACTTGCTGAGGCCGGTACGAAACTGGTCGACGATGCGACTGCAGCCATTGAAGCCTAGCCCGAGATGGAGCGCATCAAGAAAACCATTGTTCCAGGAAGGATCTATGTCAGACCTAGATAGGATGAGGAAAAAAGTCTGAAAGCTCCAGTTGCGTGCAGCTATTGCCAAGATGGCATTGCAGGACCTCGTCGAGGGTCTGCCGGGCAAGTGGGCCGACATACAGGAAGTCGCCGAGAAAACCCAAGCCGTTAATGCCGAGTTGGATGTTGCCAAGAGAGAACTCGCTTCAATGAAGAATTTAGGATGATGCGCACATTCACCACCCGTGACGGCTCCATTTGGATGCCGTCGTACCTGACCTCCATCGATAGCAAACCTGCATCGGCTGCTGCCGTTGTTTCAAGGTCTGCTCGCGCGATGTCATGCATCTTCACGGCGTTGATGATGCGGGTGAAATCCTCGCCCCTGCGATGACGAGGACGACGATTTCGACGGCAAGCTCAATCGCATGATCATGGTTGTCGATGATGCCGGCCGCTGCATAGGCTGCGGAGCCTGCGGCCGCGTCTGCCCCAAGAACTGCCAGACGCATGTTGCGGCCGACGAGCTCGCAACATGATCTGGCGAAAACCAGGGGAGCGGCGTCCACTTCATCTTTTTGTCGGCTCGTGGGGCTGGTCCTGTACAGCAATGCGTCGATGGTTTACTTCGCTTTGGATTCGCACCCGTGTGGCAGTCGTCACGACGCTGGCCTGTTCGCTGCTGCTTCAGGCCGGCTACTTCGGCCGCGTGCCCTTTCTGATCTGGCAGTCCTCTAGCCGCGCTCGTGGAACTCGCCACAGGGGCCAGCATGCCGATGGTTACAGGAAAGCTCGGGTACCAGTCGTCTCACTCTGATCAACTGCGGAATGCAATTTTCAGCTGTGTCCCGGCTTGGTCGAATGCCCAGCATGTGCTGCTGCTTTGATGCGCGGATGACAGGATCAGTGCTCAGACCCACACCAATTTTGGTCACCCTCTGATGACTGAGCTGATCGTATAGGGAATCTGTGTTCGGCTAACACGCGACCACATTCGGTGTCCTTAGGCCGGGAGATGCGGGTGGTTGGTCGATTAGGGACATAAGAGTCATCGCAGCACGCTGGATGCGGTGTGCTTGTCGCAATGACAAACTCGGTGCACCCGCTTCGAAAGACGGGTGTCTTTGATCACACATACCCCTGGGCTGACCGGTGCGTAGCCGGTTCAGGTACTTTTTTGCTGGAGATAGCATGCTGGAAAAATTCGAACGTTATCCGCTCACCTTTGGACCCACGCCGATCGAGAGGCTCGACCGCCTCGGCAAGCATCTGGGCGACAAGGTGGAAATCTACGTCAAACGCGAGGACTGCAACTCCGGTCTCGCGTTCGGCGGAAACAAGCTGCGCAAGCTCGAATACATTGTGCCCGACGCGATCGCGTCAGATGCCGATACGCTCGTCACAATCGGTGGCGTGCAGTCCAACCATACGCGCATGGTCGCTGCGGTCGCCGCCAAGATCGGCATGAAATGCCTCCTGGTCCAGGAGAGCTGGGTCCCACATGATGATGCTGTCTACGACCGGGTCGGCAATATCCTCTTGAGCCGCATCATGGGGGCAGAGGTGCGCCTGGTTGACGAGGGCTTTGACATCGGCATCCGCCGCAGCTGGGAAAAGGCACTTTATGAAGTCAAGGCAAGGGGCGGCAGGCCATATGCGATACCTGCCGGCGCCTCTGTCCACAAATACGGCGGCCTGGGCTATGTGGGGTTCGCTGAGGAGGTGCGTGCCCAGGAAGAGCAGCTTGGGTTTGCCTTCGACTATATCGTCGTCTGTACGGTGACTGGTTCAACCCACGGCGGCATGCTCGTCGGGTTCGCCAAGGATGGTCGACAGCGCAACGTGATCGGTATCGATGCCTCCGCCATGCCCGCCAAGACCAAGGCGCAGGTGCTTGGCATCGCCCAAAATACAGCGAAGCTCGTCCACCTCGGAGCGGAAATTGTCGAGGCAGACGTGGTGTTGTTCATGGACTACGCGTACCCGGGTTATGGCGTTCCATCGGAGGAAACCAAAGAGGCAATCCGTTTGTGCGCGCGGCTCGAGGGCATGATTACGGACCCGGTTTACGAGGGCAAATCGATGCAAGGGATGATCGACCTCGTCCAGAGGGGCTTCTTTCCACAGGGATCGAGGGTCCTCTACGCACATCTAGGCGGCGCGCCGGCGATCAACGGGTACGGCTACACCTTTCGCAACGGCTGACGTTCGGCAGTCTGCGATTCCGCGGTCGCGCTCGAACGTGGGTAGGTAGCGTCGTTCGAGCGCTTGGCTGGAGAAGTGGAGGCAGCGACGGGCATCCACTAATTGGTACCATTACGTGCTGTCGGGGCTCAACGCCACGCGCATTGAGCGCATGCCGCCGTTGGCAACCGCGAGGCGAATTTTGACTCCGGGGCAAGAATCCACACGCGGCGGTGGCGGCACGAGGACCAAGCCGGCGAGTTCGCGCTTTCGAATGGCGCCAAACTGCCACTGCTCGAGGACCGAGGCCAGTCTAATCACAGGCGAGCCGTCCAAGCTCTCAAGAGTGATAGGGCGAAACCCGACAGCGGCAGAAGACATGTCGGGTTCACGACAATCGGCCGCATTTGGCCTCGTGGAGAATTTCAAAGCATTTCCCGCCGCTTACCGGAGCTGAGGGAATTGGCACCTCCGTTGCAGCTTGATGTGCGGCAACACGGTGAGAGCTTCGCTGAAGCAAGCCAGAGGGAGCGATGCCCTCGAGACCGTGTCCGATTTTGACTGGAAAATATTCCGCGACAAAAGAGACGAAAGGTGTGGAATGACTTTGGACACCAAGATGGAACTGCGTATGGGGTCCCCGGCTCCTGCGATCAAAGTGGAGAACTGGCTGCGTGGCGAGCCCCTCACGAACTTTCGGCCCGGCAAGGTCTACCTCGTTGAGTTTTGGGCGACTTGGTGCGGACCATGTGTCGACGCCATGCCCCATTTGATCGAACTGCAGGAGAAATATGAAGGCAGCGGATTTGAGGCGGTCGGAGTTGCCGCCTGCGAACAGGGTCCTACCGCAGACGAGGCGCGGACCAACGTGGATGCCTGGCTGACCGAGAAGTTCCCGAATCTGAATTATCGTATCGGGTTCGATTACATTGGCGAAATGAACAAGCTCTGGATGGATCCCAGCTCTTCGATTGGGATTCCCACCTCGTTCGTGGTCGACCGCGACGGCCACATCGCTTTTATCGGCCACCCGGCGGAACTCGATGACGTTTTGCCGAAAGTCCTTAACGGCAGCTGGCGCAGCAGCTATGAAGCGAAAGCCGCCGATGCAAAGCGCATCGCGCATAACCAACTTGCAGCGCGCGAAATGTCGCTTACCGGGCCGATATACGCCAAACTTGAGCCGGCGATGCAGGCCGAGGATTGGACGGCGGCGCTCTTGGCCATCGAAGAAGGCCTCGCCTTGATGCCAGACTCTTGTGAGTTCCGGCAGATTCATGCGGATCTTCTGCTTCACAAGCTGCGCGACATCAAGACCGGCATGCCAGTCATGCGAGAATTGGTCGAGGACGCGATCGACAAAACGTCCGACGCGGTGTCGTGGATGGCCTTGGCCCTCAACCAACTCTTCGATCCCACGATGGACAATTCCCATCTTCCGCGCGCGGAGCGCTTTGCGATGGGCAACGAGCTCTCGGAACAGATACTGGCACTCAATCCCCCGAACGGCGATGGCCCGTTTAAATACCTCCGGTACCTCCCGGTAGCTCAGTATTATTACGAGAGCGGCAACAAAGATCGCGCAATCGAGTTGATCGAGGTGGCACTGAAATCGGTGGACCGGCTGGGGCCAATTCCGGACCACACCAAACAGTACTATCTTACCCCATTGCTCGAAGCACTGGCCAACTACACGGGTGAGCCTGCCTGTCACGCGGATCTTTGTGTGGCTCCGCAAAAGAAGGCACCCGAAACTCAAAACGCAGTCACTTCCTGAGCAAGAATCGCGAAGGGACTGACAATTGGAATTGAACACTGGCCAATCCGCCCATCGAGGCTCTCTGCGCAGCAAGTATGTCGATGCAGCAGGGCGGCGGCTTGCGGCAGGTTGGATTTCAATTGCGTTGACCACCGGTCGGATCGCGGCGCAGACGATGTGCGCCGCGAATTCGCGCCGCAGGTCTCGCACTCGTGGACATGTCGAGGTCGGCCACGGGACACTGTTGCGTGGGATCGGCTCGCCCAAGCCATTCCCCGCCCACGCAAGCGCCCGAACCACACATCGCAGAAAAAGAGATCGTCCTTCAAGAGGAGTACTGAAATTGGGGAAAAGCGAAATTCCTCATGAACCGGTTGGCCCTGCTGTCCACAAGGACGACGAGGCCCTTGCTTCCCCGTTCGTAAAATGCCTCCTGCGGCTCATTCGTACTCAGGATTCCTTCGGCTTATGGGAAGGCCATTCGGATGCCGAGCTGCTGGCCGAGTTCATCATCACCAAGCAACAGCAACGTGCGGTACCCTTTGGCGGCGATCCCGATCCTGACGCGCTGTGGAGGCTCGACATGTTTTACACCGCCGTAGCGCTTGCGATCGAGGAGCGCTCCGGCGTGTCGGCGTCGCCGACAATAGAAATGAAACCCGTGGGGGCTTCCGGCGGTTGGGCGTTCTGTCGAGACGTCCACCGGTTCGGCTTCGAGACTTTCCGCAAACTTGCTGAGGCCGGTACGAAACTGGTCGACGATGCGACTGCAGCCATTGAAGCCTAGCCCGAGATGGAGCGCATCAACAAAACCATTGCTCCAGGAAGGATCTATGTCAGACCTAGATAAGATGAGGAAGAAAGTCCGAAAGCTCCAGTTGCGTGCAGCTATTGCCAAGATGGCATTGCAGGACCTTGTCGAGGGTCTGCCGGGCAAGTGGGCCGACATACAGGAAGTCGCCGAGAAAACCCAAGCCGTTTATGCCGAGTTGGATGTTGCCAAGAGAGAACTCGCTTCAATGAAGAATTTAGGATGATGCGCACATTCACCACCCGTGACGGCTCCATTTGGATGCCGTCGTACCTGACCTCCATCGATAGCAA
>NZ_SRUS01000024.1:0-4697 GCF_004794715.1 Mesorhizobium sp. M8A.F.Ca.ET.207.01.1.1 | reverse complement strand
CGTTTATGCCGAGTTGGATGTTGCCAAGAGAGAACTCGCTTCAATGAAGAATTTAGGATGATGCGCACATTCACCACCCGTGACGGCTCCATTTGGATGCCGTCGTACCTGACCTCCATCGATAGCAAGACCTGCATCGGCTGCTGCCGTTGTTTCAAGGTCTGCTCGCGCGATGTCATGCATCTTCACGGCGTTGATGATGCGGGTGAAATCCTCGGCCCCTGCGATGACGAGGACGATGATTTCGACGGCAAGCTCAATCGCATGATCATGGTTGTCGATGATGCCGGCCGCTGCATCGGCTGCGGAGCCTGCGGCCGCGTCTGCCCCAAGAACTGCCAGACGCATGTTGCGGCCGACGAGCTCGCAACATGATCTGGCGAAAACCAGGAGAACGGCGTTGCACTTCATCTTTTTGTCGGCTCGTGGGGCTGGTCCTGTGCAGCAATGCGTCGATGGTTTACTTCGCTTTGGATTCGCTCCGTGTGGCAGTCGTCACGACGCTGGCCTGTTCGCTGCTGCTTCAGGCCGACTACTTCGGCTGCGTGCTCTTTTTCGCGGACGTCGATGATCTGTAGAACTGTTCATTCGCTCCGCAGAGGGCCGGCGAATCCAATCTCTTCCTAAGCCCGTTGGCCGTAATCGAAAGACACGAGGCCGGCGAGTTCGTGCTCAGCTGCCACAGTGCTAGCAAGGGAACGGAATCCAATCCCGGAGCAGATGGCGAGAGTTGAGCGAAGACTGCGGTCGGAGCTCCTGCGCTTCCGGGTCTCCAAGGGGACGACTTTGCGAACCGAAGGGACTTTGAAGCGTTGACGTGGCCGGCGTGCGGTAGGTTGGGCCAGCGACAGGGCTCCCAGCCGGCCTGTGCTGACTTCGCTTCCTTTGGCGAAATGTGGGTAACGGCGAGGGCCGCACTCTTCCCGGGCCGTCGACATTCCCGCCCTTTTGGTGCGTGCGCCGTTAGGCGCGACAATTCGGTGCCCGCGTGTAACTGCGCGCATTCGCCGAAGCTTAGACGTGGTGCATTCCCGCTCGCCCGTTTGGCGGACAGTTCCGGCCGTGCTTGTTTTGCCGGCCTAACGCCCGCCGCTCGTCACTGCCACACCCCTCTCCGGCAACGGCTCGGCGCATCGCGCAAGCCGGTTTAGCGATCAGGCCAGGCCCTTCGCGAGTTCCAACGCCTGCCGTTCGAAGAGGCGGCGGTAAATGCCACCATCGAGATTGATCAGGGCGGCATGATCGCCGTCCTCCATGATGCGGCCACGGTCGAAGACGAGCAGCCGATCGAGCGAGCGGACGGTCGACAGCCGGTGTGCGATGACGAGTGTGGTTCGACCCACCATCAACCGATCCACCGCTTGTTGAATGAGCACCTCGGATTCCGAATCGAGGCTCGATGTGGCCTCGTCCAGAATCAGGATCGGCGCGTTCGCGAGGAAGGCGCGCGCGATCGCCACGCGCTGGCGCTCGCCGCCGGAGAGCTTCAAACCCCTTTCGCCGACCAATGTCCCATAGCCCTTCGGCAGGGGCGCGATGAATTCGTGGGCACTTGCCAGCCGTGCCGCTTGCTCGATCTCGGCCTGGCTCGCGCCAGGCCGGCCATAGGCGATGTTCTCGGCAAGCGACCTGTGAAACAGGATCGGCTCCTGCTGCACGATCGCGATCTGCGAACGAAGGGACTCTTGGGTCACCTCGGAGACGTCCTGACCGTCTATCAGGATCCGGCCGCCGCTCAGGTCGTAGAGTCTCTGGATCAGCTTCACGAATGTTGTCTTGCCGGAACCGGAGGGTCCAACCAACCCAACCCTTTCGCCAGCTTCAATCGACAGCGAACATTCGCTATAGAGCGGCAGGGGATGGTTGGCGTAGCGGAAGTGGACGTTCTCGAAATCGATACGGCCGTTCGTGATCCGGATCGGCTTGGCCTCTGGACGATCGGCAACATCCACCTTCTGATTGTGGATGGCCACCAGTTCTTCCATATCATTAACCGAGTGCTGCACGTTGCGGACATGCATGCCGGCATCACGCAGATAGCCCTGCAGGACGATGAAGGACGTGAGAACATATGCTATCTCGCCCGGCGTTGCCTGTCCATGCGACCACAGAAGCAGGGCATATCCGACCACCGCCACCCTGAGCGCAACCAAAGTTACGCCTTGGGTTGAGCCGATGATCGTTCCGCGCACCCAGCTCCGGCGCGCGCGGTGCCGCCATTTCGTCATGATATTTGCAAGCCGCTCGTCTTCGCGAACCTCTGCGCCGAAGCCCTTGACCACAGCGTTGCAACTGACCGCGTCCGCAAGCGCGCCGCTGAGCCTTGTGTCCCATCGGTTGGCAAGGCTCGCCGCTGGCGCGACATAGCCGAGCGACAGCGAAATCGAAAACGCAAGGTAGACGAGAGAGCCGCAAGCAAAGATCACGCCCATGACCGGCCAGTGCCAGCCGAGCAGCACCGTCGAGCCGATCAAGATGACAAACGACGGGAGCAGCGTGACGAGTATCGTGCTGTTGAGGAGGTCGAGCGCCCACATGCCGCGCGTTATCTTGCGCACTGTCGAGCCGGCGAAGCTGTTTGCATGCCAGTCTGTCGAAAAACGCTGCACATGATGGAACGCTTCGGTCGCGACATCGGAAATCATTTTCAACACCAGGTCGTTCAGGCCAATTAAGGCGACGTGGCGCATGGCAATGGAACCGAGTGCCAATGCAATCGGTACAGAGAATGCTGCAACAGCTGCCGAAGCTGGTGCTGCCGCATTAGCAGCACGAGAAACAGCGTCGATAAGTCGGCCAGAATAGAGCGGCATCAACACGTCAGCCAGCGTGGAGGCGAGCATCGCGGTCATGATGATCGCGAGCCGGGCCGGCTGCCTGTTCCAGAGGCGAACAGTGAAGGCGAAAACGTCGCGACAAGTGGCGCCGCGCCCATGGACGGGGAAACGTTTCATAGTTTCCAAGCGGGCGCATCAACACGCTCGGTCCCAAAGAAGTTAAATGACAAAACTGGAATTTTCGACATCACCCACCACAACAAGATCGGTGGACAGCCCCTGCTGCCCCTCAACGGTCCTATCAAAAGTTGTGCCAAAAAAAGGCTCAGATTTGCATGTTGCTCAACGCGTTGAGAGTCCGGACGGCCAAGCACAATTGTCACGGACTCGACAACCGGCGGTGGATGGAGGCAAATGCGGACATTGACGACAGGATCTAAAGGGGCTTCTCCGCAACGGCAATCTTGCATTCGGCGAAAGCAAGCGGCGTAAGTTCAATACGTCATACCTGACGCGACCAGATGTCGACATACTTGTCTCCATCGCGGAGTGGCAGTCCAAACTGTATGATCGCGACGGTTGCTGCCAAGATTGGCATGAGATGTCGTCTACTTCAGGAGAGCTGGGTCCGCATGAGGATGCAGACTACGACCGGGTCGGCGACATTTTCTCTTGAGCAATTCATGGGAGCAGAGGTACGGCCCGAAACAAACGTTTGTCTGTTTGGATCAGTGCCAGGTTGTTCCTGCGTTGCGGCCCACCTCGTCAACGCCTTCGCCTTCCCGGAATATCTCCTTCCCGAACCTCCCGACGGCAGCCTCGACAAAGCTGCTGACCGAATGCGTCTTGCCGGCGCGAGGACAAAATCGTCAGGCTCGTGATGCTGCAGGATGGGCCACATACATGTCCCCGACCTACCTGTGTGACCGTCTTTAGCGCTGCGCCTCGAGTGAGTGAAGAAGGCATCCGAATCTCGCCTCGATCTTCCGCAAGACGGGAGAGACCTCCTGAAGGCCGCGCCTTCCGAAGGCATCTTTTTCAGACTCGCGCTGCGAGGAGGTGGCAAGAGCCGTTTCCGCGCCACAGTCCGTAAATTTGGGTTGCCGGCCGTCCCTAATTTCCGGTGCGGAGCCCGCCTATTGGCCCTAGCGGCAAGATGACGGCGACGTTATAAATCGGCCGCCGGCGGAAGTTTGGTCGCGACTGGAATGCGGCGACGCCCAGCAATGACTGGCAGATCGTCCATTTCTTGGGTTTCGACAGTTCCTTCTACCACGCGCTACTCTACCCCGCTCTTTATGCCAAGGTGTTCTCCCACTGGACGCCGCGCATCCGCTATCACGTGAATGAGTTCTACCTGCTCGACGGCCAGAAGCTCTCAACCAGCCGCGGCCATGCGGTCTGGGGGAAGGAGGTTCTGAGCCCAAACACAGTCGACATCCTGCCTCTTCATTTGGGCCTGACACGCCCGGAAGGTGAGCGGACGAACTTCACGCGGGACGCGCTACGTCGCACCGAGAACGAGATATTCAAACGGATATGGCTGAATTGGCTTGATGAGCTGGACCAGGAAATCAAGCAGGAGTTTGGTGGCCGTGTGCCCGACGCAGGCGACTGGGCTCCGGCCGACCGCGCCTTCTTTGCTCGAATAGAGATCCATCGCGCGGCGATGGAACGCGCCTATTCGGAGGATGGCTTCTCGGTCAGGCGCGCGGCCGCGCAGGCATGCGATTGCGTGATCTACCGTCAGGCGCCAGACTATGCAGCGGCGCGACGTCTTTTTCCCGCCCGCGGCCAAGCGGAAAGCTGTCGCTCGCCTGAAGGAAGGCTTCGGGATGAGCGAACGGCGGGCGTGTAAAGCCATCGGCTGTTGCCGCATGACGGTTCGCTACCAGACCAGCAGGCCGGACGACCGGGAGG
>NZ_SRUS01000249.1:0-357 GCF_004794715.1 Mesorhizobium sp. M8A.F.Ca.ET.207.01.1.1 | reverse complement strand
AGTGAGTTGAAGCAAGAGTTAGTGACAGCTTTTGTTGAACGTCGTAAAGGGAAAGCAACTGAAGCTCAAGCTCAAGAAATGTTAAAAGACGTTAATTACTTTGGTACGATGCTAGTATATACTGGTAAGGCTGAAGGTTTAGTAAGTGGTGCTGCACATTCTACAGGCGATACAGTTCGTCCGGCACTACAAATTATTAAAACAAAACCAGGTGTAACTAAAACATCAGGTATATTCTTTATGATTAAAGGTGAAGAACAATATATCTTTGGTGATTGTGCAATAAATCCTACATTAGAAGCACAAGATTTAGCTGAGATTGCAGTAGAAAGTGCAAAATCTGCACAAAGTTTTGGC
>NZ_SRUS01000248.1:0-357 GCF_004794715.1 Mesorhizobium sp. M8A.F.Ca.ET.207.01.1.1 | reverse complement strand
CATCCTTGGCATCGAACAGGGCATAGCCCTGCGCTGCATCGGCAAGGCGCATCCGGTGCGAGATGATGTCACCCGGGTCCAGCTTTCCTTCCATGATCGCGTCAAGCAGCTCGGGCATCAGGCCCTGCACATGGGTCTGCCCCATCTTGAACGTGAGCCCCTTGTCGAACGCATCACCCAGCAGGAATCCATGGATGAAACCGGCATAGACCCCCGGAATGCTGACCACGCCGCCGCGACGTGCTGCCGCGATGCACTGCCGGATCGCAACGCCGCTGCTCCCTTCCAGCTTCACGGCGGTCAACGCTGACTCCAGCGCACTGCCCTCGGCCTCGAAGCCCACCGCCTCGATGCAGG
>NZ_SRUS01000247.1:0-359 GCF_004794715.1 Mesorhizobium sp. M8A.F.Ca.ET.207.01.1.1 | reverse complement strand
GCGCCGCGGCGACCGCGGGCAGCGATGCGTTGGGTGCGGAGTTGTCCATCACGGCTGAACGCGTGGTGATCGACAGCCGGGTGGCGCTGGCGTCCGGTCGGTTCGAGGCCAATGCCCGCCAGGGCATGGCGCTTGGCAGCCATGCGGTGCTGGACATGGCGGGGCGCAAGATCAACCTGTTCGACGTGGATAAGTACAGCTGGGGCGGTGACGTCGCGTTGTCGAGCCATGAAGGTGACATTGTTGCCGACGCGGCGTCGCGGATTGATCTTTCCGCCCGCAACAACCGCGGTGGCCGCTTGACGGTGTCTGCGCTGGGGCCGCAGGGCGGCCGTGTAGATCTGGCAGGTACGTTGCTT
>NZ_SRUS01000246.1:0-359 GCF_004794715.1 Mesorhizobium sp. M8A.F.Ca.ET.207.01.1.1 | reverse complement strand
CTTGGATGATGCGTGTGACCGCAAATCCGGAGGAGCCGCATCAGAATTCAGGATTCCCTCGAATGCGCCCTTGCCGCAAGCAAACAGGTAACTGGTGTCCCGGTCCCGACAAGCGGCAGGCGTACAGTCTGGATGGGGCAGATGATGCGTGACGACGACCGTTGTGCCGTCGAAGGGCGTCGCCAGCTGATGCTCGATGAACGCGCGGGTCAGCGTGTGAAAGTCCAGCATGTCTTGCGGCGTCAGCCACGCGTCGCTGTCGAGCCAGATCTTCGAAAAATCCTCCAGCTGGCTCGATGCTTCCTGCATCCGCCACGGGAAGTCCGCCTCGTCCTTAATGTCCATCATGAAGTCGGTCC
>NZ_SRUS01000245.1:0-359 GCF_004794715.1 Mesorhizobium sp. M8A.F.Ca.ET.207.01.1.1 | reverse complement strand
ACCTACACGCTGGTCGACGCGCACGGCGCACGCCAGTCCGGCAACGCGCTCAGCTACACGTTGTGGTTGTTCCTGCTATCGGGTATCCCGCTGCCGCTGTGGGCGGTGTACACGCGCGGCAGCGCGGTGCTGCACTATGCACGGCAGCATTGGCCGCTGGGGCTGGCCGGCGGCGTCGGCACCACCGCCTCCTATGCGATGGCGCTGTGGGCCATGACGCAGGTGCCGGTGGCGATGGTCTCGGCGCTGCGCGAATCCTCGATCCTGTTCGCGCTGCTGATCTCGGTGTTCCTGCTGCGCGAACGGATACCCCGCGCGCGCTGGCTGGCAGCGGCGCTCATCGTCGGCGGTGTGCTGGC
>NZ_SRUS01000244.1:0-360 GCF_004794715.1 Mesorhizobium sp. M8A.F.Ca.ET.207.01.1.1 | reverse complement strand
GTTGTTATCGTTAACCTCGAACATCAGAACGGACAGTCTGAAGTCGGTAGCGAGCGAACCGCTGCAGGGCAGCTGATTCCGACCGATATTCAGCAGGTCAATGGTACTTGGACCGATTACGGTGGCGAGAATCTCGCGCGTATGGTCACCCATCTCCAAGGCCTCGGTGCAACCATGTCAGCGTCTGGTCCGTCTTCAACGGGTACTGTCAAAGCGATTACCTGTAGCGGCGCCGGCGTCGCTAAGGTTTGCGCTGTTGAATACATGATCCGTTGGTGGAGTGGTAGATCACCATCCACAGAAGGAGGGGCCGCAGTCGCGGCCCCTCCTTATTTGTGCTCGTGAATGACGCCTCACTTC
>NZ_SRUS01000243.1:0-361 GCF_004794715.1 Mesorhizobium sp. M8A.F.Ca.ET.207.01.1.1 | reverse complement strand
CCCGCTACATCGGCCTGGGCATCACCGCCGACAGCGCCTACGACGTGGCCCGCGATGAGCTCAACCCGACCGGCGTGCTGGCCGGCTACGTGGGCTGGCGGCATGCGTTCTCGCCGAAGCTGCGCACCAACCTGATCTACGCGCGCAGCGACTACGACAACGACAGCATCCTCGGCCCGCTGGTGACCAAGCGCGTGCAGAGCATCCGCGGCAACATCTTCTATTCGCCGCTGCCCAAGGTCGATATCGGCGCCGAGCTGATGTACGGCCGCCGCGAGATCGAGAACGGCAACAAGGGTGACATCACCCGATTGCAGTTCACCACGAAGTACAGCTTCTAAGAGCGTGCCGGCCAGCGGCC
>NZ_SRUS01000242.1:0-361 GCF_004794715.1 Mesorhizobium sp. M8A.F.Ca.ET.207.01.1.1 | reverse complement strand
CTGGCAACAAGGGCGGTCCACAGGCTTTTCATCGAGGCACCGGTTTCCAATCAAGGTTTTCCCGCGACGAATATGGATCGGCGCCGGAGGGCGGCAAGGCTTTTGTGCGGGCCGGTGAGGATATTCCTGCGATCGGCCGTGTCGCGATCGGGCAGCCGGCGAGGCGAGAATCGGCGCGATGTCGGCAAGAGGCTAAAGCGCATCGCGATCTTTCAGATCCGCTCCGTGCTTTAGCTTTCTGATTTCTACGCATGCCTTTGTCCCGACAACCGGTTCCCGCTTTCGGGTGACATGCTTTAGTCAGGCATTCTGGCTTCCGCGTCCCACGCATTCGAGGCAGACCACGCTGTGTCCCGGGCAG
>NZ_SRUS01000241.1:0-361 GCF_004794715.1 Mesorhizobium sp. M8A.F.Ca.ET.207.01.1.1 | reverse complement strand
TGATGGTGCCGCAGGGTCCGGACGCGACGGCGAGCGCGCTGGACGATCCCTTCCTGTGGCTGGGCATGCTGGCCGCCGCGACCGGGCGCATCGTGGTCGGTAGCGCCGCCATCGTGCTGCCGTTGCGCCAGCCGTTGCAGGTGGCGAAGTCGGCACTGAGCCTGGACCGGATGAGTGAGGGGCGGTTCGTGCTGGGCCTGGGTTCGGGCGACCGCCCGGAAGAGTTCGCCGCCTTCGGTGAAGACCTGGAGGGCAGGGCGGCGACGTTCCGTGATCGTTGGACCTTGTTGCGCGCGGCGCTGTCACCGGAGGCCGATGAGCGGACCGCCGTACTGCAGGCCACGGGTGGCTTCGACGTGCT
>NZ_SRUS01000240.1:0-361 GCF_004794715.1 Mesorhizobium sp. M8A.F.Ca.ET.207.01.1.1 | reverse complement strand
CCCAGTTGCGCAACCGCGTATTGATGGGCTCGATGCACACCGGCCTGGAGGATCGCGCCCGCGACTTCCCGCGGCTGGCGGCCTACTTCGCCGAACGCGCCGAGGGCGGCGTCGGCCTGATCGTCACCGGCGGCTTCGCACCGAACGTGGTCGGCTGGCTGAAGCCGTTCGGCGGCAAGCTGTCCTGGCCCTGGGAAGTGCGGCCGCACCGCCAACTGACCGCCGCCGCGCACCAGCATGGCGCGAAGATCTGCCTGCAGCTGCTGCATGCCGGCCGCTATGCCTACCACCCCTTGTCGGTGGCACCGTCGAAGCTGAAGGCACCCATCAACCCGTTCACCCCGCGCGCACTGTCGGCCAG
>NZ_SRUS01000023.1:0-31364 GCF_004794715.1 Mesorhizobium sp. M8A.F.Ca.ET.207.01.1.1 | reverse complement strand
ACGCTTCACCAGCATCGACCGTCGGCTGCTCAGCATGCGTGATGATGACGGCCTGGTCTCGCCGGGCGGTCCCGACGCCATTCGCCAGACGCTGCACCAGGGACGGCTGCGCAAGCTCGAGCGGATGGGTCTGGCCGCGGAGGTCGGCGCTGGCTCCTGGCGCCTCGACGATGAGCTCGAAGCCACGCTGCGCCGCACCGGCGAACGCGGCGACATCATCAAGACCATGCACCGCGAACTGACCGGCAAGGGGCTTGCCCGCAGGGCCGCCGACTGGGTGATCCACGATCGATCCGGCGAGCCCGTCCAGTCTCTCGTCGGTCGCGTTGTCGCGCGTGGACTGGCCGACGAGATCAATGACCGCCATTACATGATCGTCGACGCCGTCGACGGTAAGAGCCATTGGATCAACATCGGTAGAGGCGAGGCGATGGAAACGATGCCTAATGGCTGCATCGTGCGTGTCGCGCCAAGGAACACCGAGCCGAGGCAGGTCGATCGTACCATCGCCGAAATCGCCGCCGCGCATGGCGGCCGTTACGACGTCGATATGCACCTGAAGCATGACCCATCCGCCACCGAGAGCTTTGCGCGAACGCATGTGCGGCGGCTGGAGGCGATCCGCCGCGCGACCGGCGGCGTCGAGCGAGAGCCGAACGGCACCTGGCTCATCGCGCCGGACCATCTCGATCGCGTCGCGAATTATGAGGGCCAGCGGGCCAGGGCCGAGCCTGTCGTTGCCGACAAGCTCTCCTCAATGGCGCTGGAGCGACAGGTCAGCTTCAACGGCGCCACCTGGCTCGACCGGGAGCTGGTTGCCGATAGACCCGAGCCTTTGCACGGATCCGGCTTCGGCCGCGACGTGAGAGAGGCGCAAGCTCGCCGGCGGCAGTGGCTGATCGCGCAAGGCCTCGCGCATAAAGAACAGGATGGGATCGTCTATCGAGCCAACATGCTTTCGATCCTGCGCCAGCGAGAACTGAACCGTGTTGCTGGCCAACTGTCGGAGGAACTTGGCCTGCCCTATGCCGAAGCGCGATCCGGAGGACGAGTAGAGGGTACGCTCCGCCGCTCCGTCGAGCTTGCCAGCGGAAAATATGCCGTCGTTGAAAAGTCGCGCGAGTTCACGCTGGTGCCATGGCGGCCGGTGCTTGAGCGCCATGTGGGCAAGGAGGTCTCCGGTGTCGTGAGTGGGGAGGGGATTTCATGGACCGTCGGCCGGCAAAGGAGCGGACCTGGTGTTTCGTGAGATGGTGTACAGCTTTTTAGCCAGCGGCGCGGGCAGCCATGCGAGCCCGCGTAGACCTTATGGCCGCACGCCCGCAATCGGTCGCATGGACCTGCCAGGCGGGGCGGCTTTGGAGCGTTCGGACCCGACACGCTGCGTGAGTGGCCAGACTTCGAGCGCTCGAAGATGCGGACTGTTGTCTGCTGGCCGGCGTTATTCCGGCTGGCCTATGACCGCGGCGCAACAGTTCACCGCTGAAGTTGCCACGGGCGAACATCGACAAGAGAAAAAACACCATTGCGCGTTACAAATCGCCGTTGAAAGCGTTTAGGTTGCATGCGCTTCGCCAAGTAAACGGATACCCCAGAAGAGAGCCATGACCACGGCCCGCCATATCGTGACGCTGCTTAAAAGCCACATTGCCGGCGACGAGGATCGTTTCCTCTCTATCGCGATGCAGCTTGCTGCGCATGAGGCACGTCAAGGCCATGGCAAGCTTGCTCAGGAGCTCAAGGATCTGGTCGACGCAGCCAAGAGCAGGGACGCCCGGATTGCCAAGAGCAGTCGGCCGGTTCCCCTTTTTCAGCCAAAGGGCGAACTCGCAGGCCTCCTGCATGTGCGCTATCCGGACCTGCGACTGACGGACATGATTTTGCCGGACAGTCTGCGCTCGCGCCTGCACCGCGTGCTGGGAGAGCAGCGCCAACAAGCAAGCTTGCGCGAGCACGGGCTTGTTCCCCGTCGCAAACTGCTTCTGGTCGGCCCGCCAGGATCAGGCAAGACGATGACCGCATCGGCATTGGCCGGGGAGCTTCATCTGCCCCTTTTCATGATCGTCCTCGATGGTTTGATCACCAAGTTCATGGGAGAGACTGCCGGAAAGCTGCGGCTTGTTTTTGATGCAATGCAGGCGACGCGGGGCGTCTACTTCTTTGACGAATTCGATGCCATCGGCGCGCGTCGAGGCGAACGCCAGGATGTTGGCGAGATTCGGCGCGTGCTGAATTCGTTTCTGCAGTTTCTCGAGCAAGACGACAGCCACAGCCTGATTATTGCGGCAACAAATCATCCCGAGCTGCTCGACAGAGCTTTGTTCCGCCGTTTCGACGATGTCATCGAATACGCCGTGCCCGATCGGCCGATTATCGAGGCGCTGCTTCGGGCTCGACTCGACCGCTTCGACACCAGAGGGCTTGCCTGGAACGAGGCGATCTCTCAGGCAGAGAGACTGTCGCAGGCCGAGATCACCCGCGCGGCCGACGACGCTGCAAAAACCATCATATTGCGGGGGGGGAAGCGGATCACCTCGGAAGCGCTCATCGACGCTCTGAAGGAACGCCGGCAGGCTTCGCTGTCTGAGTAGCGACAGCACAGATCATAATGGCAGACGATTTTCCGCGCGACCGCGCCCATATCCACCTTCGCAACAACGGCATTCGGGAAGCCTATCGGCGGCCCAACCAACTTATACATGCACCGCCGCTGCCGGCGCGTGATCGGGCGTCGCATGCTGCGGCCTTGACGCAATCCATCGAACAAGCGGTCGAAAGTGCACGCCAGCAGATTGCGGCGCGTGACCCCCAGCTGTCGGTCGGCACGCCTGGCTTTTACCTCGAGATCGATCTGCCCATGTCCGGACGGGCGGCCCTCGACCAGTTGGCCGATCGTCGCCAGCACATGGAGCTGGTCGCCGTCCATGAGCCAACTCAACCCGGTGCTCCCATCACAGCGTCGGTGTTCCTGCCGCAAAGCGCGCAAGCCTATTATTTGCGGAAAGTCGAGGCGTATCGAGACGTTGACACTGACCGCGGCAGACCGCGCAACGAGCCGCTCGTCTCCCGCATGGAGACAGTCAGGCTGGCGACTGCACGATCGTTGTTTACCGACCACGACGACCTCTTCCCCCAGGCCGCTGACGAGCAGGTGTGGTGGGAAGTCTGGCTGCGCGACGGTCGCCGCGAGAACTTCGAGCACATTGCCGAAGCCCTGAACATCACTTTGCGCACGCATGCGGTCAGGTTTCCGGAGCGGGTGGTCATGCTGGCACTCGCCAGCACGGCAATGCTCGACCGCATGATTGCGCACAGCGATGTCGTCGCCGAGCTGCGGCGCGCGAAGGATACGCCGTCCTTCTTCATGGGCCTTGGCGGCGCGGAGCAAAGGGACTGGAGCGACGAGCTTCTCGGGCGCGTCAGACCGCCTCAATCCGATATTGCGGTCTGCATTCTCGACAGCGGCGTACGTCGCACCCACCCGTTGATCGAACCCGCACTTGCCGTTGAAGACTGGCACACCGTCAAACCGGCATGGGGCAGCGACGACACACCTGCGTGGAGCGGCCACGGGACGCGAATGGCAGGTGTCGGCCTGTACGGTGATCTGGTCCCGCTCCTGGTCGGAGGCGATCCAGTTCCATTGCCCTTTCGGCTGGAGAGTGTCCGTATCCTTCCGCCAGAAGACGAGGCAAACGATCCAGAACTCTATGGCTCGATCACCGCGGAAGCGATCGCCCGCGCCGAGGTGCAGGCGCCGGAGCGCCGCCGCGCGATCGCAATGGCTGTGACAAGCGCCAGTCCGGCGCGTGGAAGGCCCACATCGTGGTCTGCCGCTATCGACCAACTCTGTTTCGAAGAGGAGCAGCGACGCTTGATCGTTCTCTCTGCCGGCAATATCGGCGATGACCTCATGCCGGCCGAGCATTTGACGCGCAACGATCTGGAAGCAGTCGATGATCCTTCTCAGGCCTGGAATGCGCTGACGGTCGGCGCTTTCACAGAAAAGGTCGATATCATTGACACCGACTTTGCGGGCTACGCTCCGATCGCGCCGGTCGGCGAGCTCTCGCCGCGCAGTCGCACTTCGGTCGTTTGGGACAGGCAGTGGCCGGTGAAGCCCGAGGTCGTCTTCGAAGGCGGCAATCTCGCCCATGACGGTGTGTTGCCTGGCGAGCCGATCGACGATCTGCAGATATTGACCACTTTCTATCGACCCGAACTGCGCCACTTCACCACCCTCGGAGATACGAGCGCGGCAACGGCCCATGCCGCACGGATGGCGGGACTAATTCTATCAGCGCGCCCCGAGCTGTGGCCTGAAACGGTTCGCGCCCTGATCGTCCACTCGGCCGAATGGACTCCGGCGATGCGCGCACGCATCGATGCGTGCAACGGAGCGAAGGGCGAGATCCAGGCGCTCGTGCGGCGCTATGGTTACGGCGTGCCAGATCTTGGGCGCGCGCTTCTGTCAACGGTGAACGACCTCACGCTTATCGTTGAAGATGAGCTTCAGCCTTTCCAGCGCGAGGGCGGCGCGGCTGCCAAAACGCGTGACATGAAGCTGCATCGCCTGCCTTGGCCGAAGGAGCAGCTCGCGGCGCTCGGCGCTGCCCAGGTCGAGCTCCGCGTCACGCTGTCCTATTTCATCGAACCCAACCCCGGTGAACGCGGATGGACCCGCCGGCATCGTTACGCGTCCCATGGTCTTCGGTTCAGAGTAAAGTCAGCGACCGAGACAGTCGACGAATTCCGAGCCCGCATCAATCAGGCCGCTCGGGACGAGGAGGAAGGGGCGCCTGCTGGAGGCGGAGAAGAGTGGCTGCTCGGCACCTTCCGCGATCGCGGCTCGTTGCACGCCGATTTCTGGTCGGGCAGCGCCGCCGATCTCGCCGAGCGTGATGCGATCGGCGTGTTCCCGGTCGGGGGCTGGTGGAAGGAGAAGCCTTACCTCGAACGCGTCGACGCTCTGGCTCGGTACGCCCTGATTGTGACGATGCGGGCGCCTGGGGTCGATGTTGACATCTTCACACCCGTCGAAGCAGCCCTGACTGTCGAGACGTCGGTCGAGACCTGATGCAGCACTGTCCAAACCGGCCAACAACGGAGGTTTGACCAGCCTCTGGTGCCATGGCGGCTGGTGCTGGATCATCACGTCGGCAACAGGGATCATGCGCGGAGGACGATAGGCCGGCAAAGGAGCGGGCCAAGCGTGTGATAATGGCGCCCATGGTCACGCCCACAAGCCGCGCCCCCTGCGTCTACGGAGAGGTGCGCGTCTGTTTAGGCGGCCGAGACATCGCTTACCTGATCAACGCGCTCGCCGTATTTGCGCCTGTAAGCGGCAATGAAATCGTCGTCGCTACAGATGCAGCGGCCGCTGGAGTCCTTGGCCTTCGGATCGTGCAAGTGAGAGCCAAGGGGGCGCAGAAGATTCACCCGAGTGCTCGTCGTCGGGCTCATGGGAAACCCCGCACTATGTTTGACCAAATCCGCGGCAAGCATAATCCCGGCAAGCACCGACTGAAAGGCCATCGGAACCACAGTTCGAACGCGGCGACTTCCTTCGCTAAGCTGGAACACCAGACCGCCGCAGATAGCCTGCTGATAAAAGGAGCGCAGGGGCTGGCCGACAAACGGGGCTAGCGGTTCAAACGGCACAGCCATCGCTGTAGCCACGCGAACTACAAAGTCGTTGGGAACTCCGGCATTGGTCTGCAGGAGCGTTTTCACCTGCTCGTGTGCTTCCGGTATTCCGAGTTCCTCGGCAATCAGCTGGTGCTCGTCCTTGGATTTTCCGGATGGCAGGTACATGCAACAAAGGCAAGCCTGGCCGTCATCGAAACCATGCCGGGAGATACCGAGATCGTGCTCCTGCGTCCAAGCGTTTGCGATCCATCGCGGCAGTGCACCTTGGACAGCCAGACGGTCGGCGGCGGTGTCAAGCGCCACACCCACTTGGTCGAAGACCCAATTGCCCCGGCGCGCAACATATTCTGCCCACGTCAGAGGGTGCGCCTCGACCTCAAGGGCAGTCGATCTAAGGGCGGTGGCTGCAAGAACCGCTTTGGACATACCAATCTCCGCCTGGCCAGCCAATGCGTAGCGCTGCAGGTTTGAGAGTTCGATCGCTTCGTGATCGATTACATGCAGACGACCTTTGAGATCGGGTTGTCTCGCTAGCGCCCAAAGCGAGCCATGGCCTATCGCACCGAGCCCAACGAGGTGGGTTTCGCCAAGGTCGACTGGGAAGTCGATCGGGCCAGGCTCTCCGGCTTTGGTCTTGTCGTAGCTGCATAGCGAGAGGTCGATGGTTTCGTCCAACTCGGCGCCGGTCAACTGGGCAGCGAAGATAGTTCGAAAGACGTTGGCGGCGCCGAAGCAACTGGCGGCGCCAGCTCCATAAGGCAGCAGACTTGGGCCAGAGCCCACCGGGTCCGTACGCGACAGCTTTGCCGCCCAACCGTCCGATCCCACGAAAAAGATCGGGCACCGGAGTGATGGGCGCGTTACCCCTGCAACGACGCAGACGGTGGCAGACTTGCCGGAACGCCGGATGCCGACTTTTGGATTGATCGACTTTGCCAAGCGCTCCAGCGCTTGGGCTTGAGAGCTCGCCGCGCTGTCCAGCGGGAGTATCGCCAGAACCGGGTAGAGCCTAGCGAGCAATCTCACCGCAAGATCTAGTGTCGCCTGGCCTTCGGCGCAGGAAGCGGCCTGATGGTCGAAGGCGACTGCCACGACCTGCTTTTCAAGAGCTGCTTTGAAGTCTCCCAGATGAAAATCGGCCAGGACCTGAGATGCCGCCGTGGCGGCGCGATCGATGAAGTTAGCGAATGCCATTGTTCAACTCGATATCATGATCATTCGCGACAGTGCCGCGGGAGGGAGCGCATTCCATTTGGCCTTTTCGTCAAGCCGATAGGCGGCGACCCGAGCAAAATCGAAAGGCTCGCGGGCGAAATTCGGCACTACCAGCGACAGACACCCAACCGTGGTAGCAACCGCATAAGCGTCGTCCGTCGTCGAATGGTAGGCGCGGCCCGGATGGCTGTGAATCTGGGCCAAGAGTTTCAGGCCGCTTTTGTAGAGCCAGACATTGAGCCGGTGCAGTTCTTCGGCCGCAACGATCACGCAAACGCCATCGTTTGTCCGAATGTGACGCTGCGCCGGGATAACCGTCTCTGTTACGGCAAAGTGCCGCTCTTGCTGAACGCCGACCCAGAGCGCCATCCCCTCATTGCCCTCGCGACCAACTGAGCGCAGATGCCCATGCGTGGTCGAGATGCAGCCGCGCGGGAGAGTCACGATCGTTACATCTCTCAAACCAGTCATTCTTGTATCGCCTGAGGGGATACCACCATTCCTACGATTGTCGGTTGGAGTTGAATCTGCAACTGCTCTATAGGAACGATTCCGTACTTGATGATCTTGTCCAGGATGAAGGCCAAACAGCCTTCGCCAGAACCCCGATGAAGCAGCCATGGATCACCTGAATGGGCTGGATTGTCGTGGTATTCCCGGACGCCCGCCATGCACAGGAATGGTTCGTCCTCGGGACTGTTGGCCTGGATGAAGTCCGTCAGCGGCACGGCGTTCTGCTGGATGAGAGCTCCTATCATCTCCGGCGGCGTTCCGGGCAGCGGCGGACGTCTAAGCATTTTCAGGTATAGATCTTTCCGGGCAATCGGATGACGCGTAAACGGATCGACGAAGACCACGGACGGTGGTCTTAAGTCGTAGTCGGTGAAGTCGACCTCGCTCGCTGCGCTGACCACCCGTGGCTTTAACTTGGGGCTGGCGAAAATGAAGAAAGCGCGCGGAAAGGTCGCCTCGATCAAGAAGCAGCCCTGAGCCCGATAGACATCAGCATATGGCCGGAACCGGCCGATCTCCCGATCAAACTTCGCTCGGGAGACCTCCGGATCCACACTTTGGTGTTTAGGCACCTGCGACGCCCGCCTTCAGGCTGAGGAACAGGGTCACAGTATTCGGGAAACCGAAGTCGCCAAGCTTCTTGTCGACATCGAGCAAGTTGCCGGCCTCATCCTTGAATTCCCAATTCTCGGCTGGTTGGGCGACATTCTGCGTGTTCTCAAGGGCTTTGGTACGAATGACGTGAAGCGGCTGGTTGGGATTGGCTTCGACCTGCGTGGGCTGGCCGTTCACCACCACCGTGATCTCGATCTTGCCCGGTCCGCCGCCGTGATTATCGCCCTTACCCGAATCCTTCGACATTGTCCTACTCCTGTGGCTTGCCAACCGCCCCACGCCCTGGCGCCCACCTGCGAGTGAGACCGGCGGTCTTCAATCGTTCACCCGGCGCCACGGCCGCGAGTACGCGAAAGACAGGGGATAAGCTACCGAATCGGTGCTTGCCTTCTTTTATGGGTGACTTGAGCCGCAAGTAAATGGTCTCAAATTGCTCCTCACAACTATAATCGATTAGAGCAATGCAAAAATATTGGCGACACGCCTATTCATCTGCTCTCTCACTCGCCTGCTCCGTGCTTGGCAAGGGGAGCTTTGACTGCGTCACGCGTCCCCCAAGCAGCCGATTGCGCCGGCAGCGCCGTAGGAACCGTCGTTCAGAGTCTTCACCACTCAAGCAGCCGCATGGATGCAGCCGACGCTCGTCTCCACAAACAGCGCAAGTGGTGCCTTGTTGGATAAGGTCGCCTCGTCCCTGGTGCAGCATCTGTCGGAACGGGTCCGCTGCGAGACCATGCCTCATCATCGCGCATGCGCAGCAGCCGGCGGTCGATGCTCGTAAGGCGTTCTGCTCATTTCGTGGCGAAGGCGCTGCTCGACTCGCGGACATATGCGGGCACCGAGGCGGAGGCTGACCAGTCGGCGCCGCGTTCGCGGATGTCGCTTGCAATGTGCTCGCGTGCGTTTGCCGCCGGCGACCTTGCCGTCCTCGCCTGCTATGGCGAGCCGGCGCAAGCGGATTGCTCGATACTGCCGGCGTGGCTGCGGGCCGGTCCTAACGGCCGTTCACAAGAGCTTGCATCAGCAACTGGCAATCGGATCGATAACTTCGCGATCGCCGTTATGGCGCGGAGATGCGGTCTCGCCGGGTTGTGGCTGGCGCTTCGTTGTGGGCGGCGCGTCGTAGCCGAGGGAGCAGGGGCGGCGCCATGATCCAGACCGAACGCGCGCTGCAGCAGGTGCTTGAGTGGGGGCGTGCCCTGACCGGTTTCGCGGATGAGCATGCTGAGGAAGCGGTAAGGGGCGGCCAGTATATCCTGCAACGCATTCACCCGAGCCTGCGCGACACCAGCGCCCGCACCGGCCGCGATCCGCAGGACGAAACGCTGATCGTGGCGTTCTATCGCGAACTGGCGCTGCTGTTCTGGCTAGACGATTGCAACGACGTTGGCCTGATCGCGCCGGAGCAGCTCGCCGCCCTGGAGCAGGCGCTGGGGCACGGCGTACCGTGCGTGCTCTCCGGATTCGAGGGCTGCGCTCAGCTGCGCGCTTCGCTGGCTGCGCTCGCTTACGATCGTCACGACTATGCTCGGCTTCTCGACTATACCCGGTGCTACTGCGCGGCGCTGCGCGCCGGACACGCGCAGGCGGCAGGGGCGCGACGCTGGTCTTACGCCGAGTACCTGCACAACGGCATCGATTCGATCGCTTACGGGACCGTGTTCTGTTGCCTGTCGCTGCTGTGGGGGCTGGACATGGCGACCTTGCGCGCGCGTCCAGCGTTTCGCCAGGTCCTGCGGCTCATCTCAGTGATAGGGCGCCTGCAGAACGATCTGCATGGACGCGACAAGGACAGGTCGGCCGGCGATAACGCGGCGATCCTGCTTCTGCAGCGCTATCCGGCTATGCCTGTGGTTGAGTTCCTCAACGACGAGTTGGCCGGCCATACGCGCATGCTGCACCGGGTGATGGCGGAAGAATGCTTTCCCGCGCCGTGGGGACCGTTGATCGAGGCGATGGCGGCGATCCGCGCGCAGTACTACCAGACTTCGACCAGCCGCTATCGCAGCGACGCTGCAGGGGGAGGCCAGCGTGCGTCGGCCTGGACGCGCCGGAGGCGGCGGCTTGGGCGCGCTGCCGTCGGTTCGATCCGACGCAACGCCGTCGCCCGCTGCTACGGATGGAGCGAGCATGAGCGACACCGCCCTGAGCCGGGGAAGGACGAACATCTGGACATCGTGCTGGATCGGCGAACGGCGCCGGCCACGGTGGCCGCTGGCTGGGAGTACATCCATTTCGAACACTGCGCACTGCCCGAGTTGGACCTGACGCAGATCGACCTGCGCGCCTCGCTGCTGGGCAAGGCTATGCGCGCGCCGCTGCTGATCAGCTCTATGGCCGGCGGCATGCCACGGGCCGAGGCCATCAACCGGCATTTGAGCGAGGCAGCGCAAGCCTTGGGGATCGCCATGTGCGGTTCGCAGCGTGTGAGCCTGCAATCCCGCAACTCCCAGGGGCTAACGCGCGCGCTGCGCCGCCTGGCGCCAGACATTCCCTTGCTGGCCAATATCGGCGCCGCGCAACTGCGGGAGGCCGACGGCCTGGACCTGGCGCGTCGCGCGGTGGACGCGCTGGAGGCCGATGGGCTCATCGTCCATCTCAATCCGCTGCAGGAAGCGGTACAGCCGGAGGGCGACCGCGAACTGGCGCGGCGTCCTGGCGCTGATCGCTGGCGCCGCGCGCATCGTGGGCGTGCCGATGGTGGCCAAGGAAGTGGGGGCGGGCCTGTCCGCCTCGGTGCCTGTGCGCTCGTCGAGGCGGGCGTGGCGGTAATCGATGTCGCCGGCGCCGGCGGCACCAGTTGGGCCGCAGTGGAGGGCGAGCGCGCCCGCAATGCCGCCGACCGTGCAGTGGCGATGTCATTCGCCGATTGGGGGATTCCACCCTGACCAGCGTGCAGGCGGTGCGTCGGGCGCTGCCAACGGTGAAGCTGATCGCGTCGGGCGGGATCCGCGATGGCGTCGACGTGGCCAAGGCCATCCGCCTGGGCGCGGACATCGCCGGGCAGGCGGCCAGCGTGCTGGGCGCGGCGACAGTGTCCACCGGGGCCGTTGTCGCGCATTTCGAGATCGTCATCCGCCAGTTGGCCGTCGCCTGCTTCTGCACGGGCTCGGCTGATCTGGCGGCGTTGCGTCAGGCGCGCTTGTTGCCCTCGTCGCATTTGTCCGCCGGTTGATGTCGGCGTCGTCCGCACGCTAACAGCAGGCTGCTGAAATACCTACGCCAAAGACAGACTATTGATCCCCCTGGCGAGACGGCTCGATTGACGGGAGCGATGTGTTCATGGAGCAGCTGTTCACGATGAAGCGGTTGGAAGATTTCGTTCCAGCCGGTCATCCTGGTGCCCGCACCGGCTGATGATCAATGGAGCGCTGGTGCGGCTAGACGGCATCCTTTCCGGCATGTACGCCTGCAGTGCCAAAGGCGGTCGCCCCAGCGTTGCGCCGGAGAAATTGCTGCGGGCCGTGTGTTGCAGGTGTTCTACAGCGTCCGTCGGAATTGATGCAGCAGGTGCTGCTGTGGCAAGGCCAAGACCCGGGAATGCCGTCAGCTTTGATCAGGCGCTTCGGGCCGTCGGAAACGCGCGAAGAGTCCGGCTTTCGAAAAAGGCCGAACGCCTCAGATAAAGCCAGAACTCCTTGGGTCACCATCAAACCAATTTGACGCCCCGGGACAATTTCGTCCGGCATTGTCCGGTGTGCGACGATGTTGGGGATGCGACATAGGCGGATTGCCGTGTATTTAAACCGCTTTTCCTTTGGCACGCATATTGCGCCCTATCGGTAAACCTCGTCATGGGCCGGCGGCAATCGCTCGGAGATTGTCGAAATAGCACAATGATTTCTGCCGGGGTGACATCCGGCCCGACTAGAGCAGGACCTTTCAGATGATGCAGAAAAGCAAGCGGCCATACTCGCGGGGAAATAGTCGCGTCAGGGCTGCATGGACGCTCTTTCCTGGTTGTTTCGGCGGCGGACGCCAACTCTTCAATCGGCACCCGAACCAGTGCCTGGATGTCCAAGGAGCGCCCCTGTTGCGCGTGCCTGGCTGCACCCGCGTGCTGGCTCTCCTCCAAGGCGACGCTTCGGCGCTGCTGCAGACCGGCGACGAGAACCCAACTTCAAAATTAGCATTCCGAAAACCGAAAGAAGTGAACAGGTATGTCCAGGATCGGCGCTTTGACGCGCGCCGCATGGCGATCGGCAACTCAGACGCTGGCCAAGGGTTCGAAAAGTTTACACCCGACGCTAGCGCCGGCCGATTTCAAGCGCGCACTTACGATCAACGATCGATATGGCGGGCTCACTGTCAATGTCCCCAAAATGCCTTTCTGGCTGACCGGGGGTGAAGCCTTCGTCTACCGCCGGACTAGCCACGGCGAGCAGCAGTTCATGCAGGTCGATGCTGCCACGGGTTTCAAGCGGCCCGCTTTCGATCAGGCGCGTCTGGCGGCAGCGCTAAACAAGGTGAGCCATGAGAGCTATCAAGCCGGCAATCTTCCGTTCGACCGTTTCGAACTGAGTGAGGATGGTCGCAGGCTCGACTTCCAGATTGAAGACACCCGGTGGAGCTGCGACCTTGCAAGCTATGACTGTACCAGCACCACATTCGATGCAAGGAAAGGGGACCGTAGGGAGCTCAGCCACCGCTACACGCCGCCAGCGGAGAACAACCCCGACAAGAGCAACGCGTCGCCCGACGGCAAATGGATCGCCTATATCAAGAACTGCAACGTTTTCCTGCGCAGCGAGGACGGATTGCAGGATGTTCCTCTGAGCCGGGACGGAGCCGAAGGCAATTGCTACGTCTTTTCGACGCTGAGCTGGTCGCCGGACTCGCGCCACCTCGCCGCTTACCTTGTTCGCCCCGGCTATAGGCGAGAGGTCCGCTACCTCAATTCTTCGACGGACCAGTTGGAGCGGGAATATTCAACAAAATTCTATCCCAGGCCGGGCGATGTCCTTCCGCTGCCCCAGCCAGTCCTGTTCGACATTGCCGGCCGGCGCCAGATCGTGATTGACGGTGCCCTCTTCTCGAACGTCTTCGAACTTTCCCCTCTCCGGTGGTGGGCGGACAGCCGCGGCTTCACTTTCGAATATAACCAGCGCGGGCATCAGCTCTATCGCCTGGTCGAGGTAGACGCCGCCTCGGGCCGCGGGCGCTCCCTGATCGATGAGACCAGCGAGACATTCGTTGATTATTTGCCGCTGGGGCATGGCCAGGAGGATGCCGGAAAAATCTTCCGTTACGATGTCGATGACGGGAAGGAGATCATCTGGGCATCAGAGCGCGACGGGTATGAGCATTTGTATCTTTTCAACGGCCGGACAGGCGCGCTCGAAAACCAGATCACGCGAGGTGAGTGGGTCGTCCGGAGGGTCAACCATGTCGATCCGGTCAAGCGTCAGATCTGGTTCGAGGCGAGCGGGATGAACTCGCAGGAGGACCCCTATTGGGTCCATGCTTACCGCATCGGCTTTGACGGCAAGGGACTGACTGCACTGACGCCCGAACCGGCCAACCACCATATCGAGTTCTCGCCTGACAGGCGCTATTATGTCGATCTCTGGTCACGCATCGATCTGCCCCCGCGCATGGCACTCTACCGCGCCAGCGACAATGCCAAGCTCCAGCAGATCGAGACGGCCGACATTTCTGAGCTCGTCGCCGCAGGCTGGCAGCCGCCGCTCAGTTTCCATTCCAAGGGGCGCGACGGCAAAACTGACATCTGGGGCGTGCTCCACCTGCCAGCCAACTTCGACCCGACGAAGAAATACCCGGTTGTGGAGAATATCTATGCTGGACCCCACGGCTCCTTCGTCCCAAAATCCTTCTCGCGGTGGACAGAGCCGCTCACGCAGCTGGGCTTCGTCGTTGCTCAGATCGACGGCATGGGCACCAACAACCGCTCCCGCGCCTTCCATGATGTTGCTTGGAAGAATCTGAAGGACGCAGGATTTCCCGATCGCATTCTGTGGCACAAGGCGGCGGCCGCGCAATATCCATGGTACGACATATCCAACGTCGGCATTTTTGGCGCATCCGCCGGCGGCCAGAGTGCAGTCAGCGCGCTGCTCTTTCACCCCGATTTCTACAAGGTCGCCGTCGCCAAAAACGGCTGCTTCGACAACAGGATAGACAAGACCTGGTGGAACGAACTTTGGATGGGGTGGCCGGTCGGCATTGAATATTCGCAATCCTCCGCCGTTGACAATGCTCACAGGCTGCAGGGCAAGCTGATGATCGCGGTCGGCGAAATGGATGATAATGTCGATCCGTTTTGCTCGTTCCAGCTTGCCGATCGACTCATCAAGGCAGGAAAAGATTTTGACATGGTCTACGTTCCTGGTGCCAATCACCATACTCTAGGCACCTACACCGAGCGCAAACTCCTAGACTTCTTCGTTCGCAACATTCTCGGTCAGACCCCGCCCGACTGGAACACCAAACCGATCGAGCTGGAATAGCTTGTGGCTCTTGCAATTGTTAGCTCGCCTTATCAGCTGTAATCAGGGCGAGGCGCGAGCAAATCTGCACCGAAGGACGATCGTGGAGTCTAGGACTTGCGCTGCGTATTGAGGATCGGCTCGCCGCGACGTTGGTCTGAGCAAACTGCTTGATAGGCACGCCTGCAGACCGCGTGTGTGCGATTGCAAGATCCCCTATCAGCCTGGTGTGAAGCGTTCAGGGGAAAAGCCGCACCCAACGCCGCTTCCGCTCGCCGTAACGCTACGGCGGTGCGGCCCACCGATCCGCTCGACGAGCATTGGAACACATAGGTCCCCGAACGGACGATTGCCTTGGCAATAGAAGACCCTCGTCGGTCATCGCCGCTGTGGGTGGCAGCCCGTCGGTCTGGAGCTGCCACGATTCTCATCCTCGCGTCACATATGAGCTGAAGCTTTCCGGATCGGGTATCCAATCGGCATCCAGTTGCTCGGCGATATGGTTGAATTCTGCCCTCAGGACAAGAGTGAGTAGAGCAGCCCCGCTACGAAAATCCCATCCTGGTTCGTTTGACGCATCGACTATTCAGATTGATTGGCGTGATACCCGGCGCGGCCGCAACACGCGAGGCCGTCAACCGCTGAGCAGAAAACCAGCCTTCGCCTTCCGCGGCGGCGGACCTCGTCAGCCTCTCGAAAGCTTGCCTGAGTAGGTTGCTCATGTGATCTGTGGAAGTGAGGATAGCGTGCACCCGTACAAACTAGACATTCATCGTGGCAGCTTGGCTGCAGGTGCAGCACGCCGTACCGCACGAGCAAGCGGACAGGCCGGCCAAGCCGGTTTTGAGCAGCACTTGGGCGAACTGCAGGCGGCGGACGAGTTGATGGGTGCGCTAGGCGAGGAGGTCCTCGTCAATGGCTCGCATGGTAAAGGTGAGTTGAGACCAACGAAGAGGCAGAGGATCCAAAGCAATCTGCAGCATGCTGTCACTGAGCGGCAACCAGGTGAGGTTGGCAACTCAGGCGCTCGCGTGATGATGCAACTCCCCACCGATCAGGTGGGTACATCGGAACGGGAGGCGCAACTTGTGATGCAGGGGGACGAGCACGAATACACCCCAGCACCGCATCTCGACGGGTCGATGCCCTCGACAGTGCAGCCGGATCGTCCAATTGTGGTCCCCGACGGTGCCGACAAGCGTCCTGTTTATTCCAACGATGCCACCGCCATCGAAGGGCTGAAGTCAGCACTCCTTGCGGGTAAAGCCAGGCCGGACACGGTCACTCGCAGCACAAATTCTCTTTTCGGCTTTAGTCGTTGGCTCTTTCAAAACAACAAGCCAGGGCTTGCTGCTCGGCTTTACCATCCGTCGCTGAGCCAGGATCTCGAGGAGTACGAGAGTAGGGGTGGTTCCTCCACCGTGGCTGGCGCACTGCGTCAATTGATGAAGTCGATGGGCGGAGCCGGCCCGATTGTGGGTCGCGCTGTCCTGAACCCCCATCCTGACGACGCCGCGCTCACCAGACATTTCAGATCCGCGAGCGGCTACGCAACTGCTCTTAACCATTTCAGTCATTACCTACGTCAAAATGACAAGCTCGGAATTGCGGGTCGCATTTACGATAAATCGCTGGATAAAGATGTTGAGAGCTACAAGGCCGCCTCCTCTAATGGTGGAGCTCCGATCGAATCTGCGCTGGTTTATCTCCGCAAGAACCCGCCGCGCGTTATACTCGGGAATCATCTGGAAAACGCGGTCAGCATGGAGGCTCGTCCCCGTGGCGACGCTGCTCAGCATACCGCACCACAGCAGGGATTCGATTGGCCAGAGGAGCTCCTGCCGGTAGGTTATAAGGAGGGCACCGATCTACCATTGTCTCTCGCCCCAACCGCGCACCAACACCAAGCGCCCGACTTTGGAGAGGCCGTCCCTCACTTGAACTGGCGCCACGGCGACCAGGGCGCCCCGGAGGAGCTGGTAGCTGCACGGGACAGGAGCAGCCCGCTGCCAAGCGAGGCGGTGCCACATAAATCTGGACGGGGACTCGCTACGCAGCCCAGATTGTGGGCGGAGAAATCCGCCTCGCCAGAGCTCTTTCGACGGCGGGCGGAGCAGGCTCTGCCGGCGTCCGCCAGAGGTGTGGAGACATCCTCCGCGGTTGATGAAGCCGCGCAGGCCGCTCGCCAAGCTTTGGCTTGGTTGCAGCAGGAGATGGAGGGGATCGAACCGATGCAGGATCCTCATGAGGTGGCTACACCGGAATGTGAGGCGCAGCTCGTCAGGCAGAGGGATGAGCACGAATCCACCCCAGCACCGCATCCCGGAGGTGGTGGGTCGATGCCCTCGACAGTGCAGCCGGATCGTCCAATTGTAGTCCCCGACGGTGCCGACAAGCGTCCTGTCTATTCCAACGATGCGACCGCTATCGAAGGGCTGAGGGCAGCATTCCACGCGGGTAAGGCCAAAGCGAACACGGTCACTTACAATGTAAATTCTCTTTTCGGCTTTAGTCGGTGGCTCCTTCAAAACAACAAGCCAGGGTTTGCTGCTCGGCTTTACCATTCGTCGCTGGATCAGGATCTCAAGGAGTACGAGAGTACGGGTGGTTCCTCCACCGTGGCTGGCGCACTGCGTTACCTCAAGAAGTCGACAGGCGGAGCCCCGATTATGGCTCGCCCTGTCGTGATCCCCTATCCTGACGATGCCGAGCTCATTAGAAATTACAGAGCCGCTTCGACCAAGGAGTACCTGGCAGCGCCTGCGACCGGACGGAATCCAGATACCGTGGGCGGCTATACAAATTTTCTTAGACATTTTAGTCAGTACCTGCGTCAAAATAACAAGCTTGGGATTGCGGCTCGGATTCACGACAAATCGCTGGATAAAGATGTTGAGAGCTTCAAGGCTGTCTCCTATGGTAATAGGCTAAGTATCAGTTCTGCATTGGCTCACCTCCGGGATATCCTGCCGCGCATTGTGCTCGGGCGCGAAACTGTCCTTTCTGCTCATCCGGCAGACGCAGTCACCAGGCGCGTTGGGGCCGCTGCTGAAGCTGGGCCAGCGGCACCGGCAAGAGCTCCCCAACCCGCCTCGCCAGCAACCGCTAGGCTGCCAGGCACCTACCGCGGCCTTCCACTGGTTGATGTGACCACACTGACTACCAGTTCCTCTGGGGCTCAGATCGGGGCGCTCGATCCGACAGCCCCGTCCAACGTTGCAACGGGGCGGGTGCTCGGCGCCGCCGAATGGCTGAGCGACGCCCATATCCAGAGAGATTACAATTTGCTGGAGGGGCAACTGCAGGGGATCAATCCGGCGCTCGCTGCCCGGACTCGGCTGGTGGATCCTTCCGTATCCCATCTACTGCGACACACGTCGCCGCAAGACGCTCGAGGCATATTGCAGTCCATCTATAATCAAAACAACGCCACAGCCGACTTCCTGTTCTTGCCAGTGAATAATGGCACGGCTACTAGCCCCGGCACCCATTGGTCGCTGCTGCTCGTTGATCGCCGCGACCCGGAAAGGCGGTTCGCCTATCACTACGACTCCCTCCAGCGAGAGGGATATAACGACGTGCCTGCAAAACAGCTCGCAGGACTGCTGAATGCCACCTTGGCGCCAGCCCCCATGGCCAGACAGACGAACCATTATGATTGCGGCGTATTTGTCCTGGAGGGCACGTGGGCGCTGGTTGAACGATTGGTGAAAGGGCAGCGGCCAGACCACGAGCCGCTGCCCCTCGACAACCTCGTTGCCGATCGGCAGGCGCTGCAAGACCGGCTAAGGAGGCGCTTGCCGCACGAGGAAGAGCCGCGGCAGCTGCTGGAGGATGAACCCGCCTCCCCACCGATGATGGCATTCGAGCCAGGGGAACTGCGGCAACTGTTGGAAGACGAGCCTGCCTCCCCACCAATGATGGCGTTCGAGCCAGGGGAACTGCGGCAACTGTTGGAGGACGAACCTGCCTCCCCACCAATGATGGCGTTCGAGCCAGGGGAACTGCGGCAACTGTTGGAGGACGAGCCTGCCTCCCCACCAATGATGGCGTTCGAGCCAGGGGAACTGCGGCAGCTGTTGGAGGATGAACCCGCTTCCCCACCGATGATGGCGTTCGAGCCAGGGGAACTGCGGCAACTGTTGGAGGATGAACCCGCTTCCCCACCGATGATGGCGTTCGAGCCAGGGGAACTGCGGCAACTGTTGGAAGACGAGCCTGCCTCCACTTGGGCACAAATCAATTCGACCCCACATGCGCGAGCGGACGGTGTTCATCAGCCAGCCCAGGCGCCGTGGCTCCCTGAACGCAGAAGATAACTTTGCGGAGGAGCGGTCACGCAACTGTCGGCGGCGCCGGGCCTCAGGGTGAATGGAAAGGATGGAGTGGCGGATGGTGTCGCGTGAAGGCGCAACACGCGTGCTGACCGACCTGCATACGTAGGAAGTCGTTCATTGCTCCCAAATCGTATGTGAGGAACATTCCTGTCCCGGCTGCGCCGCGCGATGCTAGGTCGCGTTGTTCAGCGGGCCAAGCCGATGACACCTACGAAGCTACTGATCGGGCAGATCGCCGTTGTGTGCGCAATTGTCATTATCGGCGTATGGACGGCAACCCAATGGTGCGCTCAAATGCTGACCTACCAGACGCCTCTCGGCGCACCATGGTTTCTCTTCGCCGGCTGGCCAATCTACAAGCCGTGGAAGCTGTTTGAATGGTGGTTCCACTTCGATGCTTATGCGCCGGAGGTCTTCGACAAAGCCGGTACGCTTGCAGGCGCCAGCGGATTCCTGGGTTGTGCCGCCGCAATCGCTGGCTCGCTTTTGCGCGCGCGACAGCGCGGGTCGGTTACGACCTATGGGTCTTCACGGTGGGCCACGACTCATGAGGTCGAGACGGCAGGGTTGTTACGGCCGGCGGGCGTTTTCCTCGGTAGGCTGAACGATCGCTATCTGCGCCATGACGGCCCGGAGCACGTCATGGCATTTGCGCCGACGCGTTCGGGCAAGGGCGTGGGGCTGGTTGTTCCAACGCTACTTTCCTGGACCGGGTCTGCCATCATTCATGATATAAAAGGCGAAAATTGGCAGTTGACCTCCGGCTGGCGGTCGAAATTCTCGTACTGCCTTCTGTTCAATCCGACCGACCCGAGATCGGCACGCTACAACCCGCTGCTGGAGGTGCGCAAAGGCCCAGATGAGATCCGGGACGTTCAAAACATCGCCGACATCCTCGTCGATCCCGAGGGCGCGCTGGAGCGACGGAACCACTGGGAGAAGACCAGCCATTCACTCCTAGTTGGCGCCATTTTGCACGTGCTCTACGCTGAAGAGGACAAGACGCTGGCCCGCGTCGCCACCTTCCTGTCGGACCCGCAACGCTCGTTTGCCGCAACGCTACGGCGGATGATGACGACAAACCATCTCGGGACGGGGCATAACCCTCAGGTCCATCCCGTAGTGGCCTCGGCGGCTCGCGAACTCCTGAACAAGTCGGAAAACGAGCGCTCAGGCGTCCTCTCGACCGCCATGTCCTTTCTCGGGCTTTATCGTGATCCAACGGTCGCGGCGGCCACTTCGTCCTGCGACTGGCGCATCGCTGACCTAGTGGATGGAGAGCGACCGCTGTCGCTCTATCTGGTCGTGCCGCCTTCGGATATCTCGCGCACCAAGCCTTTTGTGCGACTGATCTTGAACCAGATCGGCAGGCGGTTGACGGAGCGTCTGGAGGGGGACCCGAAGAAGAGCCGTAAGCATCAGCTGCTCATGATGCTGGACGAGTTTCCGGCGCTCGGTCGCCTCGACTTCTTCGAAACGGCGCTCGCCTTCATGGCAGGTTATGGCATTCGCTCCTATCTGATCGCACAATCTTTGAACCAGGTTTCAAAGGCCTATGGCGAGAACAATGCTATTCTCGACAATTGCCACGTGCGAATTGCCTTTTCCTCCAATGACGAACGCACGGCCAAGCGCATCTCGGATGCCCTCGGCACCGCAACCGAACTTAGGTCGATGCGCAACTATGCGGGCCATCGGCTTGCGCCCTGGCTTTCACATGTCATGGTGAGCCGCCAGGAAACCGCGCGCCCGCTCCTGACGCCAGGCGAGGTGATGCAATTGCCGCCGTCAGACGAATTGGTCCTGGTTTCTGGGTTGCCGCCGATCCGCGCCAAGAAGCTGCGCTATTATCAGGATCAGAATTTCACAGATCGGGTGCTGCCTGCGCCGGTGCTGCACGACGGACCCTATGCGGACTGCCCTGCATCACGCCCGGACGGCTGGACTGGACAAGTGTGCAGCGTCGATAGCCGACTTGCTGCGGACGAGGAAAGCGCCGACGCGCCAGTTGAAGACGAGGGAGGCGTTCAGCAGCAACGCCATCCAAGCCTGCCCGAAGAAGACGTTGTTGTCTCTCAAGAGCCCGATCAGGCCGATCTGTACAAGCCCGCAGACGATGACAGCGAAGCGCTCGCGGACAAGCGTGTCATGGATCGGATTTCCACTGCGGCCCGCGTCTACGGTATCAACGAGGGCAGGGGCGACGATGTCATTCCCGGCTTCTGAAGTCCGCTGAGTTGCAGAGCGCACCTCAGCGTAGATAACGGCCATAAGCAATTTTGAGCGTCTGGCCGATGCTTCTCCCGTCGCCGGCGCAACGCCGGGCCGTCGGAACGATCCGCATGAAGCCGCACCGCATTCGCCATCAGTTTCTGCTTGAGCCGGAGCTCAGCGAGAAACTGGACAACCTCAGTCGCGATCCGTCAACGACCAAATCAGCGATCGTGGGGAAGGCGATCGAGGCGTTCATCGAGCGGCGTGGCGAGAGCGAGTTCGATCGGCGCTACGGCGTAAGGCTTGACCGGCTCTCCCGCGATCTTGCCCACGTCAGGCGCGATTCCGAGGTGATCCTGGAGAGCCTGGCGCTCTTCATCCGCTTTTCGATCACCCTTCACGCCCACACGCCGGTCCCGGATCGGGCAACGCAGGCTATTGCCCAAGAGCGTTTCGAGAAATTCGTTGAGAAGGTCGGCCGCCACATCGCTTCCGGCAAAAAGTCGCTTAGCAAAGACAATGGTGGGGGAGGGGAAGGATGAGCTCTCATCCCGAGGCCGACCACCGGCGGCGTGTCATGCTGCGCACCGCCATGGGTCCGGCAATCACCGAAGCCCTGGCCGATCCGTCCGTCATCGAGGTGATGGTCAATCCCGACGGCGCGCTGCGACTCGACCGGTTAGGCGAAGGTCGGGTCGATACCGACGTTCACATGCACCCGTCCGAGGCAGAACGTATCATCCGCCTGGTTGCTTCGCACGTGCGCGCCGAGGCGCACGCCGACAACCCGATCGTCAGTGCCGAATTGCCGTCTGGCGAACGCTTCGAAGGCCTGCTGCCACCTGTGGTGTTGGCGCCATGTTTTGCCATCCGCAAGCCCGCCGCGAAAGTCTACACCCTGGCCGACTATGTTGCCGAACGCATCATGCTGCCGCTGCAGGCCGATGCGCTGAAAAAGGCCGTCCGCGAGCGGCGCAACATGCTGATCGCCGGCGGCACTTCCTCGGGGAAGACAACACTCGCCAACGCTCTGCTGGCTGAAGTCGCCGAATGCGACGATCGGGTGATCCTGATCGAGGACACACGCGAACTGCAGTGCGCGGCCAGGGACTGCGTTGCCCTGAGAACAAGGCGGGGCTCGGTCACCCTTGCCGATCTCGTGCGCTCGACGCTGAGGCTCAGGCCGGACCGCATCATCGTGGGCGAGGTGAGGGGCGCGGAAGCGCTCGACATGCTGAAGGCATGGAACACCGGGCACCCAGGCGGCATCGCTACCGTACACGCCAATTCCGCGCGCTCGGCTCTCTATCGCATTGAGCAACTCGCCCAGGAAGCGGTGGTCACCGTTCCCCGCCGGCTCATCGCTGAGGCGATAGATCTGATCGTCTTCATAGCGGGACGCGGCTCGTCGCGCCACATCGACGCAATCGCCGAGGTCACCGGTCTCGACGGCAGCGGCGATTACGCCGTTGCCCCGCTCACGCTTTCGCAACTCCAGCAGCTTTGAAAGGCCTTCCTCATGCGCAAGAAGCTTCGCTTTCTTTCGTCCACAGCGCTCGCGTTTCTTATCACGGCCCCGGTTTATGCCGCCGGCTCCGGCATGCCGTGGGAGCAGCCGCTGCAGCAGATCCTGGAGTCCGTGCAGGGACCGGTCGCCAAGATCGTTGCGGTGATCATCATTATCACCACCGGCCTGACGCTTGCCTTCGGCGACACCGCCGGTGGTTTTCGGCGCCTGATTCAGATCGTCTTCGGTCTGTCGATCGCCTTCGCGGCATCGAGCTTCTTCCTCTCCTTCTTCTCCTTCGGTGGTGGGGCGCTCGTCTGATGGCCGCCGGGGAGCAGCATATCGAGGGCTTCGCAGTACCGGTCCACCGGGCGCTGACCGAGCCGATCCTGCTCGGCGGGGCTCCGCGCGCGGTGGCGATCCTCAACGGTACAGTGGCCGCGGCCATTGGCTTCGGCTTGCAGCAATGGATTGCTGGTCTGGTGCTTTGGATCGCAGGCCACTCGTTAGCGGTGTTTGCCGCAAGACGCGATCCGGACTTCGCCAGCGTGCTTGTGCGCCACCTACGTCTGAAGGGGTGGCTTGCATGCTGAACCTTTCGGAATATCGAAGCAAAGCCGACCGGCTTGCCGACCATCTACCCTGGGCTGCCTTGGTGGCGCCCGGCATCGTGCTCAACAAGGACGGCAGCTTTCAGCGGACGTTGCGGTTCCGCGGCCCGGATCTCGAAAGTGCGACGGAGGCTGAACTCGTCGGCATTTGCGCCCGGGCGAACAATGCTCTCAGACGCCTTGGCTCTGGCTGGGCATTGTTCTTTGAGGCCGAGCGCACAGAAGCGCTGGGCTATCCGAACTCGCATTTTCCTGACGCCGCGTCGTGGCTGGTCGACGAAGAACGCCGCGCTGCTTTCGAGGGGAAGGTAGCGCACTACGAGAGCCGCTATCATCTGACCTTGGTGTTTATGCCACCGCCGGACGCCCAGGCGCGCGCAGAAAGCACGCTCGTCGACTCTCATTATTCCCGAGGAGAAAGAGACTGGCGCCAGGATCTGGCGAGGTTCCGTGACGAGACCAACCGCGTGCTCGATCTCTTCTCGGGTTTCATGTCCGAAGTACGCGTCCTCGATGATGCTCAGACGTTGACCTACCTCCACGGCACGATTTCGCCTCGTCGCCATCCTATCATGGCCCCGGAAACGCCGATATATCTGGATGCAATCCTGGTCGATGCGCCGCTTACCGGTGGCCTGGAGCCGATGCTGGGTGAGCAGCATCTTCGCACACTGACCATCCTCGGCTTTCCGAACCTCACCCGGCCCGGAATCCTCGATACCCTCAATCATCAGGATTTCGCCTATCGCTGGATGACGCGCTTCATTCCGCTCGAGAAAACGGAAGCCACGAAGACGCTGACGCGATTGCGCCGGCAGTGGTTTGCCAAGCGCAAATCGATCGTGGCAATCCTACGCGAGGTCATTACCAACGAGCCGGTCCCGCTTGTCGATAGCGATGCCGACAACAAGGCGCTCGATGCCGACGAAGCCCTTCAGGCATTGGGCGGTGATCATGTGAGTTTCGGCTATCTCACCACCACCGTGACGGTGTGGGGCGAGGATCGCCAAGCCGCTGCAGAGAAGCTTCGCGCGGTCGAGCGCATCATCAATGGGCTCGGCTTCACCACGATCCGAGAAGGCGTCAATGCGGTCGAGGCTTGGCTCGGCTCATTGCCTGGCCATGTCTACGCTAACGTTCGCCAACCGCTCGTTCATACATTGAACCTTGCCCATCTCATGCCGCTGTCGTCGGTTTGGGCCGGTCCTGCGACAAACGAGCATCTCGCGAAAGTCACCCAAACCGAAGCGCCACCGCTTTTCGTTGCCGAGACCAGTGGGTCGACACCGTTTCGGCTTTCCACCCACGTCGAAGATGTCGGCCACATGCTGGTTGTTGGTCCGACCGGCGCCGGCAAGTCGGTTCTGCTTGCTCTGATTGCTCTGCAGTTCAGGCGCTACGCCGGCGCCCAGGTTTATGTCTTCGACAAAGGCAATTCGGCCCGTGCTGCAACACTTGCCATGGGTGGAGAACACCACGCGCTAGGAGCGGACGGTTCCCTTGCCTTTCAGCCACTGCGCAGCATCAACGACCAGGCTAGCCGAAGCTGGGCGGCCGAATGGATCGCCAGCCTTGTTGCCCACGAGAACGTCACCGTCACGCCGGAGGTGAAGGAGGCTATTTGGTCAGCGCTGGCCAGCCTTGCCACCGCGCCGGCGCAGGAACGCACACTGACCGGTCTTTCGGTCCTGCTTCAATCCAATGCGCTGAAGACCGCATTGATGCCCTACACGCTCGACGGTCCCTTCGGCCGCCTGCTCGATGCCGATCATGATGGGCTGGCCTTGTCGGATGTGCAGTGTTTCGAGACCGAGGAGTTAATGCACAGCCAAAGCGCTTTGCTGCCGGTGCTTACCTATCTGTTCCAGCGACTTGAGGAACGGTTCGACGGACGGCCCACGCTGATCATGCTCGACGAGGCGTGGGTCTATCTCGACAATCCGCTGTTCGCCGCCCGCATCCGCGAATGGCTGAAGGTGCTGCGAAAGAAGAACGTGTCGGTTGTCTTCGCTACGCAGTCGCTGGCTGATATCGCGGGCTCTGGCATAGCGCCGGCAATCATCGAAAGCTGCCCGCAGCGCATTTTCCTTCCCAATGATCGTGCCGTGGAACCCCAGGCGCGCACAGCCTACGAGCGCTTCGGTTTAAGCGAGCGGCAGATCGAATTGATCGCCCGCGCCACGCCGAAGCGTCAGTATTATCTGCAATCGCGCCGCGGCAACCGTCTGTTCGAGCTCGAGCTTGGCCCCATCGCTCTTGCGCTTTGCGGTGCTTCCGATCCGGCCACGCAGACTCTGATCGACAGGATCATGTCCGAAGACGGGCAAGGCAGCTTTGCCTCGCAGTTCCTGATCGCGCGCGGCCTCGATTGGGCCGGCGAACTTCTCAAGCAATTCCCTCAACCAGACAAGGAGCAATTCTCATGATGCGGCGACGCCTTCTCTCCGGCCTGATCACCGTTTCCCTGATCGCCAAGCCTATGGCCGACTATGTGCAGCCCGCCTACGCCCTTATCGTGTTCGATCCGTCCAATTATGCGCAGAACGTGCTGACGGCCGCGCGCGCATTGGAGCAGATCAACAACCAGATCCAGTCGCTGCAGAATCAGGCGACCATGCTGCAGAACATGGCGCGCAATCTTCAGCGTCTGGATTTCTCTTCCGTTGGCCAACTCACCGGTTCGCTCCATCGCATCGACGGCTTGATGGACCAGGCGAGTGGCCTCAGCTTTGATCTGGGCAAGCTTCAAGACCAGTGGCGCAGCCAATATCCGGAAAGCTACGACGCCACGATCAAAGTCAGCGATGTGGCGAGTGCTGCGCGGGAGCGTTGGCAAACCGCCATGCAGGCGTTCCGCCAGACCATGGGTGTCCAGTCGCAAATCGTCGAGAACGTCCGCGCCGACGGCGATCTGCTCGCCGATCTCGTCAACCGCAGCCAAGGGGCGGCCGGTGCGCTTCAGGCAAGCCAGGCCACCAACCAGCTGATGGCGCTTTCGACAAAACAGCAGATGCAGATCCAGACGCTGCTCGCAACGCAGTTTCGAGCTGAGGCCGAGGATGCCGCCCGCAAGGCCCAGTCAGACGAAGCCGCCCGCGAGATGACGAAGCGATTCTTGGGTACCGGCTCGGCTTATCCCGGCAATTAATCACGAGTTCATCACGACGAGAAAGGCAGCGGCATGAACGACCTTGGCGTCATCGATCGCTTCATGGAGACCTTCATCCGCTACATCGACAGCGGGTTCGGTCTGCTATCGGGCGACCTCGCCTTCCTCACTACCATTCTGATCGGCATTGACATCACACTTGCCGGCCTGGCGTGGGCGCTCGGCGACGAAACCAGCGTTCTCGGCCGGCTTGTCCGCAAGGTGCTCTATGTTGGCGTCTTCGCCTTCATTCTGAACAATTTCAAGAACCTCGCCGATATCGTTTATCGTTCTTTTGCCGGTCTCGGGATTAAGGCGTCGGCCGGCAATCTGTCGGCAGACAATCTCTTGCGCCCGGGCCGCATTGCCGCGACCGGTTTCGAAGGTGCTTGGCCAATGCTTGACCAAGCCAGTCAGCTCCTGGGCTTCCCGGAAATCTTCGGCAACGCACTGACCATCTTCGTGCTGCTGATGGCCTGGTTCCTGGTCATCATCGCCTTCTTCATCCTTTCCATCCAGCTTTTCATCACCATCCTTGAGTTCAAGCTCACCACGCTGGCAGGTTTTGTTTTGGTTCCATTCGCACTTTGGAACCGTTCAGCGTTCCTGGCCGAACGCGTGCTCGGCCATGTTATCTCGTCAGGCATCAAGGTGATGGTGCTCGCCGTCATTGTCGGTATCGGCTCCACGCTCTTCGGGGAGTTCGCTTCCGCATTGCAAGGCAAGGAGCCGGATCTTGCCGGTGCCATGTCCCAGGTACTGGGCGCACTGGCATTGCTTGGCCTTGGCATTTTTGGGCCGGGGATCGCGTCGGGTCTTGTCTCAGGCGCACCGCAGCTTGGGGCGGGCGCCGCCCTCGGCACGACCGCGGCGGCAGCGGGTGTATCACTCGTTGCTGGAGGCACAGCATTTGCTGGCGCGCGTATGGCAACCAGCGGCGGTGTCGCCGCCATCCGAGCCGGCACAACAATGGGATCGGCTGCTTCCACGTCATGGCAGATCGGGCGCGCAACCTCGCCCGACGCTGGCCTCTCCGGTGTGGCTGCTGGAATGCATGGTGTAACCAGTGCAGCTGGCGGCGCCGCTATACGCATAGCGCGATCCGCCACTGCAAGTGTTGGGCGCAACGCCGATGCCGGGCGCGATGCCGCGTGGACCGCGACCGGCGGCACGCCGACAGCGCCAATGACCGAACGCTCTGCCGGTTCGGCCACTGTTTCGGCGCCGACGTGGGCAAGGCGCCTACGTTCTGAACAGACCGCCCGTGCAAATCGCCACGCTGCCATGCAAGCTGTCCGAGACGGAGACCGGCCGGGAGGCAGCGCCAACCCCTCTCTCAACGACAAGGATGACTAGATGCTCTTCAAGCGACCCGTGCACCGTTACGGCAAAACACCCGAACCGGTCACGCCGTATCAAAAAGCCGCCCAGCTGTGGGACGAGCGCATCGGCTCATCTCGACTGCAGGCCAGGAACTGGCGGATCATGGCCCTTGGCTGCCTGGCCTTGGCGACCGGGCTTTCCGGCGGACTCGTATGGCAGTCGATGCAAAGCCGTGTCGTGCCTTATGTCGTCGAGGTCGATGGCTTCGGCGAGACGCGCGCCGTCGCGCCGGCGATCCGGAATTATGAGCCCTCGGATGCTCAGATCGCCTGGCATCTCGGCCGCTTCATCCAGAATGTCCGTTCCGTTTCCACCGATCCGGTTTTGGTACGGCAGAACTGGTTGGCAGCGTACGACTTTGCTAGCGATCGCGCAGCGCTCTTCCTCAACGAATACGCCAAGGCGAACGACCCCTTCGGTCAGATCGGAACGCGCAGTGTTTCGGTACAGGTCACCAGCGTGGTCAGAGCCTCCGAAAGTTCATTCCAGGTCAAATGGACCGAGCAGGTGTTTGAGCGCGGAAGCCTTGCCAGCACGATGCGCTGGACTGCGATCCTCACGATCGTGATTCGCTCGCCAAGCAATACGGATCAGCTGCGCAAGAATCCGCTCGGCGTCTTCATCAATGCCATTGACTGGTCACGCGAGCTCGACAGCGCCGTCCCAACCCCCCTTTCTCCGACGGAGTCCACCAATGAAAGGTAAAATGTCACCGATTCGTGCCGTGCTGATCCTATCGGTGTCGGCAGCGGTCGTTTCCGCTTGTGCATCGAAGAAGGTGCCGCCGCCTGAGATTTCCTATGACGCTGCCGACTTCAAACCGGCCGCGATCGAAAAGGCGCCGGAGAGGCCGATTAGAATTGTCGAGGTGCCAAAACCACTGCCGCTGCCTGGCCAAATGCAGCCCGAGCCCGGCAAGGCCGAGGACAAGCGCCCCCCTGAAGAACGCGTCGCTGATGCCAACAAAGCCGCGACCCAGCAACCCACCAAGTACGGGTATGTTAATGCCGTGCAAGTCTACCCCTTCACCGATGGCGCGCTTTATCAACTCTATGCCGCGCCGGAGCGCGTGACCGACATCGCTCTGCAGCCGGGCGAGAAACTAACCGCCGTGTCGGCTGGCGACACCGTGCGCTGGGTCATTGGCGATACCGCAAGCGGCACCGGTGACAATCAGCGCACCCATGTTCTGGTAAAACCCTTCGCGCCGGGTCTTGCCACCAATGTCGTCATTACGACGGACCGGCGGACCTATCATTTGCAGCTTCAAAGCACCGAGAAGACCGCAATGGCGGCAATCTCCTGGACCTACAGCCAAGACCAGATCATCGCGCTTCGCCAGCGCAATGCTCAAGCCGAGGCAGTTACACCGGTCGCGTCGAATATCGCGCTCGAAAACCTTCGCTTTCGCTACTCAATCAGTGGCGACACACCGCCCTGGAGACCGACGCGAGCCTTCGACGACGGCAGCAAGGTCTATATTGAGTTCCCTCGTCGCATAGATCAGGGCGAGGCGCCACCACTCTTCATCGTCGGCGCAGATGGGAGCAGCGAGCTCGTCAACTATCGCGTGCGCGGCAACTATTACATCGTCGATCGGCTCTTCGCCGCGGCCGAACTTCGCCTCGGCACCAAGCGGCAGCAGGTGATCCGCATCAGCAGGATTGACGGCAGGCAACCGCAACGGCGGATCTCGCTCTTTCGCGGCAGCCGGCGAGGTGAGGACTCATGATCGAAAATTCCCGCTCTGGCATCCCGCCGAAACTGGATCCCGAGGAACTGCAGCTTCGGGCCTCTCCCCGCCGCGTGGTGCGGTTCAGGCGCGGTGTGATCATCGCGATCGCAGCGCTCGGATCCGGCGCTGTCTTCGGCGTTACCATGATCGCCCTCCAGGGGCCGGCCCTTCGCATCAGGGATCAGGCGGAAGATCTCTACAACACTGAGCGCAAACCAACCGCCGAGGGGCTCGATACGCTTCCCCATGACTATTCCGGCATGAAGCCGAAGCCTCCCGTCCTTGGGCTACCTTTGCCGGGCGACCTCGGCCGCCCCATCCTCGAGCGGCAGCGCCAGCTCGGCATCGTGCCGGGCCAAGACATCTCGGCCGAGGAGCAGCGTCTAGCGCAGCAGGCGATCGAAGCGCGTGAATCGCGGGTGCTTTTCCGCGTCGAAAATCGAGCTCAAAAGACAGATGTCGGAGAGAGCGTGCAAACTGCTCAGCATCCATTTGAGGCGCTTCCCCAATCCGAAGCAGGACGCGCGTCAGCCTCGGTGGCGGCGGCGGAAGGCGACCAGAACAATCAGCAGCGAAAGCTTGATTTTCTCAGCCAGCGGAGCACTGGCGGGATCTACAATCCGCATGCGCTGCAGACGCCGATCTCGCCATATCAACTGATGGCTGGCAGCGTGATTGCCGCCAGCCTGATCACCGGCATCAATTCCGATTTGCCGGGCCTTGTCGTCGCGCAAGTCACCGAAAATGTGCACGACACGGTCACGGGCAACATATTGCTGATTCCGCAGGGCTCACGTCTTATCGGCGTCTACGACAGCGTCGTCGCGTTCGGGCAAAAGCGAGCGCTGCTGGTCTGGCAGCGCATTCTGCTGCCCGACGGCTCGTCGGCCGAAATCGACAATCTGCCCGCGAGCGACACCGCCGGCTACGCAGGGCTGGAAGACGAAGTCGATTTCCACACTTGGCAGATGATCAAGGGAGTGGCGCTTGCCACATTGCTCGGTGTCGGCACAGAATTCAGCCTCGGCGAAAACGAGAGCGATCTGGTCAAGGCGATCCGGGAATCAGCCCAGCAGAACGCCAGTCGAGCCGGCCAGCGCATCACCGAAAAAAACCTCAATATCCAGCCCACCATCGTCGTCCGCCCAGGTTGGCCACTGCGCGTCATCGTGCACAAGGACATCGTGCTGCGGCCATACGCCAGTTGAGCAGGAGTTATCATGGCTGACCTGAAACTTGGAAAACTTCCGGACCGAACAGCTTCGAAGATCACCATTACCGTCAGCGCGGAGCTGAGCCAAACACTCAAGGAGTATGCTGCACTTTACCGTCAGACCTATGGTCAGTCTGAAACCGTGGCAGAACTCATCCCTTTCATGCTGGCGGCGTTTCTGGAAGGCGACCGAGCCTTTGCCAAGGCCAGAAAGGAACGTCTGCCGACGGAGCTTGCCGGAAAATCGTGACTCCTCCGCTAGGGCAGCTGGAACATTGCCTAGCTGTCGCGACCTACCTGCTCCTCGCGAAGCATAGGATCAAACACCTTGGAATGCAGGTATGCGCAAGAGATGATGTGGAAGGAGATACCGCGCAACAGCCTAAGTTTGCATTTTCGATTTGGTCGGCCGTGAACTATCCGCAAGCCATTGATCTGGCCTGTTGATTGAGGCGGATAGCGGCTTTGGAATTGCAGGATTAGCGGTATTTGGACGCTGTTTTCCTGCAATTCGGTTTTGCGATTCCCTTGTGGCGCGGAGCGTGATTCACTCGGTTCGGCGGCGGCGAATCGAGGGGACAGCGAATGTCCAGGCCACGCGAGAAGCGCGAGACGGGAGAGCAGGACCTGTTCCGCTCCCGGCTCGACCAAATCATCAACATGAAGCACGAGCTGGTGCGGCTGGCGCAGGCGATCGACTGGCCGGTGCTGGAGGAGCGTTTCGGCGCCGTCTATTCGGACGGCCCCGGCATGCCGCCGCTGCCGACCCGGCTGATGG
>NZ_SRUS01000239.1:0-361 GCF_004794715.1 Mesorhizobium sp. M8A.F.Ca.ET.207.01.1.1 | reverse complement strand
CGCGCCAAACCCGACCACGCAATGCTGCGTAAGGCCATGCGCGACGCACATGTATCGTTGAAAGACGTCGTGCTGGTCGAAGACACGCGCTCGCACCTGAAGAACTACCGGCGGCTCGGCATCCGCACCGTGTGGATCACCGGTCATTTGCCGCGCAAGCCGCATGCGGACGGCGTGCCCACGCGGCTGCCGGGCACCGGCCGGCCGCATTATGTCGATCGCAGCATTCGTTGGTTAAAATCGTTACGAGTGAGCACCCGCTCGGTTCGATTGAAGCGCCAGCAGACGGGACTACAGCCATGCAGCCCATCGACAAGCCGGACGAAGCCCGAGCCGAACACGCCCCCCCGCACGACCCCGC
>NZ_SRUS01000238.1:0-361 GCF_004794715.1 Mesorhizobium sp. M8A.F.Ca.ET.207.01.1.1 | reverse complement strand
CTGAGAACGTGCTACCGGCAGGCAACGCTGCGCAGCGCGGAGTTTCTTTCGCTGCATACAGCACTGGAACGCTACCTTCATCCCGCGCTCGCAGGTAGTGTGCAGCAGGGCCAGGTCTGGGGCATGCGGGATTTCTGGCCTGTCTGGGAATCCATGTGCCTGCATGATGCCCTGCAACAGGCGAGCGACACGCACGGCACATCCGTCGTCACCTGTGACAGTACTTATCTCCCATCCCACCCCATCGCCATCGAGCAACGGGACACCTGGGGACAGCGACAGCATTCAATGTTATCCCATAACGGACTCTGTCGCCGTCCCGACCTGTTGTTGCAACGCGGCTCCGCGTACACCGTGGTCG
>NZ_SRUS01000237.1:0-362 GCF_004794715.1 Mesorhizobium sp. M8A.F.Ca.ET.207.01.1.1 | reverse complement strand
GAAGGACGATGGCCCCAAGTACCTCAACTCGCCCGAGACCGCGCTGTTCCACAAGGGCCGGGAGCTGTACGGCCTGTGGCAGGTGCGCCAGGCCAACCAGAAGATCGAGCGGCTGATCGTGGTCGAGGGCTACATGGACGTGGTCTCGCTGTTCCAGTTCGGCGTCACCCAGGCGGTGGCCACGCTGGGTACCGCCACCACGCCGGACCATGCCGAGCTGCTGTTCCGCAACGCGCCGGACGTGTTTTTCTGCTTCGACGGCGACGCCGCCGGCCGCCGCGCCGGCTGGAAGGCGCTGGAGTCGGTGCTGCCGCGCATGAAGGACGGCCGCCAGGCCTTCTTCCTGTTCCTGCCCGATGGCG
>NZ_SRUS01000236.1:0-363 GCF_004794715.1 Mesorhizobium sp. M8A.F.Ca.ET.207.01.1.1 | reverse complement strand
GGGTCATGGTCGCCGGATGGGCGATCAGGCTTTCGACGCCGCCCAGCGATTCGGCCAGGGTGAAGCAGCGCAGGCCATCGACGAACGCGCGCACCGCCGCATGCGGATCGTCACCGGCGCAGTGCGCCAGTTCGAACGACAGCATCGCGCCGAAACTGCTTTGCTGGCGCGCCGCGATGTCGTGGCCCGGATGATCGGCCAGGCCCGGGTAGTACACCCTGCCGACGGCCGGATGCTGGTCCAGCAGGGCAACGATCGATGCGGTGTTCTCCTGGTGCACGCGCAGGCGCGCGTCCAGCGTGCGCAGACCGCGCAGGGTCAGGAAGGCATCGAACGGCGAACCGGTCAGGCCCAGCGCATTGC
>NZ_SRUS01000235.1:0-363 GCF_004794715.1 Mesorhizobium sp. M8A.F.Ca.ET.207.01.1.1 | reverse complement strand
GCCTGAAGCACCTGGGCGACCTGTTCAACCCCAGCCGCGCCGGTATTTCCGAGGCGGTGGTGCCGCCGACCTCGAATGTGATCGGCAAGAGCGCGGCCGACCTGCGCCTGCGCAAGGAGCGTGGCATCAGCCTGCTGGCGATCAACCGCGACAAGCAGGTGATCCGCGAGGACGTGCGCGACGTGCAGCTGCGCGCCGGTGACATGCTGGTGTTCCACAGCATCTGGACCGACCTGGCGCAGGCCGCCAAGAGCCGCGGCTTCGTGGTGGTCACCGATTACCCCACCGGCGAGCAGCGACCGCACAAGTTCAAGATCGCCATGGCGATCTTCGCGCTGACCATCCTGATCGCGCTGACCAGCA
>NZ_SRUS01000234.1:0-363 GCF_004794715.1 Mesorhizobium sp. M8A.F.Ca.ET.207.01.1.1 | reverse complement strand
CGATCTGGGTGTTCCCGCGCCGTGTCATCGCCTCGCCGGGCTACCTGCAGCGCCGCGGGGTTCCGCGCACGCCGGCGGAACTGATGCAGCACACGCTGCTGCACTATCGCTTCCCCACCACCGGCAAGCTGGAGCCGTGGCCGATCCACTGGCCCGACGATCAAGCGCCACAGGAACTTCCGGTGCACATGGTGGCCAACACCATCGAAGCACGGGTGGCGCTGGCGCTACGCGATACCGGCCTGGCCTTCGTGCCGGTGCACTCGGTGCGCGAGGCGCTGGCCGACGGCCGCCTGGTCACCGTGCTGGAAGATCATGTGCACTCCTGCGGCACCTTCCACTTGTTGTGGCCCTCGGGCCGCC
>NZ_SRUS01000233.1:0-363 GCF_004794715.1 Mesorhizobium sp. M8A.F.Ca.ET.207.01.1.1 | reverse complement strand
GCCGTGGGCGGGGGTGTTCCCCGCCCCGGCCCCGGTGCCGTCGGTCGAGATGCCGCCGCGCGCCCTGCGGCGGCTGCTCGGTCACTTTCCGACCGGCGTGGCCATCGTCTGCACGCGCGATGCGCAGGGCAAACCCATCGGCCTGACCATCAATTCGTTCGTACCGGTCTCGCTGCAACCGCCCCTGGTGCTGTGGAACCTGGCGCTGCATGCACAGAGCCTGTCCACCTTCCAGCGTGCCCGCCGCTTTGCGATCAGCGTGCTGGCGGCCGACCAGGAAGCACTGGCCCGGCGCTTTGCCGATCCTCAGGTACGCAACCGCTTCGACGGCCTGGCATTGCTGGACGACGACGGGGACGCCCC
>NZ_SRUS01000232.1:0-364 GCF_004794715.1 Mesorhizobium sp. M8A.F.Ca.ET.207.01.1.1 | reverse complement strand
GGTGCCTTTGCCGTCCTCAACGTGATGGGCCTCTGGCCGCACCTGCCGGTGCCGATGCGCGTGCCGGTGCTGGCATACGTGCTGGTGCTGGCCTCGATGGCGGTGCTGGCCCTGGCACGGCAGTGGCGCAGCCCGAAGCCCGCTGCCGTGGAAGCCAGCAGCGCGCGCCGGGCGGCCGCCGGTGCGCTGCTGTTCGTCGCCAGCGATTCACTACTGGCCTGGGACCGCTTCGCCGGCGGCCTGCCACTGGCCAGCCTGCTGGTGCTCTCCAAGTACTACGGCGCGCAGTACGCCATCGCCCGCTCGGTGAAATAGAAAAAGGGGACGGAGGGGATTAAGTCGTTTACAGCACCGTGGCGTAAAC
>NZ_SRUS01000231.1:0-364 GCF_004794715.1 Mesorhizobium sp. M8A.F.Ca.ET.207.01.1.1 | reverse complement strand
GTCGTAGGGCCGCCCGCAGCTTTCCCCCATGCAGGGTCTTGTATGGCTGCGCGCCACCCGGCCAGAAACGCTTGGACTCACCGGGATGACGAGTGATGCGGTTTGACCTTGGATTGCCTGCTGTTGCGGCAGACAGTCCGCCTACGAAGGTGTGTTGAGCACCTGAAGGGGACTGTGTGGAAGCGAAGGTAGTGGCTTCAATTGGCGAATGCGACATGGTCCATACCAATCACACACAGCAGGAAGCTCACAGCATTGAGCCACTTGGGATTTGCGCTGGATGGTCTCCTCCTTTGCAGCGCAGTCCTCAACAATTCTCAGGTCAGTTGCGTCACAAGGTGCGGCAAGCAACCGTCACTCGTTG
>NZ_SRUS01000230.1:0-364 GCF_004794715.1 Mesorhizobium sp. M8A.F.Ca.ET.207.01.1.1 | reverse complement strand
GCCGTGGCGGCCGGGCTGCGCCGGCCACGCGAGGCCGGAACAGGCCTGCGCCGCGCCTGTCCACCGGTACGCCGCGCCAGCCGCAGCCCTGACAGGCGCGACAGTGGAAAGCGCAGCAGCGCCCACCAGGCCACCAGCGGCATGCCCACCAGCCACATCGGCAGCCAGCCCAGCCACGTGCTGTTGCCACGTGCCGCCGGCCAGACCAGCCCCAGCGCCAGCCCGGCCAGGGCCAGCTGCCGCACGCCACGCAGCAGGCGCGGGTCGGCGCGTTCGACAATGCGTTCAGTTGCAGGGCGACGGACGGAACGTGCGTTCATGGGGCTTCTCCGGTAGACAATGCAACACAGCTTGGGCAAGCCCC
>NZ_SRUS01000022.1:0-36290 GCF_004794715.1 Mesorhizobium sp. M8A.F.Ca.ET.207.01.1.1 | reverse complement strand
GCGTATTGCCGATGCTTCGCTGAGCTGTTTGCGAGCTCTCGGCCTTGACTGGGGGCCAACGAACGTAGAACTGCGGTGGACCAAGCGTGGGCCAGTCGTGATTGAGGTCAATCCGCGTCTTGGTGGCGGTGCTCAAACGGTTCAGGCGGCTCACGGTATCGATCTTGTCACCGAACACATCAAGCTCGTGATCGGCGAGGAATGGAATTTGCACAGGAGGCATTCGCATGTTGCGACCGAGCGGCTTCTGATTCCTGATCGCGATGGTATCCTGGATTGGATCGATGGCGAAAGTCGAGCGGCTGCCATACCAGGCGTCGTCGAGGCCAAATTGTATATCAAACCCAAGACGCCGATCGTCAGGAAAGGCGATTACCGAGACTTCATCGGATATGTCCTCGCCGCATCACCCAGCCGCGCTCGGACAAACGCAATAGTTCAGCGTGCCGTTGACTCAATTCATTGGTCGATCACACCATTTCCAACGGAACAGGAACAATTAGCGACCTCTCACGTCTTCGCACCTGCGCAGGCGCCCTCAGGTGAAGAGTGATTCGTCGCCGAAGATTGGTAAATTGAGAGCACGAGAGAGAGGGGTTTTTTGACGAGACCATTAGCCAGGACGAGATCAAGCCGCATGTCCGCATTTGCCCGACGATCTCATGGCGCGCGACTATCTGCGAGGCGTTGCAGGCAAGGGTTTCCCAATGCGCTGCGGATGACGGTCGGACTGAAGAAGCCAAATCGCGGGGTAGTCGTCGCAGTCATCGAGTTCCTGAAAAGATAGCTATGTGCTATGTCTAAACCCCTGTTTGAAAGATCGCCTTGTGGTCGGCATCGGCCCGATCGGCTCTTGGTTGGCCCGCGTCGTCTGCCGCGAGGGCTGGCTGGCCAAAGAAACCGGTCATCTGAACGACGACGCGACGGCAGCGCTTACAAGGCCAAGCCACAGGCGAACGGTACGATGCCGCCAGTCGACATCGCCATTCCCGCTTTCGGCTACCAGAACCATATCTCCATCGACCGCGAGCATGGGTTGATCCGCAAATGGCGGGCAACGGATGCGGCCGCCTATGAAGGAGCCAGGCTGCGCGAAGGCCTGCTGACAAGACCAACACCTCGAAGAGCGTATGGGCCGACACCGCCTACAGATCGGCGGCCAACGAGATCTCCATGGAGAAGCAAGGCTTCGTTAGCCGGGTCCACCGCAAGAAGCCCAAGGGCAGGCTGATGCCCGAAACCACCCGGCGCGCCAACAACATCAAGTCGAAGGTCCGCTCGCGCGTCGAGCATGTCTTTACCGAGCAGAAGAGCCGTATGGGGCTGTTCATCCGAACCATCGGCATCGCGCGGGCCACGACGAAGGTCGGCATGGCCAATCTCGCATACCACATAAAGCGCCTGAAGGACTTTATGATTCCAGGATCGGGCCAGTCTTCGAAAGAATCTTCGCCGATTATCGACATGTTCGAAACAACACTAGGTTGAAGGTCATTGATGTCGGTTGCTCCTATGGCATCAACGCTGCATTACTGCGCACCGACCTCGATCTGACGATTTGTATGCTGCCTATCTGGATCGCGGTGGATCGCTCTCGCGCCGACAGGGAGACCGAGCATCGCGCCTTTTTTCGCGACCGAGGTCTTCGTAACGATATCCAGTTGGTCGGCTTAGATCAATCATTTCGCCGTTAGATATGCGCAGGATCTAGGCTTGCTGGAAGCTGGCGTTGCGGCCGATTTGGAACCCGGGAATTGAGCGACGGGGAACGTCACGCCCTCGTGGATGCGGACATTCTCATCAGTACAGGCTGTGTGGGCTATTGCCACGGAACGAACCTTCGCACGCCTGTATGATGCCTCGGCGGCGTCACGCCCGTGGAACAATGAGGAACGACGTCAGAGTTTGGAGGAGGTGTTTTCGCCCGGAGCCTGCGTGACCAGAGGCACAGCGGCATGACATTAGACGGCGCCGATCTACACATTGCGGCAAGTTTGCCAACCCGCCCCCGACCCGGGCTTACCGGCAGGCCGTGGCTCTGTGTCAGCGACGACTGGCCATTCGGCGGTGTCGATCGGCCCGCCGCGCTGTTTCATTATTTGCGCGACCGGCGTGGCGAACATCCACGGGTGCATCTCGGCACCTGGTCCGGCAATCGTGCGGCCCGAAACCTTTCTGTCCAAAGTGAAGGCATTTGGAGGTTGCGCTGGAGCGTCCAGTTCGCGGTCGGCGCGGCTAAGAGCGTGGCGCTTTGCGCGCATGCTGGCCAGAAAGGCCACGATAATTTCCTCCGATATCAAATACTCGCTTTTGGCAACGATAGGGTCACTCCTTGGCTTCAGATCGAGTGCCCGGTGCGCGACTTGTCCGTTTCTTCCCATGGAGGTATCGGCAACACCATTCCCGCTGCTGCAACCAGCAACAGACCCCCGGCGGCGGCCTCCAAAGCCCAGGTCAGGGAGTAATTCTGCGCGAGCGAACCCCAAATCCAGCTGCCGGCAGCCAGAACCGCCGGCGCTCAGGGCATAGTAGATGGAGAGTGTACGGCCGACCACCCACCGTGGGCTTGCGAGTTGCACCGCCACGTCTATGCCGGTCCCTGTGATCAGCCAACCCGCGCCGCCAAGTGCCAGAGCAATTGCCGCCACCACCAGCCTGTTTTGAGACGTGATCCGCCCAAGGAAGCCGTTGCTCGTGCCCGCGATGAAAGCGCCGGTGCCGAAGCCGGCTAATAAATGCCGTAGACGATCGGCCCGCTCTTCAACTGACACGAACCACGAGGGGGAGCAGCGCCAGGATCGGAATGCTGGCCAACCCGAAAAAGGTTGCGCAGGCGATCACCGCCCTGATCTCCAAGGACATCGCCGTAAGCGCACTCCATCATGAATCGCCGTCATCATTATCTCGCGAGGGAGAGCGGACCTTTCATTCGGTGCGCCATGTTGCGCCTAGAGGGACCAAGTCACTCAGCGCGGCCAAGGCAAAAGCGGCCAGCGACTGCCGTGGCACCATCAGTCCGGCGCGAATTCATGCAGCTAAGGTCCCAAGCCCGGGCAACCGGGAACGCTTCTTGTACCTCTGCGGTGGCCTGATCAAGTCGCAGGGATCGACATTCAGTGCGACCGCCAAGCGCCCGAGCACACTGACACTCGCAGAAACACGGGCGCGCTCGATCGAGCCCACGTAGCGCATGCTCAGCTCAGCGCGCGCAGCCAACTCTTCTTGCGTCAGGTCCTGCTCATGGCGCAAACGACGCATATTGATGGCCATGATCTCCTTGAGATCCACAGCGCGATAGAGACCTGAACAGGAACGATCGTTCTAGGAATGATCGTTCCTATTCGTTATAAACGACCGGTCGACAGAGCCTCCTTGTGCGGATCGCACCGAAGTGAAAAGGCATAGCGTTCGTCATGAAGCCGGAAATCGCTCAAGAAGTCCCTTGGTCGGAAAGCCTCACGGCCTATGACAAGGAGCATTTCACGACCTATATGAGGATCCTCGACGCTTTCGCCGATGGCGCCGGCGAAGAAGAGATGGCGCATCTGATCCTCGGCATTGATCCGGCAAGCGAGCCAGAGCGCGCTCGCAAAGCTCTTCGCAGTCATCTTGACCGTGCGAACTGGATGGTGACCGCTGGCTACAAGGAATTGTTCCCCAGCTGACTAATCGCGCTGGCGCTCCGTTGCGCCTTCAAGCAAACTCTCTGTACCCGCCATTCATGAGCTTATGGCCGCGGCGAATGGCGCGGCGGACGCGATCACGCAGATGATCGCGAGGATCATTCCAGTCGGCCTGGACCCGCGGTTCGCCGATCAGCGCTTCGGCGATACCTGGTGCGAAGCGTCTGCGAGCGAATCCTCGAGCGCCTGAAGTACGAAGCGAAGGCGGCTACTACGAGCCTGCGGCGGAAACAGGGGCTTTGGGAGTCGTCCTTGCCCAACAACACTGTTGAGACACTCGAGTGCCCACAGCCGATGTTTCAAGTGCTTGGGCCAGATTGCGTCGAGATGAAGTCGGACGGGGAGCAATACACGACCCAAAGAATCGGCGGAACAGAACGCCTCAGCAGGCCAGGTCAACGCGCGGCGCACTAATTTCGAGTGATCTCCGATGTTCCAGCCATTGGGCCGGCTCCACTGCACGGGCCAAAACCACGCTGGAAGGCCGGATTGCGCCGCAAGAACTCCCAGGCTCAGCCGCGCCGGGTCAGACGAACGGCATATAATACGAGCTCTTATCCCAGTCGGCGGCGGCGCCTTCTGGCGTACTCATGACCCAAGCCCGCCAGGAGCACGGAGCCAACGCCCAGACATCACACGGCCGGGCAGACCGCCGGCGCCCACAGCATGGGACATGAAAGCCGCCGTCCCTCCGAACGTCCTCTAGCGTGTCGGCGGAGATGTCGAGATACCCCGTCCACGGCGCGCGTGTTACCGATCGTGTGCGGTTCACCGATTCGCGCAAGCGGCCAGCCGGCACGTCGGAGGATGTTCCATGCGCGATCGGTGATGGTGCAATTCGGCTGAGGCAGCGCGACAGGCCGAACTCGATCATGCTTGCGAAGAGCTCGTAAATGCCGACAGCAATTCCGCCAGCGCCCTTCGGCGCGGATAGCGGAATATCAAGGGCGAACGGCTGCTCTCCCAGAGGCCCGCTTCCTCGGGCGCCATCCTCCCATCCAGCAGCACCGGAAAGGTATGACGAAGCATCGTTGGCCGGTCGACGGAAGCAGCCGGGTCGCAACCCTCGGAACCTCGCAAGATCAGATAATGCGGCTTCAACGCATCAAAGGAATCGATCTCGTGCCCGCCATTGGTCCGCACGTCCCAGTCGAGCTCGGCGGTTTGAGCCGCTCGCGAGCGCACCGTTGCTAGTGCCGTAGCGAGCGAGCGGCATCGAGGTGGTCATCGGCGCTTTCCGGTAGGGTCTGGTTGTTGACGCCAACCCATTTCGGAGGGCCACCGATGACCGACGACATGATGAACCTGCGCGCGCTCGTGGAGAAGACTCCGGACTCCGATCTCTTGCGCGAGATGATTGGTTCGCCACCGAGCGGCTGATGGAGCCGCCACCGGCGCCGCCTATGGCGAGAAGAGCCCATTGCGCACGGCCCAGCGCACCGGCTATCGCCAGCGCGAATGGGAGACACGGGCCGGGACGGTCGAGCTGCGCATCCCCAAGCTCAATGCGGGCGGCCGGCGCGAGGTGCTGGGCATGGAGGTCGGCACCTCTGAGGCCGAGCCGATCTGGACGGAGTTTCTGCGCAAGCTGACCCGTCGCGGCCTGCGCGGCGTCAGCTCGCCGTCTCCGATGCCCATGAAGGCATCAAGGCGGCCGTCACCAAGGTGCTGTGCGCGACAGGGCAGCGCTGTCGCGTTCACTTGATGAGAACGTGCTGGCCGATGCCGGCAAGAACGGCCGCCGCGTCGTCTCCGCTTTCATCGCCACCGCCTTCGCCCAGGAAACGCCCGGCCGCAAGCACGCAGTGGCGCGCCGTCGCCGACCAGATCCGGCCGCAGGTGCTGAAGTTGCCGATAATTATGGAAGACGCCGAGCCCGACGTGCTTGTGGATGCCAGCCGCTTTGCAAGGAAGATTTTGAACCTTTGAACACGTGATCGAGTGCGGTCTTGTGTCAGGCCTTGAGTTGCGGCCATGACGTGCCGCGGGCCGGTATGGTAATGCGCGGATCAGGTCCAAATCTAGAAAGCGAGCGTGAGGCTCGGTGCGTCATTCTGGTTTTCTGACCCCGATCTGATCGTCAACATGCAGTTCTTGCCTTCCTCACATCCCAGACCGACCGGCTTCAGGTGTGCTGGTGAATGCTCATGCAGGCACCGTTGCCGGATTCCGGTAATCCCCCCTTCGGCAGCATGGCCCCAGATGCCACGCGCCATTTTGTTGGCCAGCGCAATGGCCATGCGCGGCTTCCTCGCCAATCGTGCGGGCGAGCCAGGAGCCCCCGGGTGCGCCTTGCAGGATGCCCATCGGACCACAGCCATGGCGCCGATGAATCGCGAGCCCAATCATGCGCCACGACACATGCCGGCTGATCCTCCTGCAAAACTGCAGGCGCGACAGCTTCTTGCGAAATGCGACAGTTCCGTCAGCCGCCGCTCCATGCAGCTGAAACACGTTTTTTGCCAGACTTTTCCCACGGGTGCCTCCTTCCATTTTGTGGCGTTGAGCATGACAAACTTGGCACATTGCGATGTCGTCGGAGAAGGCTGGCATCCACCCCATCTGGAAACCATCAGCCAAATGAGCGATGATCCTCTTATCAGCCCTGCCAGCCCTGGCACGCTGATCAGCTGGCGCCATGCCGGAGGGCGCCGCGACCAAGCCGCCAGCTACACCACTCCCTGGGACACGATCCCTCCGGGAAGGAATGAACTAGCCATTGGAGGCGAATGCGCCACCCGAAACAGCCTGTGCACTTGCACAGGAGGACCAAAGACGAAACTCAGTTTCTCAGAGAATTGAAGATCGTGAGGAGGCCAAGAGCGATACGGCCTGATTTTGGGTGCGCACACCGAGCTTCTTCTTGGCATTGTCCAAATGGAAAGCGGCGGTACGCCGCGTGATTCCTAGAATGCCGGCGATATCCCAGGCGGACTTGCCGCGTGCGGCCCACTGCAGACACTCATATTCGCGCGGTGTCAGCGAAACGCCGTCCACTGTTCGATTGCCGGACAGGTTGCGGCGAACGGAGACGTGAAAGCAGGTCGCCATGAGCTGAAGCGCTTGTTCGTATCGTTCGGCTACCCGGAGAAACGCCGGATTGGGCTCATCAGCGGCAAACGTCATCGCTGCCATCCAGTTCCGGCGATCGACGATTGGGATCGTCAAGCCACAGCGGATACTGAACTCGGCCGCTTCTTCGAACAGCGTCTGCTGAACTTGTGATGTCGCAACGCCGCGTATGTCCGATCCCCACCGAAATGGGCATCCGCCACACCTTGCACGAATGATAACAGGATCGACTTTCTCATACCGGTTTTGCAGATGGTGCGCGATCCAGCCAGCTGGATAGTTTGAGATCAACCTGGGTTCGCTTGAACGCTGTTGCGGCATTGACAGATAGGCAAAGGTGACTAGCTCCAATCCAGCGGCCGCTGCAGCCATAGCGGTTTGGAAATCCGCCTCATCGGCGCTTTCCGACAGCTGTTCCAGGAAGGTCTCGAAGAGAAGTTGCATGTCCTTCGTCATGCGTTGAACTAAGTCCCTCGATTGGCTGCAGAGCGCCACGCCGGCTTATGGATACCGACGGGCTAGCTTTCTTTCATGACCGCGGCCAATCTCGTCGGAATTAGCCGGCATCCGATGACTGTCTCCATATGGAGCGACGTCGGCAGTTCTGCCGCCGCGCCAAATGTGAACTTCTCGAACAGTGAATTGCGAAACCCGCTTGCAGCAGCAAAGGCACCGCCTGATGGTGAGAACGTTTGATGCCAAGCACGTTGGTGGACGCCCAAAGCTCCCGTGCGTGCGTCAGCCGTCGCGCAGCGGAGATGCGGAACGCGATGTGCGATTCGAATTTACTCTCCGTCGCAAGCCTGTGATTGGATAGGCTGCAAGCACTCCCACCCCGCCCGTTAATAACTGCGCCCCGCCGGTTGGGGAGGACACCAGCGGGGCGCGCCGCGGACGGGTGTCGGTCGCGTGACGACCGGGCAGCGGCGGCGGACCGCTCATGTGGGCACGAGAGCCACATCTTCCTTTCTGAACACTTCAGAGGGAAAGCCAAATCGAGGCCGTTGCCGTAATCGATCATATCCCAATGGCCTCGTATGCACCTGCGATGTGCCGAATAGACACAACGTAGGCGGCCGTTCTGTAGTCGCCGAGTTCCGGCTGCGTCTCGAGCAGATCGGCTATCCGCTTCCAGGTGCTGCGCATCACATCCTCGAGACCGGACCGCACGAGATCGATCTCAGCGCCGCCTTCAAGGAATTCGTCACGCATGTCGAGGGGAAATGCGTTGCCGGTCATGCGCTCGAGCGCTGTGGCGATCGTCTGGTTGCGCCGCTCTCGCCGCCGCCTCTCCATCAAACCGAAAGGGATGTGGGTCAGGTTCTTGACCCATTCGAAATAGCTCACGACCACGCCACCAGCATTGACGTAGAGATCGGGAAGGATCGTGATCCCTTGGGAGCGAAGCATCTCGTCAGCCTCGTAGGTGACTGGGCCGTTGGCCGCCTCCACGATGAGTTGCGTCTGGATGCGCTCAGCGTTGCCAATATGGATGGCATTTTCCATGGCGGCAGGTATGAGAATGTCGCACGGCCGTTCCAGGCCTGTGATATCCCCTTCGAATGACTCTGCATCGGGAAAGCCGAGAATGCTGCCAGTCCGGAGTTGATGTCGCTTGAGTGCTTCGATGGGAAGGCCTTCCGGATGGGCGACGTAGCCATCGCGTTCGGAAACGACCGTGATCAACGCGCCATCATCCTCGGAGAGGAACTTGGCGGCATGATAGCCGACATTGCCAAAGCCCTGCACCGCCACGGATATCCACTTCAGGTCCCGGCCCTGCTTCAGCCCGGCTGTGCGCGGATCCTGTAGATAGCTGCGGATGGCGAACTGCACACCTCTGCCAGTCGCTTCTGTGCGCCCTGCAATACCGCCCTTGGAGAGCGGCTTGCCGGTGACGCAGGCCCGCGCATTGATCACATCCATCGGATTGGCCCGGCGGAACTCGTCGACCATCCAAGCCATTTCCCTCTCGCTTGTGCCCACATCAGGAGCTGGCACGTTGAGCCCAGGACCGATTAGGCCGCGCTTGCTGAGCTCCTGGGTGAAACGGCGGGTAATGCGCTCGAGCTCCGGAGGGGTCCACTCACGCGGGTCGATCTTGAGTGCTCCTTTTGAGCCGCCAAATGGGACATCGACCAGCGCGCATTTGAGGGTCATCAGCGCTGCGAGCGCCTCTACCTCCTCAGCATCCGCATCGGGCGTGAACCGGATACCACCTTTGACAGGCTCGCAATGCTCGCTGTGAACGGAGCGCCAGCCGACGAAGCTGTACATCCGGCCGCGCAGCCTGACACCAAACCGCACTGTGTATGTCGAGTTGCACTGAATGATCCGCTCGGCCAGTCCCTCAGGCAGATTGAGGAACTCCATCGCATGGCGGAAATTCTGGTCAACGCTGTGCAGAAAGCTGGTGGGCGAGGAATGCAGCTGAACAGCAGCCCTCCCCGGCCCAATCGCCACTTGCCCGCCGGACCGGAGCTCTGGTATTGTCACCGAACCCAATTGAGAACTCCCTTACTCGGATCACTCGCCTTACAAAGTCCTCGCGGATGAGCGATTCCTGCGGTCGATGTCTCAGATTCTTTGGCCATCGCGGGTGAGTTCATCCATGACAACACGGACAGCGCTTTCGGCGATGGCGACGATCTCTTCGACCTCGGCTTTCGTTACTACGAGGGGCGGGGCAAAACCCAGAATGTCTCCGTGCGGCATCGCGCGAGCAATAAGACCACGGTCACGGGCTGCCTTGGATATTCGCGCGCCAACCTTGAGCATCGGATCGAAGCGGTTCCTATTGTTGCGATCGGCCACGAATTCGATTGCGCCCATAAGCCCTACCCCGCGCACTTCGCCAACGATCGGCAACTGCGAGAATTTCTCCTTCAGCTGGGCTTGGAAAAACGCGCCGACCTCGCGTGCGTTTCCCGGAAGGTCTTCCCTTTCGACGATATCGAGAACCGCATTTGCCGCCGCGGCGCCAATAGGGTGGCCGGAATAGGTGTAGCCGTGAGAGAATGCGCCGACGCGGTCCGCTCCGGCTTCGAGCACCTCATAGACCTTCTCTCCCACCATGGCGCCGGACAGCGGGAAATACCCGGATGTCAGCCCCTTCGCGATCGTGATGAGGTCAGGCTCGATGCCATAGTGCTGTGAGCCGAACATGGAGCCGGTACGGCCAAAGCCAGTAATCACTTCGTCTGCGATCAAGAGGACGTCATGCTTCCTGAGGACAGGCTGGATCGCCTCCCAATAGCCCGCTGGGGGCGGGGTAATGCCGCCTGTACCCAGGACCGGCTCTCCAATGAATGCACCCACTGTATCTGGACCCTCGCGCTGGATGAGGTCATCCAGTTCGGCCGCGCGACGCTTGGAGAATTCATGTTCAGTCTCCCCCGGCTGCGCTCCCCAGTAGAAGTGGGGAACCCCAGCATGGAGAATCCGCGGCAGGGGAAGGTCCATATGGTCATGATAAAAGCTCATGCCGGTCATTGAGCCGGAGATTACGCTACAGCCGTGGTAGCCGCGCTCGCGCGAGATAATTTTCTTCTTGTTTGGCTTGCCGCGAAGGTTGTTGTAGTACCAGACGAGCTTGGCCTGTGTCTCGTTGGCGTCCGAGCCGGACATCCCGTAGAAGATCTTGCTCATCTTGCCTGGCGCCATCTTCACAAGGCGGTCGGACAGAATGGCGAGTTCGTCCGTCGTGTGTGCGGCGTAGGAATGGTAATAGGCGAGACGATAAGCTTGACGAGAGATCGCCTCGGCGACTTCGGTCCGGCCATAGCCGACGTTCACGCAATAGAGACCGGCGAAGCCGTCCATCAGTTGGTTGCCACTAGCATCCTGGATGCGAATCCCTTTGCCTGTCTCGACGATGGTCGGATCGCCAAGCTTGCCGCTGGCAAAATCCTTAAGCTGCGTGAATGGATGCAGGACGCTGTTCCTGTCCTTTTCGCCGATTTCCCCGATGTTGATCGTCATTGGACGCAATCCTCTCACGCTACAAGATTCCCGAAGCAGGTGTATTTTGATTCCAGATACTCGGCGATGCCATGTTTGGAGCCTTCCCGGCCAAGACCGGACTGTTTCCACCCGCCAAACGGGATCGGCGCACCAGTGAATTTCGGCGTGTTGACCGCGACCATGCCGTATTCGAGCCGATCAGTGAGCCGCATCGCACGGTTGAGGTCTCGGGTGTAGACATAGGCCGCGAGGCCCATCTCGGAATTATTCGCGCGCTCGAGCACCTCCCCTTCGTCGTCAAAGGGCAAGATAGCAGCCACGGGCCCGAAGGTTTCTTCCCTGGCCACCCGCATGTCGTCAGTCACGTCGGCGAGCACCGTCGGTGTGACAAAGTTCCCGCGGAGAAAGTTGTCTTGTGCGCCGGTCACCATTCTGGCCCCCTCTGAGAGAGCCTCGGAGATCTGCTGCCTGCACTTTTCGGCACCGGACGCCTTGGTCATTGGACCGATGTCGACCCCCGGCTCCAACCCGTGCCCAACTTTCAGATCTCTGGTGGCCTGCGCGAATTTCTCTACAAAGTGGTCATAGACTCTCCTCTGCACGTAGATTCTGTTCGCTGCCAGGCAGTCCTGGCCGGATGTGGCGAATTTGGCAGCCATGCAACCGGCGACTGCGGCTTCGATAGGTGCGTCGTCGAACAGGATGAAGGGAGCATTGCCACCGAGTTCGAGCGAAGCTTTTTTCACGGTTTTCGCGGACTCCTGGAGCAGGAGGCGACCGACCTCGGTCGAGCCGGTAAAGGAGAACGCCCGCACCTCGGTATGCTCCAACAAACGCCTGGCCAGCGGCGGCGCCTCACCAGTTATCACCTGAAACACGCCAGCAGGGATGCCGGCTTCCTCGGCAAGGCGGGCGAGCGCGAGCGCCGATAAGGGCGTTTCTGGGGCCGGCTTGACGATCATGGGGCAGCCAGCGGCCAGCGCGGCTCCAGCTTTTCTTGTAATCATTGCCGAGGGAAAGTTCCATGGGGTGATAGCGACAGTCACTCCGATCGGCTGCATCTGCACTGCCAGCCGGCTCCCGGCGAGATGGCTAGGGATGGTTTCGCCGTAGGCCCGCTCACCCTCCGCCGCGAACCAATCAAGAAACCCGGCAGCGTATGAAATCTCGCCGCGAGCTTCCGCGATCGGCTTGCCTTGCTCGGCAGTCATGATCACGGCTAGATCTTCCGCGTTTTGACGCATACCGGTCGCCCACTTCCGCAGATATGCGCCACGTTCTGGGGGAAGCATGTCGCGCCACCGCAGGAACGCGGCTCTCGCGAAAAGAACCGCATCGTCCACATCCGATACCTCGCAGGCTGCTACCTTGGCCAAGGCTTCGCCAGTTGCAGGATCCACTATCGCGAGGCTTTCAGACTTTGAGGCCCAAGTCCCATTGATATATGCACATTCTTGCAAAAGGTCCGGCCGTTTGAGCCTCAGCAGTGCAGTGATTGCCGTGCCCCTCATCAATTACTCCAAGTGGATGATTAGATGCCTTCAAACTAGCTTTCCCCGAGCGTCGATTGACGGCAGAATTGCAGCGCTCAAGGCCGGTTTCCTGCAAACATCGCTCCAACGCTGCAGGATTGGGGAGTGACCGAACTATCTTATAGATGTTGCGCTTCTCTGCGCAGTCACGTCGGCCGTGCGAACGGACGGTGATGAACGGCTACAGCCGGGTCCGCTTGAGCCCGGAAAAGAGAAGCGGGCTCGGTTCACGAGCACCCGGCGCGCTTCACGCCCACAGCACTGGACATGAAGAACGTCCTCCAGCCTGTCGGTGGAGGCGTCGGGATATCCGGCCACGGCACCGGTGGCGCCGATTGTGTGCGGCTCGCCGATCCGAGCAAGCGGCCAGCCGGCGCGGCGAAGAATGCGCTCCATGCGCAGATCGGTGACGGTGACAATTCGGCTGAGGCGGCGGGGCAGGTCGAACTCGATCGTGCCGGCGAAGAGGGCCACCGGGGTCTGAATACTATTTTGACTCAGACGTCGTTCAAATTGTAGACTGCACGATTATTCTTATGGAGGACCATGCGCGCCGCCTCTATCGCCTCCTCGAAGGCGAGACTTCCGCCGACGACATAATCGGTCAACGCTTTCGCGAGATATCGCTTACCCCACCGTCCGGCGAGCCAGAACAGTTCGGGAACGTGGTAGTTGTCGCTCGCAAACAGGATTTTTGAGAGCGGAACCGCCTCCATGACCTGTTTATACCTCTCGTAGAGGCTCTGGTGGACGAACGGGGTCATGATCGATAGCTCGAAATAGCAGTTCGGATACAGGTGGCTGAGCCACGCCGCCTTGCCGACCGAGGGATAGCCGGCGTGCAGCGGGATGATCTTCGGCATCCGCATCATGTTGTCCTTGTCGAACCGGACCACTTCCTCCAGAAAGAATGGGTCCTGATTGCGCAGGATCACCTCTGGCGCCTCGCCGTCGCCAGTGTGGATTTGCATCGGCATGTCCCGCTTAAGGCATTCCTCCAGCGTCATCGTGAACGTGTACCGCCGCAGGTCCTTCGAGACATTGAACGCCGCCTGCCGTTCCATGAACGGCAATTCCGCGTAGGATTTCCGCATCGCATTCCACGACTTTGCCGCAAGCGTCCGATCGTAAAGCGGTTCGATCAGGCCGATATACGGCAGCAGGTACGACTTCATACCGACGGACTTCTTGCCGAAATTGCCCGTGCCATCCATGACGTCGAGAAGGCGTTCGAAGTAGAGACTCTCGAACTCGTCGAAGGAAATATCCATGCTAAATAATTCGCGCTGGATCTCCTCGATGCGGGCAATCCTGTGGGTCCGGCAGGGAAGGATTGCCTCTTCGAATTTCTCGATGGCCGGCCGGCCGCAGCTTTCGTGGTAGCCGGTATCGAGCATGATGTTTTCCAGGTTCACGTCGCGGAAAAGGGCGTTGACGTAGGACCAATAATCCCGGCCCCGGTCATTCCGTGCCTCGATGACGGCTTCGAATGTTGGTTCGCAATTCAGGAACTGTGCCAGCTCCTTTGTCAGGAATTTGATGAAAATGCTTTGGGACAGATGGTACGTCATCTCATCGACCTTGGCCTGGATTCCGAATGTCTTGTCAAGGTCGTGCCGGGTTGCCTCGTCACCGGTGAGCCAACGGTTATAGATCCCCGCAGGGAAGTAGTTAGGAAAAGGGTATCCGGCCAGCGAAATGCGCTCAAGATAGCGCTGGGGGGTGGTAATCGCATCGCGGTCGGTAACGAGGTGACAATGCGTGTCATCAAGCGGGAGCGCGTTGACCACATCGAAGATCTTGAAGAATTCAGGATCCTGCCTTCCAGGGAACAGGGGTAGGTGACGCAGGTAAGGAGAAGTCGACGACGTCGTCTTCGCGGGACTTGCGGCCAGATCGCTCGACATCTCGGCGACAGGGTTGTTCATTTGATGTCATCTCCGTCTGTCAAGTTTACGGCCGCGTCGCGTACACATGCAGCCTCCAAATTTCGACCAGAACATCCTCAGATGCATCTGGAGGCGGCGGTTCAGTCCACCGACCACTCGTCTCTGTGCCGCCCTCAGTTCCAAGGCCTCGTCGAGGGATGGCGCAGCGGCGAGAATCTTGCGGGTGTAGTGTTCGCGGGGATGCTTCAGAACATCGCGCGGCAAACCCGCTTCGATGATCCTCCCCGCCCGCATAACCAAAACGCGGTCGGCAATTAAATTTCATGTATGATTAAGAACATACGCTAACCCCCGCGATGCTCGAAGTTCCAGCATCAGCTATGATGATTTGGACATCAACTGATACATCCAGCATGCTGACTGGCTCGTCGGCGACTACCAATTCGGGCTCCATAGCGAGTGGATGAAAACTCTGCGGTTTATGGATATGCTCGTTATTTGTTCTCCCTCATTGTTCCGGCAACTAGACTGGATGGGTTTTGCACAGCCTTCACGCCGCCAGCATCGACGTCTCGACCAGCTTTACCCAGTAGCCGATGCCGTAAGGTATGGCTTCATCGTTGAAGTCAAAGGCAGGGTTATGCACGTCGGCAGTTGAGCCATTCCCAATATAAATGTAAGCTCCGGGCCGCGCCTCCAGCATATACGCGAAATCTTCCGCTCCCATTGTAGGTTTGAGCCGGTCGGTCACTGCATCGTGGCCCACAATGTCGCGCGCGGCCTTAATCGCCAGATTAGTTTCTTCCGGGTGATTGACGGTGACGGGCTCCAGACGGTGGTACTTGAAGTCGATACTGCCGCCAAAGGCGCGCGCAATTCCGTTCGCGGACTCGGAGATCTGTCGTTGGGCAAAATCGCGCAATGTGGGTGAGAGAGCTCTAACAGTCCCAGATATCTGAGCGTGTTCTGGAATGCTGTTATAGCCCTCCCCAGCCCGCAACTGGGTAACGGAGACGACGAGCGACTCGAGCGGGTCCGTGTTGCGCGAAACGACACTTTGCAGCCCAACGATGATCTGCGCTGCAATAACGATGGGATCGATAACCCTTTGGGGATACGCCGCATGGCCGCCGCGGCCCTTCACAAAAATGTCGAACTCGTCAACCGAGGCCAACGCGAGGCCGGGGCAAATCCCGAATTTGCCTATCTCCATTCCTGGCGTGCAGTGCATGCCATAAACCTTTGAGATGCTGAACCGGTCCATGATACCTTCCTGGACCATTCTGTGGCCGCCTATGCCCGCTTCTTCCGCGGGCTGAAAGATCAAGGCAACGGACCCCTTGAAGTTGCGAGTCTTCGCAAGGTATTTGGCGGCGCCCAGCAGCATCGCCGTATGACCATCGTGGCCGCATCCGTGCATCTTGCCGGGTATGGTCGACGACCAGGGCTTGTTCGAGTTTTCAAGTATTGGCAGGGCGTCCATGTCCGCCCTCAACCCAATCGTAGGTCCGTCTCCGCCTTCGCCCTGGATTAGCGCAACAATACCGGTCTCAGCGATCCCCGTCTCGATATGGTTGATACCGAAAGAGGCCAGCTTCTCGGCCACGAACCTAGCCGTGTTGTGTTCCTCATAGCCGAGTTCGGGGTTTTCGTGCAGGTAACGACGCCACTCGGTTACTTCATTCTGCAGTTCCCGGAAGGCCTTAATGCTGCTCATGTGAACCTGTTCTCTGTTGGGATCTTTGTACTGTTTCATTGGCCGATGTTCCTAAAAAGCGACCTGCCAAAGGCGGCGCTCGCGAAGCAAATTTACGCGAACTCCATTCAGGTGAGACTAGCTTGCGCGATTAGGCTTGTATTGACACGTTCGGTCAGTTTCTTGACATATGCCGCCATATCGGCACTGAATTGGGTGAAGACGACCACAGTTTCGCTTAATTCACTTCCGCGAAAGCCGTGGCAAGCGCTCAGGCAACGTCTGCCGAGAACATCTCGCTCGAGCAATGCGCGCCGCCGTCATCTCATTGCCATGCAGCCGCTCGGCGGCAAGCACTTGGGCCTCGATCAGCGCACAAGCGAGCACCAACGTGCAGGCCCGCCTGGTCGGCCAGCGTCGACACCCCAGCTAAGGGCGGGCGGCGAAACCCCGCTCCCCCACTGACTAACTAGGGTCCCCAGAGGTAGTCCGTTCTCCCCTCCCCAGCACTTGGCCTAACAGCCTGGACCCAAGCCTCGTGACTTGCTGCTCCGGACTTGCAGCTGCGAACTTCTTCCGCGGCTACTACGGTCATCATCACGAACAGCTTGCCGCACGTCGTCGTACTGATGATGTCTGTCGCCATCTTTCCTTCGACGGACGTTTCATGGATCCCCCGTTCTGTCGTCGACCATCGTCGCGATTTGACCGCCAAATCACCTTCGCACAGGCCTGCTCGGCTGCGATACTCGTTGGGCGCCGGATCACTGCAAACTTTCGGCCCTTTTTGCAGGAATAGGGACTAGCTCCCGCGCTACGCTCTCCAATGCGGAATCGGCGAACAGCGAAGGCATGACCGAAGTACCTGATGGCTGGAGGCCGCGGGGTGCACGGCCAAGTTGTTTGCAGCACAAACCAATACGGAACTCGTGGCTCGACATGCCCGAAGCGCAAACCCAGGGAAAGATCATCATGGTACCGGAGCTCACTTCACCGGCCGCGGGGTTAAGAGCAACGCTTTGCATACATCCTAGCCAAATAGAGGCTTTGCGCCGCTGAAGCGCAACTCGAGTGTGCAAGACAGGCCTGTCAGGGCGGCTGAAGCTGCTCATCAGAATGGGACTGCGGTAGTCTGTTCAGATGGAAGATGATCGGCGCTCCAGCGTTACGTCGTGCCGAGGATATGCTTAGGGCGCACGGCCGTAAGCCGAAGGGATTGGCGATTGCGGGGCCTCTTTCAATTCCTTGAGGTCACTTTGCGTGGCAGGACTGGTCGAGCACTCAATCTCATAGATAAAAGCGCAAGGCTAAGAGAAAATGAAAAAGACGGCAGGCGCAGATGCGGATTTAAGTTCGCCGCCAGCGACACTTGCGCCCCTCAGAAACCGGACCTTTCGTTCGATTTGGCTAGCCACGCAGGTCTCCAGCCTTGGTTGGCTGGGTCTTCCACAGTTCCTGCGCGTCGTTGATGCCGGCGCGCAGCGGATCATGGTAGACCTGCGTCGCCTGGATCCTGAGCATGTGCAGCATCACCTGGGCATCCTTTGGATCGTTCTTGTCCCAGCTGTTGTGCAACGCTTCTCGTGTTCGGGCCAGCGCAAGCGACACCAGCCGCACCTCAAAACCCGCTTCAGCCAGGCGCCATGCTATCGGCCGGTGATAGTTCCCGGTCGCCTCAAAGGCGCACCACAGGGCGGCCGTACGCCTGCAGCACTTCGATCAGATGGTCGTGCTCAACACGGGTGTTGAGCACCAAAAGGCGACGCCGACGCTTGTGGCCCGGTGCTTCGATCAGAACTTCATTGCGCACCTTGGCAATGTCGATCGCTACCAGCACCGCGGCGGCGGGTGTAGACTCTGAAGGGGTCATGGTCGGTCTCTCCGGAATGGTGTGAACATTCACATTCTAGAGAAACTTTGACTGGCCATGGCCGCCTCGACAGCGGTGCGCGCCTGCAGCGAAAAGCTGCGCGCACCGCTCTCTCGGTCGCCGCGGCTCCTTCATTCCGCAGCGACTACGGCTCGTGCTACCGGTCAAAAGCTTTTCAGGCAGCAAACGTCTCAGGTCTACGTCAGATATTCACAAGACCGTACACGCCCAAGGCCAACGGAAAGGCTGAGCGCTTCATCCAGACGAGCTTGCGCGAATGGGCTTAATGCCCGAGCCTACAACACTTCTCATGAACGCACCGCTGAGCTGCCACGCTTTCGTCGCTGCAATTGGCACAGGCCACATGGCAGCTTACAATCAAAACCACCTATCAGCCGTCTCGGCTTGATGATCAGGGACAACCTGTTGAGACTCCACAGCTAGCGCGACCAACCCTGCCCTAAAACCAGATCGCAATAATCTTTCATCTTTATTAGGTCACCACCGGTAACGTTGCCGACCTCGTCAAGACGCTCGTCCAATTTTTCGAGCCGCATCGTCCTCTTGCCTTTGTCTAAGGATATGTTGCGAATAATGGGGATTGGTTGAGCGTTCTTTAAATAAGTTCGCTGTTCACCAGCAATTGTCCTGCCCTTTGAAATATTTAAGTTCAATACAAGGCTTAATATGAGGTGCGGTGCCGTAAACCAGTCCCATGTGAGGCTGCCAAGGGAATAGGCTATAATCGCGGTACGGTGCGGATCCCTCTTGGGGCGATAATACTCAACAGGTTGGATGACGTGCGGATGAGTGCCTAAAATCAGATCAACACCCTCTTCTACCAGGGCGTGAGCGGCTTCGATCTGTCTAAGCAGAGGAAAAAACTCGAATTCCACACCCCAATGGATGGAGGCGATGATAAAATCACAATCCTGTTCTTTACAATCCGCGATCTGAGCTCGCAGCAAATCTAACTCTGTAGGTACATTCCGAGACATGAGTCTAGACACATGAATTCGGAACTCATGCCCTGGAGGCAATGCAAACCCGTTAAGACTGTATGTAGCGGAAACAAAACCGATTTTGATCCCGTTTCTTGTGATGGTCTTGCATTTGCCATACTCGTCTTTCTTCCGTGGCGCGCCAATGGTAAGTATTCCATCGCTTTCTGCGATGTCCTGCGTGCGAGTAAGCACGTCAACCCCAAGGTCATTTGCGTGATTATTTGCCATATTAAGGACGTCGAAACGCGAAGTGTTATGAGACGTCAATGTGCGGTACTGCTCAATTGTGCAGCACATGCGAAACGAAGTTATATCAGGCATTACTTCATTGACTATGTGGGCATCAGCAACCACGGATTCATAGTTTGCAAAAGTCACGTCTTTATCGAAGACGACATCTTTAATTTGCGAGAAAAGCTGATTGTTTGAGGCTTCCAGGCCCGCAGCCTGAATAAGATCGCCACACGCAGCTAGACTGAGGGCGTCCTCTTCAACCCAGCCAGCCGGCAATGATATGTCGCTAGATTTCAACGACGATAAGGCCTCTGAGACCTCTCGCGAGTTTTTCGTGATGGGATGCCTACTGGTGTAAAACCAGTACTCAAGGCCGTTGCCCGTCCCTTCGGACATGCCGTTTGCCCTCTGGTGTAAAGGAAACTCCCACGATCCGTGGACTTCGGCTCTACGGATAGCTTCGAGCGCCTGTTCGTTGGGCTGGAAGACCTCAGTTGGATCAATTGGAAGCCGGATTGTCATGGTGGTCGCTCCGATTTGCGGGTTGTAGTGATCGATCTCAGAGATTGGCAAACACACTCCTGACCGCGTACGCTGACTTCGAAAAGACGATGTCGGCTTGCTCGCGGGTCAGACAGAGCGTCGGGGCAAGACCAAAAATGTCGCCCTGCGGCATGGCGCGGAGTAAGGATCGCGAGGGGCCACGATCCCCGTCCTGCGCCGCTAACACGTCGCCCGGTCGTCTGCGCAAAGCCACAATCGAAAGGGCAAGCATGTTGTCTTATTAGAGCCAGTCATTACGCCAAAACTTCCAATAATTGCTCGGAACGCACGAGCGGCTTCATCGGCGCTCAACACAAAAGACTCTCAAAGGAAGCGATCTGCGCAGGGCGCGCCGCTCGCCAAGCCATTTCATGCGAACTCCGCCCATACTAGATCGCTCAATCAGGATCGCATTGACGCGTTAGGCCATTTTTTTGACATCTGCCGCCATATCAGCACCTTGATGATCCTGAGTTCCCCTGGCGGTTGCCTTGCGTTGTGGGGCAAAGCTCCGTCGCTTTCCAGCTCGCAAGCGCGGCTCGATCGGCCCGCTTCATCCGGGAGAAAACAAGATAGCCGCACAATCTCGGCGCAATGGCGCGGCCCTGAAAAATCATACTGGCAGAAATCAACCTGCTGACGCCAAGCTCGTCGGCCAGATACTAAACCACCTCGTCGGGAGCCTCAGCCGCCGCGGTCGCAAAATATCCATACGCGAACGAAAAGCTTCAGTCGAACTGCCAGTCCAAGCCTCGACCCGGCCGGCCTTGCGTAAAAATTCGATGTCGGGAAAAGGGAGGCTCCATTGCTGTCGACGCCTCAAGCGAAACACGCAACTACATCCACTCCGTCTGCGAAGAGTGAATTCTCAAGCGACGCCGCCATACGGGTCATCCGTGCCGCCAACGTTCCACAACTTGACCAAATCGCAGTTCGATCCGATCAGGCCTACCTAGCCGCCGTCAAAATCCGCGAACTTTAAGCGATTGCGTTCGGTAGGCGCGTGGCTCAGGAGACGACGCGGCGCTAGCAGTATCTTTCGACGCGGAAACGCCCATGTGCGTGCTTATCTATGACGCCGCGGTAGTAATCCTAACCCGCCGCCGGCAAACAGCGACTGGCGCAATTGGGATATAACACTACGCGACAAGATCGGCTTCAAACGCTCCGCTTTCGGTCATCCGCAAGCTCGCCCTTACCAGGCATGCGATGCTCCGCTTCGGTGGGCCGATATGGCGGCAAGTGTCAAAAAAGTGGCCGAATATGTCAATGCGATCCCCATTGTGCGATATAGTATCGTTCCCAATGGAACTCGCGTGAAACTGGCTACTGCATTCGTACTCTCAATGCGATTGAGAGCAGTCTGCGCATGGCTAGGAGAGATACGGTGTGGGATGCCGTCTGGCGCTGCTCGCGCGAAAACAGGCCCACTCCATCTGCAAGCTGTTCGGGTAATTAAGGGGAACAACTATGAACTATTATCAAGGTAGTGTTAGCCGCAGAAACTTCCTTAAGACTACTTCAGTGATCGGAGGGGGGATCGTCGCGGCTGGAATGCCCTTGTCCAGCGCGATCTGGGCTGCGGAAGGAAAGGTCCTCACAGCTGCTTCAACCAACGATATTACCAAGATGGATCCCCAATTCTACACTGCCGTCTCTGAAGTGAGCGTGATGGAGTGTCTCTATTCGAAGCTCACGCGATTCAAGCCGGGCTCCGAATGGGGCTGGGAGTTGGAAGCGGCCGAAAAACTGGAGCAGGTCGATCCAACCCATGTCCGCTTTCGCCTAAAAAAAGGGATCAAATTCACTGGCGATTACGGCGAACTTACCGCCAAAGACGTAAAATTTTCCTTTGAGCGGGGGATCAAGCACAATTCGCCGGTCAAAGATAATTGGGGTTCACTCGATCATGTCGAGATTGAAGATGACTATACTGGCGTAATCGTACTCAAGACCCCGTTCATGCCACTCTTTAACATCGCATTCCCCTACGCGGTAGGCCATATCGTATCCGAAGCTGCGGTGATGAAGGCAACCAAGGACGGCGGCGATTTCGGCATGAAGCCGCCAGCGTTCTCGGGGCCGTATGTGCTTGCCGAATATAAGCCAAACCAGCATTTGCTGTTGACCCGCAATCCGGAATGGGCGGGTTCGAAGCCAGGCTTTGACGAAATCCGCGTGGTCCTGATCGGCGACACCAAGACGGCAGAACGCGCCTATCAGGCAGGCGACATTGACTTCACTGGTATCACTCTGGATTCCCTCGCAAAGTTCAAGAGCAATCCGCCGGCCGACACCAAGATTGAGGGACATCCCTCACTGAACTACCACTGGATTGGCATGAATGTGGATCATCCAAAACTGAAGGACATCAACGTCCGCAAGGCGATCCAGTGGGCGATCAATGTGCCGCAGATCCTGGAAGCCGCATTTGCGGGACAGGCGGAGGTCGCAACAGGGACAATTCCTCCTGGCCTTCTAGGGCATCGTGAGAAAGCGCTTGTCCCGCCGGAAGGCGATCTCGAGAAGGCCAAGGAGTTCCTAGAAACGGCTGGTGTGAGCGATCTGAACCTGACCATCGATTGCCTGAACGAGAGCCTTTTTTTGACTATAGCCCAGACTGTGCAAGCTCAATTGTCGCAGATCGGCATCACGGTCGAGATCAATGCTCAGGATGCCGGCTCGTTCTGGACGCTCGGCATGGAATCCGAAGGCGATCGCTGGAAGGACATGCAGCTCACTGTCATGTGGTTCAGCAATTTGCCAGACCCCTTCTATGCGACAGGATCCTTCCTACAAAGCCGAGTGGGGATCTGGAACTGGGAGCGCTTCCGCAGCGAACGCTTTGACGAACTCAGCGCCAAGGGAGTCACTATTAGCGATCCGAACGAGCGGGCGAAGATCTACCAAGAGATGCAGGATCTCATGGAAGAATCCGGTGCCTACCGGTTCCTTACTCATGGGGGCAATCCGGTCATGTATCGCACCACGCATACGCAGGCCGTAACCCGTCCTGACGGTTACCCGCTGTACGTAGATTTCAAGGCAGTTTAGCTCTAGGCACCGTAAGAATATGTGGCTGTATTTTGCCAAACGTACCATCCTCGCGGTCGCAATTATTGCGGTCGCGGTGACGCTATTGTTCCTGATGATCATGGCAGTACCCGGCGATCCTGCCGTGGTTATGCTCGGCCCGCGAGCGACGCCCGAGATGAAGGCGCTGCTGCACCAGCAGATGGGACTAGACAAGCCGCTCGTTGTGCAGATTGTCACGTTCTTCGGCGGGCTGCTCCATGGCAATCTCGGCTTTGACGTGTTCAGTCAGAGACCTGTTGCAGACATTGTCTTCGAGCAACTGCCTTTTACATTAGAACTGATTTTGATCTCCATCTTATGGGCGGTCGTGATAGCCGTGCCGCTCGGCTGTTACTCCGCGGTGCGGCGTAACTCGTTGGTGGACCAGGTGGCCGGCGTCGTGACGGTGGCCACGATCGCAATCCCCTCCTTCGTCATGGCGGTCTATGCGCTGCTGATTTTTGCCGTGACCCTACGCTGGTTGCCAGCGATCGGAGCCGGCAATGGCCTCTGGGATGGACTTATCCATCTCATCCTCCCAGCTTTCGCCATAGGGATTGGTTGGGTCGGTTACATATCCCGACTGGTACGGGCATCCATGCTTGAGGTTCTGGGCGAAAACCACATACGCATGGCTAGCTCCTTCGGGATCTCGGAATGGCGCATCGTTGCGCGCTACGCGCTGCCGCTCGCGATCCTGCCGACCGTGACCATACTCGGGGTAGGCATCGCTTGGCTGCTTTCGTCCGCGGTCTTTATCGAAGTGGTCTTTGCGAGACCTGGCATCGGCGCGTTGATCGTGAATGCGGTCAATACGCGCAACTATCCGATTGTGATGGGCGTCGTGCTCGTCACCACGTTCCTTATCGTTGCCGCTACGACGCTCTCCGATGTGGTCAACGCATTACTCGATCCGCGAACTCGGGAAAAGCTCTGACATGATGAGCGTTGAAGCCATCCGTCCGGAAGCCAACGATGCCACGGCTGTCGGCGCCTTTCGCACCTTTTGGGGGCAATTTCGCAAGAACCGTCTGGGCATGCTCGGAGCAGTGCTTGTCGTGCTCATAGCAGCAATTGCGATCTTCGCTCCGCTGATTGTCACGCATGATCCGATCCGGATCATGGTCGGACCGCGTCTGGCCGCACCTTCACTGGATTTTCTGCTGGGCACGGACCAACTGGGCCGCGACACGTTTTCTCGCACTATCCTGGGCAGCCGCATTCCCCTCTTCGTGGCTTTCGCCTCTCTCGGCAGTTCACTGGCAGTCGGGCTAGTCCTTGGCTTGATCGCGGGCTTCGGTCCGCGCTGGCTTGACAATTTGCTTCTGCTGTTCTTCGATACGATCCGCTCCTTCCCAAGTATCATTTTCGCGCTGGCCCTGATCGCACTTCTGGGACCAAGCCTGGCGAGTGTCATTCTCGTCATTGCAATAACGTCCATGCCCATTTACGCGCGTGTCGTGCGTACGCAGACAGAAGGGCTGCGTAACAGTGAGTATATCGCCGCAGAGCGTAGCATGGGGGCTGGCACAACACGTATCCTGGCCGTGCACATATTGCCAAATGTCCTCGGCCCGCTTGTCATTCTGGTGAGCATGGACGTGCCCGCCGTGATTGCCGTGGAGGCGGGTCTCAGCTTCCTCGGCATGGGCGTGCGACCGCCGACCCCTGATTGGGGAGCTATCCTCAACGATGGCTACAGCTACATCGATCAGACGCCCTGGCTTGTATTTGCAGGCGGCGTTCCGATCGTCCTCGCAACGCTTGGCTTCACATTCCTGGGCGAGGCGCTACGCGAAATCTTCGATCCCAAGCTGCGGAAAGACCTATGAGACACGACGATTCGATACCGCCGCTCTCATTCAGTCGCCCGCTTCTTGAGGTCCGTGACCTGAGTCTCGATTTTGGTACGCCGCGTGGGCGCATCCAGGCCCTGCGTAAGGTTTCTATCGACGTTCCGGCCGCACAAGTGGTTGGCATTGTCGGCGAGAGTGGATCTGGAAAATCGACGCTCGCATACACGGTAATGGGCCTCCTTTCTGAAAATGCAGATGTGACCGCCGGCAGTATCCTGTTTGAAGGTAAAGACCTGCTCAAAATGCCCGCTCAGGCGCGTAGGAACTTGCTCGGCGATCGTCTCTCCATGATCTTTCAGGATCCGATGACCGCACTCAATCCGGTGCGGACCATCGAGAGCCAGATGATCGATATTCAGCACCACGAACAAGGAAGCCGCAGCGAAAAGCGCGCTCGTGCGCTCGATATGCTTCACCGGGTCGGAATTCCCGATCCCCAAAGCCGTATCGGCGCCTACCCGCATCACTTCTCTGGCGGCATGCGCCAGCGCGTTTGCATCGCCATGGCGCTTCTAGTGAAACCGGCGCTCCTCGTGGCCGACGAGCCAACCACCGCGCTTGATGCGACCTTGGAAGTGCAGATCATTCATTTGCTCAAGGATCTGCAGAAAGAGATCGGCTGCTCGATTCTGTTCGTCTCCCACCACCTCGGAGCGGTGGCTGAGTTGTGTGACCGGGTCGCCGTCATGTATGCGGGCGAAGTGGTGGAGCAGGGCGCCGTTCGGGACATCTTCCACAATCCTGCTCACCCCTACACGCGCGCGCTACTTGAGTGCGATCCCGGGCGGATCAAGAAAAGCACGCGCACTTTGCCGACCATTCCGGGCGAGGTGCCGGGTCTCCTGGGCACCAAGGTAGGGTGTATCTTTCGGACACGTTGCCGGCAAGCGTTCGATCGCTGTGGGCAAGAGAACCCGGTCGAGTACCGCATCGGCGTAGACCAAGTCGCCCGATGCCATCTCCTCGACAAAGAACTGTTGGTTTCGGTATGAGCGCGCTGCTCCGGGTTGAGGACCTGCTGGTACGTTTCCGCACTATGGGTCCGCTTAAGGCGCTCGCAACCGGGACGAGAGCCCCTTTCATTGACGCGGTATGTGGTGTGTCCTTTGAAATCCGCAAGGGCGAGACACTGGCCCTTGTCGGTGAAAGTGGCTCAGGCAAATCCACCATCGCGCGTACGATAATCGGCTTGCAGCGGGCTGTGAGCGGCAGCATCAGCTTCGACGGACAGGAAATTGAGGAGCTCACCGGGGCCGAACGCAAGCCTTATTTGCGGCGCATGGCGATGATGTTCCAGGATCCCGTCGGCTCGCTCTCGCCGAGGCTGACGGTGCGATCGCTTCTCACAGAGCCCTTTCGCATCCATGGGCTAAAGGATCGCGATGCCGAAGGCGAAGCGGAGCGACTGCTTCGAATGGTCGGCTTGTCGGCGGAATTTGCTCGTCGCTACCCCCATCAGCTTTCCGGTGGTCAGGCCAGGCGCGTTGGTATCGCGCGTGCTCTTGCGCTAAGTCCGGACTTGCTTATTGCCGATGAGCCGACCGCAGGCCTCGATGTTTCGGTGCAGGGCGAGGTGCTTAATCTTCTCGCGCGGCTTCAAAACGAACTCGGCATGGCGATCTTGATCATCACACACAATCTTAACGTTGTGCGCCACATGACCGATCGGATGGCGATCATGTATCTCGGCCGCTTTATTGAGGTAGGCTCGACCGAGCGTATTTTCGATCAACCGCGCCACCCCTATACAGAGGCGCTGCTTGCGGCCAATCCCGAGCCTGACCCAGATGCGGTGCTCAACAGGATCGAGCTCAAGGGTGAGGTGCCGAGCCTGATGAGGCGGCCATCCGGTTGCGAGTTCCACACCCGCTGCCGTTACGCGCAGGATATCTGCAGCCGCATTTTCCCCGAACCTTCAACCAGCCCGGATGACCCGGAGCACAGCTTCAGATGCCATTTCCCGATCCAGCGTGAAGTCATCTCTGGCTTCGGGCGGCCACACCATACCTCATTCGGAACAAGTGATGGTGACTAAGGAAGGTCTCGGCTCAGGACCCATTGATCAGAGCCACAAGTGACGGTGGCCTGCGATGCAGATCCCGCGACGAAGGTGTGGGCGCATGTGTCGGAGCGGGTGGCGATGCGCCGGCAGTCCTTTAGCTTGGCGAACAGGTCGCGACCTTGTGGCGTTGATGATAAAAGCGTTGTCGTAGGGTTGCGAGCCGGGACAAGCCGTTTCGCTCCGAGATCCGCGCGCATCCGAAGCGCCCGCACGGAAGCGCTCGAAGACCTGGCGGTGGAATTTTCGGCACACGGTCTTTCGGCGCGCGACATTGAGGGTGAGCGGTGCCGGAGATCGATCGAGGCATGTACTTGCAGCCGAAGGCGGGATCGCAATGTCGCGCTGCTTCGTGTTTCCCTCCCGTCGTCCGTGGCCTTGGTGACTTCACAGTTCAGCGCGTCCCGGTCCTTCTGGCGCAGCTTGGCTGGCTTCTTCTGCCGCTGGTGCGGCACCTTTCCTGTCTTGATTTGGGCCTTTTCAGTATCGCTACTGCGCTGCTTCGCCGCCGCCACGATCGTGGCATCCACGATCTGGCGACCCCTCGCCAGATTGCCGGCCTGCCGAGGTGCTTGTCGAACCGGGCAACCGGTCCTCCACCGCCCGGCCCTGCGTGTGGTACTCCCTAAACAACCAGATCGTTTTGGCGTCGGGAACCTTTGTCGCCGAGCCCCAGCCCGAGAACCGCAAGAAGCAAAGCCGGTCCTGAATCCTCAATCTGAAACTGGGCCTGATCGTCCGAGAGGCTGAAGCGATGGCTGACTACCGCGGCGCCATGGAAATGGGCAACCTGTCGCCTTGGACGACAATCACTTCCCCGGTGTTTGCGCTAGGTGCTGAGTCACCTCGAGAGGCACGGCGAAGCTGGCCTTGACGCGATCCATAACTACCATGGTCTTGAATCCCTTGATGTCATGGTTTTCGTAAAAGAAGCGACGCGTGAACTCTTCATAGTCCTCCATGTCCTTGGCGGTTACGATAAGAATGAAGTCCGCATCCCCCGTAACATAGAAGCCAATCATTACCTCATGTGTGTTGCGAATTGCCGCTTTGAATCGATCGACGATGTCCGCCCTTTCCCTTTCGAGGGATACCAGGACGATCATGGTGATATGGCGGCCCACTGCCTTGGGTGAGACAATGGCAACATCCGCTTCTATCACCCTTTCAGCGCGTAGCCGTTTCAAGCGCCGTTGGCATGCCGTTGGGGACAGATTCACGATTTCAGCTAATTCTTCTGACGTAAGCCGGTTGTTCTTCTGGACAGCTCCAAGAAGTGCGACATCTATACGATCCAACTCGGTCATTCCGCGATCCTGCGCAATCCAGCAAACGGTCGCCGGAAGCTTTGCATTGACATCAAGTATAGCTCCGCCATTTAAGAGGGCTTTCTTCGGGAGCGCGGTTCTTTTATTGATCCGCGTCATCCGCAGCCTAGCTGGACCGAAGTCTGATCACACCAATATTGTTTTCGACGGCAATTTCGGTACCGAAAGGGTTCGAAAGCTCCTGGAGACGCTCTAGAATTCTGTTTGCTTGCTGGCCGAGCGCGAGTCGAGGGATGCCCCGGTTGGCAAACCTCTTCGAGTGACCAAGTTCAATTGGATAGATGCGCAATTCGGTAAGTTGATTGTGCTCAAATCGGCTGACTGCGATAATGCTTTCGTAGAAGACCGGGTCCGCGAATCCCGGGTCTGTCTTATAACCTCTCGCCATCTCATCGACTGTCACCTCGGCATCAGTGTCGCTCCGCGGATCCTTGCCATGAGCGGTGAACATGTCGGCGCCTACGGGCGTCCGCAAGTCGTCCATGATGAAGTTCCCAACGCTGTAGAGAATCGGCCTGCCCTTGTAGATCTCAATGCCTCTAAGCTGGTGCGGTCCATGCACGATATACGCATCGGCCCCGGCATCGATCATTTTGTGCGCAAAGGATTGTTCGTAGTCGGGCAACTGCTGGCTCCAATTCCCGGGCTCATGCCCATGGTTGGTGACGATGCAGAAGTCAGCAAACTGCTTGCCTCGGCGAACGTTTCGTAGGATGTCCGCGACATCGCTCTCATCGGGTTCGTAGCTGAAACCGACCTGGTCGCCCGCCTTGTACCTCGCTCCAGCGAGTGCGAGGCCGTTTGGATCGTTACGGCCGGGCCTGTAATTGGGCAGCGCATCGCGGACTTGCCTCAAGTTCTCGAGCATCGCCCGAGGGACTACTATGCTTTCTTCCAGACGAAGGGCAGAGAGGCCGGGTCTGCCCGGCGCCTCGCCGGCAGGATCGCACGCGCGAGACATAGGAGTAAACGTCGTGGCAAATGAAATGAGCGCCACCCGAGCGCGTGGAGTCTCCAGGAACCGGGCGGCGCCGGCTTGTGCAAGATTTTCGCCAACACCTGCGTAAACGATTCCGTTCTGATCCAGTGCTCGGCACGTCTCCCGCATGCCTTCAACACCCCAGTCGAGGGTATGGTTGTTGGCGTAGCTGACCAGGTTGAAGCCCATGGCCTTCAGATCAGGCCCGAGTTCTGGCAGGCTGACGTGATATGCGCCCCCGTACTCGGCCTGCGGACTTCCGTTGAACGATCGGATGTCAAAGATGTTGGTTTCCATATTGCCGAACGTGACATCGGCATCTCGAAGGATCTTTACGATGTCGTCAAAGCCGGGATGCTGACCCTTCGTCAGTGGCCGGGTCACGATCAGATCGCCCACCGCGACCATCGTGAAACCGTCCGCAACATTCGTTGCAATTGAACCGGTCGGATCATAGCTCCCGGTCTGCTGGGCGAGAGAAGAACCCTTCTCGTGTCGATCTTTTTCCATAAGCTTCGCTTTAATTGTTTTCTTGCTGCACTTGGCGTGATGTTCACGTCAGCACCGCACTCGAGATCTTCGATCGGGTGAGAGGGGCTGGGGCTATGCCACAGCGATGAGCTAAGGAGGATTGGCCGCCGCAGCCGGTTGGGCCGGGATGTCGGTGGCCGGAGCGCGAACATGACAGGCGACGACCCGTCCGTCTGCCATTGGGACCAAAGGCGGCACTTCGATGCGGCAACGCTCGATCGCGAGCGGGCAACGCGGATGAAACGCGCACCCGCTCGGCGGGTTGATCGGACTTGGCACCTCGCCCTCGACGGGCGACTCCAGCCGAACCCGCGTCGGATCCGGAACCGGAGCTGCCGCGATCAGCGCCTCGGTGTAGGGATGGACCGGTTTCGCGAAGAGCGCCTCGCTCGGGGCGAGCTCCACGATCCGCCCCAAATACATGACCGCAACGCGATGTGCGATATGCTCCACGACGCCGAGGTCATGCGAAATGAAGACGAAGGCGATGCCCATCTGCTGCTGGAGATCCAGAAGCAGATTCAGGATCTGCGCCTGCACGGAGACGTCGAGGGCTGACACCGCTTCGTCTGCGATGATGAGAGAGGGGTTGAGCGACAGGGCGCGGGCAATACCGAGCCGCTGGCGCTGACCGCCCGACAATTCGGACGGCAGCCTGTGCATCATTTCGGGCGACATTCCGACTTTTCGCAGAAGGTCCGTGGCGAGTGCCTGGCGCTGCTTGCGGCTAAGACGTTCAAAATTCTCGACGGGTTCGGTGATAATTTGCCCGGCCGTGAGGCGGGGATTCAGGGACGAGTAAGGATCCTGAAACACCATCTGCATCCGACGGCGCCACGCGTGAAGCGCGTCCTTCTTGAGGCCCGCAATGTCGGTCCCGTCGATCAGTACGCGGCCACCCGTCGGCTCGACGAGCCGCATCAGGAGCCGCGCGACGGTGGACTTGCCGCAGCCGGACTCGCCGACGATGCAAAGCGTCCCGCCCGCCTCAACGGTGAAGGATACATCCTCCACCGCTCGGATCACCGGAATGCTTTTCTTGAAGAGGCCCGAGCCAAGCGGATAGTGCTTGGTCAGCTTCTCGACTTTTAGCAGAGGTCCGTTCATGCGCCCATCACCTCTTCGGCGCGCCAGCAAGCTGCGGCGTGGCTCAACCCGACATCACGCATGGCGGGCGTCTTGTCGCGGCAAATGTCGATAGCGAACGGGCAGCGAGGAGCAAAGCTGCAGCCCACAATGGGCTCGCGTAGGCTTGGCACAATGCCGGGAATTTCTGGAAGGCGGCGCTGACGGCCACGCCGCGGATCAGGCACCGACCGCATCAGCCCCTGGGTGTAAGGATGCGCGGGACGCGCAAACAAATCTATCACGTTCGCTTGTTCTACGATCCGACCAGCATACATCACGATCACGCGTTGGCATGTCTCTGCGACAACGCCCAGGTCATGCGTGATGAAAATGACGGCCGTTCCCGTGCGCTCTTTCAGCTCGACGATGAGCCGCAGGATCTGCGCCTGGATAGTAACGTCGAGCGCAGTGGTCGGCTCGTCGGCGATCAACAGTTCCGGCGAGCAGGCAAGAGCCATGGCGATCATGGCGCGCTGGCGCATGCCGCCTGACATTTCGTGAGGATAGTTGTTGACGCGACGCTCGGGATCCGCGATCCGCACGAGACGCAGCATCTCTTCGGCTTTCTTCATGGCCGCCGGGCGGGAAGCCTTGGTGTGGATCTGCACCGCCTCGGCGATCTGGTGGCCGACCGTGTAGACCGGGTTCAGGCTCGTCATCGGCTCCTGAAAGATCATGGCGATCCGGTCGCCGCGGGTCTTTCGCATCTCCCGATCGGACAGCTGAAGCAGGTCGCGTCCCTGGAAACGGACCTCGCCGCCGACGGTCCTGGCGGTCTGCTTCGGCAGCAGGCGAAGGATCGACAGGGCGGTGACGCTCTTCCCGCATCCGGATTCGCCAACGACGCCGAGCGTCTCGCCTTTCTTGACCTGGAAGCTGATGCCGCCCAGGGCACGAGTGACGCTTTCTTCGCCAAAGAAATGCGTTTCGAGGTTTCGCACGTCGAGCAGCAAGTCGTTCCCTAACCTTTGATGCATCTGCATGTCAGCGCCTCTGCTTGGCGCGGGGATCGAACAGGTCGCGCAGGCCGTCCCCGAGCAGGTTGACGGCAAGGACGGTGACGGCAAGACAGATACCGGGGGCGAAGATCGTCAATGGGGCGATGGCGAGATACAGGCGCGAACTGGCGATCATGTTGCCCCAGCTCGGAATCTCGGGCGGCACGCCCACGCCGAGGAAGCTCAGCCCCGCCTCCGTCAGGATCGCGCTGGCGCAGACGGTAGCGCCCTGGAGCATTAGCGCCGGAATGGTGCTCGGCAGGATATGTCGCCACAGCACTTTCGGCAGGCGCGCCCCGCCGCAGAGCGCGGCCTCCACATAGGGACGCTCGCGAACACCCAGAACCACAGAACGAACCAGCCGCGCGACGGCTGGCGTCTCAGGGATGGCGATGGCGACGATGAGGATGCCGATCCCCGGTCCTATCAGAGAAATGAGCGCAATCGCCAGCAGAATCGTCGGGATCGACATCAGGCCGTCCATGACCCGCATGACGACATTGTCGAAGCTGCGGCTGTAACCTGCGATGACACCGATCAGGAGCCCGACCACGGCCGCGCTCGCTGCCGACAGCAGCCCGACCAGGAGGGAGATGCGGGCACCGAAGATCGTTCGCGCAAACACATCCCGGCCCAGATTGTCGCTCCCAAACCACATTTCGGCGGAAGGCGGCTGAAGGCGTTTGAACGGATCCATGTTCCCCGGATCGCCAGCGTAAAGTGGGGCAGCCAGCGCCAGGATGATCAGAAGCCCCAGCAGGCCGCCGCCTATCAAGACCAACGGATGGCGTCTTGCCAGACGCGGAAGGTCAGACAGGCGAAGTCGCCCCGCCGGAACATATTCAACTGGTGCCGACAAATTCGTCATTTCAGTACCGGATGCGCGGATCGATCAGGGTGTACGCCAGATCGACCGTGAGATTGATCAGTACGTACAAACCCGAAGTCAGGATGAGCACGCTCTGAATGATCGGATAGTCACGGTTGTTGATTGCATCGACGACCAGACGGCCAATGCCGGGTATGTTGAACACGGTTTCCGTGAGGACGACGCCGCCGATCAGATAGGCGAAGCTGATGCCGATGACGGTCAGGATCGGGACCCCGGCATTCTTCAGAGCATGATGAAAAAGCATGGCATAGGACGAAGCGCCCTTGGCCGCGGCTGTTCGCATATAGTCTTCTGACAGAACTTCGACCATGCTTGCCCGGGTAACTCGGGCGATGAATGCAATGTAGCCAAGACTTAACGCCACGGTGGGCAGGACCAGATGCACGAACCATCGGCCCAGATCAACCTCGATCGGCACGTATCCCTGTACCGGCAGCCAGCGGGTCCTGATAGCGAAGAAGTAGATGAGGAAAAAGCCGATCACAAAGACGGGGATGGAATACCCAAAAGCTGAAAAGGCCGTGAGGAGCCGATCGACCGGACGCCCGGTTCGCCACGCTGCAAGGATACCGAAGGAGACCCCCACCGTCACCGAAAGGATCATTGTTAGGATCGACAACGAAATGGTTGGTTCCAGCCGCTGCGCGACGAGTTCAAGGACCGGCCACCCACTGAAAATCGATGTCCCGAAGTCTCCCTGGAGAATGCTGAACGCCCAGCGCATAAACTGAACGGACAGCGGCGCGTTGAGCCCCAACTGTTCGCGGATAGCGGCGACTGCTTCGGGTGGAGCATTCCTACCGGCGATCATGGCCGCCGGATCGCCGGGCGCCAGCCTGAGAAGCAGGAACACAAAAACTCCGACCATCGCCATGACGGCGATGGCCGAAACTATCCTGCGAAGGATGTAATTACCCATCAGGCTGAGGTCTTCTGCATATTCCACATCGGCACGATTTGAGGCATGCCAATAACGCCAGTCAGCGTCTTGCGTCGCGTGATTGGCGAGACATATTTTCCCAACCTCACATCGCCGACGAAGTCCCACCATAATTTTTGCATCTTGCGGGCCACTGCCTTGCGCTCTTCAAGCGATTCGACATCCGCCCACTTGACCCGCAGCGCCTCATATTCGTCGTTCGTCGGCCAGCCGTACCAAGCCTTGTCACCATTCGCGAGGAGGAATGGTGAGGCGAGCGGATTGCCGAGCGAATAGTCAGGTTCCGACGTAATGAACACGCTCCAGCCGCCGTTCTCGACAGGGTCTTTGCTTGCCCGGCGCGTGGAAAGCTCACCCCAGGTCATTGACGCGAGCTCGGCATTGACTCCAATCTTCCGCAGCGAGGCCGCCAAAAGCTGCGAGGCATTGTCGCCCTCGCGCCAGTCCGTCGCAGTCAGAATGACTACCTTCTCGCCGGCGTATCCGGCCTCCGCGAGGAGCTGCTTAGCCTTTTCGGGATCGCCATCCTCCTTGTACCATCCTGTGTTCTCGTCGTTGGAAACCGGCGTAGTGTCTCCAAAGATCGAAGTGACCGTTTTGAAGTATTTTGGGTTGCCGAAGGCGGCGCGCAACATCGCCTTCTGATCGATTAGGTGGAGCACCGCCTGGCGCACCTTGACGTTGTTGAACGGCGGCTGCAGGAAATTCATTCGCAGGACCATGTCCCACCCTCCCTTGTCCAGAACCTGGAGTTCAAGGTTGGGATCGCTTTCGATCACTGGGTAAAGATCGGCGGGCGGGTCCTGCAGGTAATCAATCTCACCAGCTTGCAAGGCCGCGAGAGCGGTCTGCTGATCGGCGACATTCTCCCAAATGACTCGATCGACGTTGACGATCTTCCCGCCGGCCAATCCATCGGATGGCTCTTTGCGCGGCACGTATTTGTCGTTACGGTCGTAGGTGAAGCTCGCACCCGGCTTGGCGAGGGCTTCATTGAACCTGAACGGCCCCGAGCCGATATTTGTGGTCACCTGTTCGGTTGCGGGGCGATTGGCGTCCTTTTCGCGCATTATGAACAGGCACGGAGGAGTCAGGTCCGCTAGGATATCGATCAGCACCCCAAGCGGATCCTTGAGCGAGATCGTGAACGTCTTGTCGTCTTTCGTCGAAATGTCGCTGGCCCTGGCCAGGATAATTTGCCCGCCGGGATGAACCTGTCCCCAGCGGCGGATCGAAGCCACACAGTCCGCCGCGGTGACCGGAGTGCCGTCATGCCAGCCCAGACCGTCCCGGAGCTCGAATGTATAGGTCTTCTTGTCGTTGGAAACGCCCCACTTCCCCACCATTTGCGCCCGCGGCATCAACTTGGAGTCGAGCGTGAACAGGGTATCGTAAATCGCCGCGCCGTGATCAGCGGTAATGTTAGTTGCCGTCCAGATCGGATCGAACACGCGGAGATCACCCTTCACCATCCGAACGGTCTGCCCCGCAGTCGGTGTCGTCTGCGCCCGCAGAACCGACGGGATCGACACAGCCAAGCCGGCGGCAATGCCGGCCTTAAAGAGGTGGCGCCGGGAGATCGTCATTTTTTATTCCCCTTTTGATTTTGTGCATTGTAATTTCGTCATGCGCCCGATGGCCCTTGTGCCAAGCGCTATTAGTTAGAGAGTACAGCCAGTAGGTACTTCCCTTGTGCTTCAATTCGCTGACGCCACCTTGGCGGGCCACCAACTCGCACATGTCCGCGCTACCCAGTGCCACGATCAATCAAAAGCTGCCGTACGTGCAGAACTTCACACAGGGAGAGTTGGCGCATCCCTGCCGATCAGCAGTTGCACTATTCGCTCCGCTCACCCAGATTTCACGAGATCAGGTACCATTTTGCCGCTCTCATCGGCTCCATTGGGTGAGAATAGCTCGCGCTAGCAGAATCACGTTGACACGTTCGGCCATTTTTTTGACATCTGCCGCCATATCAATACTTGATGCTAGGTCCCTGACCTGCTAGTTGGTCGACACTGCATCATGGTGACGTGGGCGGCCATGGGGCTTTGACCCATGTTCGCAGGTCGCTATCAGCCAACTGCGTTATAGAACCACGGTCGCCAGTTTCGTAGAGATGCCGTCGTAAATGACGATTGCCACGTCGGGATATCCGGCCATCATAGTCGACCTCTCCCTATTGCCAACGTCGGGTCACCAAGCGCGTCCATTTCGAAGCCGACATCGCACAGCAGCGACGGGTCGCCAGGGGAGGCAAAATGCAGACCTGTGGCGCGGAGGCTTAGCCGTGAACGCCGGCTGCGTGCGAGCGCGAACGCGAACAACGGCTCGGCGATCAGCCAGGTGGGATGCCGAGTTGAATCTCTATCGTGTCAGGCAGGGCGCGCGAGATTGCCAATGCCGAGCAGCAAACCGCCGCCGATCAGCGCCGACACGGGCAGCACTGCGGAGACAACCATGTGCACGGCTAGTCTAGAAATCAGTGGCCCACGCAGCCAACGATGCCGTAACGCTGACGCGCGCAGCAGTCATCAACATCGCGGCCACGATCAGCAGCAGGCGCACGCGGGATACGTCGCCGCCCATGGCGCGTGCCTTGTCCTCGCCGGCAGCCAGTATGTTCACCTGCTACGTAGCGTAGAGCAAAAGCCCTGCCCCGGCGATCCGGGAGGAGCGCCGCCGTGCCCATGCGATGCAGGCCGCCAAGCAACCAGAAAGTGACGGTGGGCAGCTGGGTTCCTCGTTTCCCAGTCAATTAGCAATCGGCCCACTTTTCCTCGTCCGGCCCTTCTGAGGGCGGCGCCGGACCGTCACGGTCGACGGGGCTTTCATGATCTGAAGAAGCGGCGGGGGCTCTATCCTAGGCCGTACGCCGGATGCGCTCAACCCTAAAGCGTGTCGCGATTTAAGGGATTCAGGATTCCCCTTGATTTGAGTTCGTGATTCATTGCGGTTGAAGGGAGACCGTGATGGGCAAGCCGCTACCACTTGAGTTGCGTCGGCGTGTTGTTGCGT
>NZ_SRUS01000229.1:0-365 GCF_004794715.1 Mesorhizobium sp. M8A.F.Ca.ET.207.01.1.1 | reverse complement strand
CGGACGCTTGCCGCCGCGGCTGTAGCAAGCCGGTCCCGGCTCCGAGCCGGCGCTTTCGGGCCCGGTCTGGATGCGGCCCATGGCGTCGACCCAGGCGATCGAGCCGCCTCGATGCGGATTTCTTCGATCGCGCGGGCGGGTGTGCGACCGTGGCCTCGCGATAGCGCCGCGAGAAACTGCGGCGGCTCATATTGGCGTGGTCAGCCAACTGCGCCAGCGACAGGTCGGCGGCCAGATTTTCGAGGATCCAGCCATGCAGCTTGTCGAAGCGCCCGTCGCCACCCTGCAGCTTGAGGTTCTGGCTGAACTGCGCCTGGCCGCCAGGGCGTTTCAGGAAGACGACCAACTCGCGCGCCACGGCGAGC
>NZ_SRUS01000228.1:0-365 GCF_004794715.1 Mesorhizobium sp. M8A.F.Ca.ET.207.01.1.1 | reverse complement strand
CTGAAGCGACCACTGCCATCGGACAGGGCCACGCCGCTGTTGAGCACCTGCAGCCCGCCCACCGTGGCGTCACCGGTCAACGTCCACTGGCTGCCGCTCTCGATGGCCATCGTCTGCACAAGATCCGACGAACCCCACCAGAGCGCGCCATCGGCCAGGCGCACATGCACGTCGGACAGCGGAACCAGCCCCGCATCCTCGTCCTCCGGCGTGATGACGATGTCGCCCACCAGCTGCGAGCCACCGTCCAGTGCCACATCGAAGCGCCCGGCCACTGCCGCATCCAACGCCAGGGCGATGCCATTGCCGCCCGATACCACCGCACCGTTGGACAGGGTCAGGCCGGGGTCGCGGCTGCTGCGCAG
>NZ_SRUS01000227.1:0-365 GCF_004794715.1 Mesorhizobium sp. M8A.F.Ca.ET.207.01.1.1 | reverse complement strand
GAGGCCCCACAACGCAGAAAGCCCGTCACAGGGACGGGCTTTCCAGGAACAACGCCGCCAAGCGTAGGCTCGGCTCTCCAGTTGAGCGTGGGCGATCAGCCCAGCTTGACCAGCCAGTTGTGGCGGTCCGGCAGGCGGCCGTACTGGATGTCGGTCAGCTCCTTGCGCAGCGACATGGTCACTTCGCCAGCCGGGGCGTTGATATCGCCCACCGCGAAGCCTTCGCCCTTCAGCTGGCCGATCGGGGTAACCACCGCCGCCGTACCGCAGGCAAACACTTCACTGATCGCACCGGAGGCCACGCCGTCCTTCCATTCGTCGATGCTCACCTTGCGCGCTTCGCCCTTCATCCCGCTGTCGCGGGC
>NZ_SRUS01000226.1:0-367 GCF_004794715.1 Mesorhizobium sp. M8A.F.Ca.ET.207.01.1.1 | reverse complement strand
CGTCGGCGCTGCTGGCGGGCGCACCGACCCGACCCTGGTGCGCATCCGCGATGTGTCGCGCACCGAGCACGATGCCATGCTGGCGCTGATCCGCAAGAAGCTGCGCAGCGAGTTCAACTTCCCGAAGAACGCCAAGCGTTATTTCGGCGTGCCGGCGGTGTATTCGCTGGAGAACGTGAAGTATCCGCAGGCCGATGGCAGTGTCTACGGCATCCGGCCGAACCTGGGCGCCGATGCGGCGTTGAAGCTGGATTGCGGTGCCGGCCTGGGCGCGGCGACCCACATCACCGGTGCGTTCGCCTTCGCCGCAGTCGGCAAGGCGCTGGAGATGCTGCTGGAGCCGAAGAAGGTGAAGGCTGAAGTGGTC
>NZ_SRUS01000225.1:0-367 GCF_004794715.1 Mesorhizobium sp. M8A.F.Ca.ET.207.01.1.1 | reverse complement strand
CTTCACGAACAGTGGCAGGCCGAGCCGGGCGATCACCGCATCGACATCCACCGACGCCGCCTGGTGGCGGCGGATGCACAACCACGGCGCTACCTGCAGACCCGCGTCGCGCAGCAGGCGCTTGGTCACGTCCTTGTCCATCGCCACGGCCGATCCCAGCACCGGTGAACCGACGAAGAGCAGGTTGGCCATGCGCAGCATGCCCTGCAGCGCGCCGTCCTCGCCCAGCGGCCCGTGCACGATCGGCAGCACCACATCGATCTGCGCCAGGGCGCTGGCCGCGTCCGAGGGCTGCAGCTGCGCCCGCTCGGCGCCCGGAAGGACCGCCAGCGACAGGCCGGAACGATGCAGCGCGATGCGGACCGGA
>NZ_SRUS01000224.1:0-367 GCF_004794715.1 Mesorhizobium sp. M8A.F.Ca.ET.207.01.1.1 | reverse complement strand
ACCTGCAGGAACAGGCGCGCCACCACGGTGCAGACGCCATCGAAGTGGCCCGGCCGGCTGGCGCCTTCCAGCATTTCACTGACACCCGGCGCATGCATCTGCGTGGTCTTGTCCACGCCCAGCGGGTACATCACCTCGACGCTGGGCAGCCACACCGCGTCGCAGCCCGCCTGCTCCAGCCCGGCCACGTCGGCCTCGGGCGTTCGCGGGTAGCGGTTGAAATCCTCGTTCGGGCCGAACTGGGTCGGATTGACGAAAATGCTCGCCACCACCTTGTCGGCGTACTGGCGGGCCAGCGCCACCAGCGAATGGTGGCCGCCATGCAGGTTGCCCATGGTCGGCACCAGCGCCACGTGCAGGCCGTCCT
>NZ_SRUS01000223.1:0-367 GCF_004794715.1 Mesorhizobium sp. M8A.F.Ca.ET.207.01.1.1 | reverse complement strand
ACTGGCGCTGCTCGACCTCGGAGATGTGCATGAACTCCGCACCGATCGAGCCGGTGTAGGTCGCCTTCAGGCGTGCCAGCAGGTCGCGCAGCTTCATGCGCGGCTGGCCGCCGACGCCGCCGGTGCTGAACTCGCTGTTGAGGTCGGCATCGGACAGGCTGTGGAACGCCAGGCCCAGGTCGGGCGTGTTGACCGGCGCGGCCAGGCCCAGCGGATCGAGGCGGGCGTCCAGGTGGCCGCGCGAGCGGTAGGCGGTGATCAGACGACCGACATTGCGCTCGCGCTCGTCGCCCGCACCGGTGCCGGTGCCAGCCTTCAGCGCATCCTTGGCCGCGTCCGCGATGTGGGAGATGACGGCCGAGTGCGG
>NZ_SRUS01000222.1:0-368 GCF_004794715.1 Mesorhizobium sp. M8A.F.Ca.ET.207.01.1.1 | reverse complement strand
GTGGTCCATGTTCCAGTACTGGCGCGAGGAATTCAGCAGCGCCTTGGACGGGATGCAGCCCACGCGCAGGCAGGTGCCGCCGAGGGCCGGCTTGCCGTCCTTGCCCACGTAGGCGCGCAGCAGGGTGAAGTCACCGGTGTGGCGCGGCCACATGAAGTTGTCGATCTCATCGCCGTAGTTGCCGATCGCACGCGGCGGTGCGTACACCAGGCGCACGTCGCTCAGTTCCAGCTGGGCGATGCGGTAGAAGTCGGTGCCGTAGTACATGTTGGCCACCGAGCAGCGCACGCTGCCGTCCTTCTCGCACTCGGCCACGATCTGCTTGCTGGCGGCAGCCACGGCATCGAAGTAGGCACGTCCGGTCTTGC
>NZ_SRUS01000221.1:0-369 GCF_004794715.1 Mesorhizobium sp. M8A.F.Ca.ET.207.01.1.1 | reverse complement strand
CGGCAACCCGGTTTACCGCTTCGTAACCAGCCGCATCCTGCATTGGTAAGACAACGAGGGGCAGGGGCCGAAGCCGTGAGCACTGCGCAGGTGGTGACCGGCCCGCCAAGCGCGGGCAGTGTCCTGCGCCCACAGCTGGCCGGCGCCGACTTCGTGCATGCCTGCCAGGCAACGACCCATCGTGATGGACGCTCGGCCTTGCGGGCCTATCGCGATATGGCCGCGACCATTCCCGGCTGGTTCGATGGGCTGATGGCGCTGCGCAATCGCGGCATGCGCCTGCTCGGCATGAAGGACCTGGGCTCGTTGCGTGCGGTGCAGGGTGTTGCGGATCCTCAACCCGGGCAGCGGCTGGGCATCTTCACCCTA
>NZ_SRUS01000220.1:0-369 GCF_004794715.1 Mesorhizobium sp. M8A.F.Ca.ET.207.01.1.1 | reverse complement strand
GACCCAGACCCTGATCAACGGCCACACTGTCGGTTCGGCCGACTGGTTCGTGCTCAGCCAGGGCAACAACGTCGGCCGCAGCGTCAGCTACTCGCTGCTGCCGTCCGAACTGGTCAGCTCGGTGGAAGTGAACAAGTCCTCGCAGGCCAAGCTGCAGGACGGCGGCACCACCGGTACCGTCAACATCATCACGCGCAAGCCGCTGGAGTTCTCCAAGCCTTTCACTGCGGAAGGCTCGATCGGCCTGGTGCGCTCGGACCAGGCCAAGTCGAACGACCCGCCGTATTCGGCGCTGTTCAACTACGACAACGACGACGGCACCTTCGGCGTGATGGTCCAGGGCTTCAGCCAGACGCGCGCACTGCGACG
>NZ_SRUS01000021.1:0-40554 GCF_004794715.1 Mesorhizobium sp. M8A.F.Ca.ET.207.01.1.1 | reverse complement strand
GGCGTGGCTCATATTCACGCGTGCCTTCAGACCTTGCGGATGAACCTAGCATCGTCAGCGGTCCGCGGTTGCAAAAGATTCTGTAAAGTTATTTGAACGATCTGTTGCAATGTTTCCATGCCAGCGGGCGCCCTGCGAGACTTGGACATGATCTCGTTTCATCGTCCTGACGAAAGGTCTCGCTTGCGGGCTCTGAAACTGGAGTCGCCCTCGGCTCCAGTCCAATGTCGCGGACCTGATCTCGTTGGCGATGTAGTTTCGCTGCAGGCGCGCAACGCTGTCGAGGCGGCCATGGCCAGTCAAAGTTTCTCTAGAATGTGAATGTTCACAACCCATTCCAGAGAGACCGACCATGACCACTTCAGATTCTACACCCGCCGCCGCGGTGCTGGTAGCGATCGACATTGCCAAGGTGCGCAATGAAGTTCTGATCGAAGCACCGGGCCACAAGCGCCGGCGTCGCCTTTTGGTCCTCAACACCCGTGTTGAGCACGACCATCAGATCGAAGTGCTGCAGGCGTACGGCCGCCCTGTGGTCTGCGCCTTTGAGGCGACCGGGAACTATCACCGGCCGATAGCATGGCGCCTGGCTAATGCGGGTTTTGAGGTGCGGCTGGTGTCGTCGCTGGCGCTGGCCCGAACACGAGAAGCGTTGCACAACAGCTGGGACAAGAACGATCCAAAGGATGCCCAGGTGACGCTGCACATGCTCAGGATCCAGGCGACGCAGGTCTAAATGATCCGCTGCGCGCCGGCATCAACGACGTGCGGGAACTGTCGAAGACCCATGAAGCGATCGCCAGGGCCAAGACCGAGATCCAGCACCGTATCCTGACGCACTACCTGCCACTGTGTTTTCCCGAGATCGATCGATTCCGGGGGAACAGCCGCAGCGATTGGTTCTTCGCCTTCCTCCATACCTTTCCGACGCCAGCAAGCATCACGGCGCTGACAAAGGAGGAGTTTGTGACAGCAGCTTGGGATGTCGTCGGCCGCAAGGTCAGCAAGACACAGATTCTGATGGATATTTACGAGACGGCGCGCTCATCGATCGGACTGCCGCTGCCGCTTGATGCCCCTGCCATTCGCATGTTCCGGATGGTCATTGACGAAGCACGCAGCCTGATCCGGCAGCGCAATGAGATCGAAGCGCAGGCCGACGAGCTGTTGCGGCACAGCCAGGATTATCAGCTCCTGCGACAAATCCCGGGCATTGGACCGATCAACGCATTGACCATCATTGCCGAAGCCGGCGATCTTCGCCGTTTCGCTCATCATCGCCAGTTTCTAAAGTTCTGCGGGCTGGACCTCTCGACACAGCAGTCAGGCCAATATCGGGGCCAGACCCGCCTTTCCAAATTCGGCAATGCTCGGCTGCGCCGCACCCTGTGGATCGCCGGACAAGTCGCCATCCGCCAGCGGGAGAATGGCTTCCGTCATAAGTTCGAACGCTACATTGCGCGGGATCGCGACAATCCCGATCTACGCCGCAAGGCAGTGACCGCTATTACCGCCAGATGGCCCGCGTCGTGCACGCTGTCGTCAAAGGTGGTTCCGACTACCGGCCCTTCGTTGAAGGGCCGGTAGTCAGGTGTCAGCTAGGGCCGTGAGGGCATCGATTCGATGACCCTGTAGATAATGTTCGGGTCTTCCGCCTGGATCAGAAGCTCGTGTTGAGGACGGTGAGGGCCGCCTGCGTGCGGATCCTGTGTTTGCTATGGACGAGACCTTTTCCCTTGCCGGTGGAAGCCGCCTGGCTCGACGACTTGACCAACGTCACGCAGCAAGGGCATGCTGACGAACAGAGAGACCTGACTGCAGGCTCCATTTCGTTCCGCGATTAGGACGGTGTCGCTCAGCCGCTCGATCGTGTCGGGTCAACCGGTTGACCTAGCCGAAGCGGCCTTCGACAGCGATGATGATGAGGTCGGGCACCTCCTTACCCCCTGATGCCCAATTTAGTGGCAATATGGGCGATGGCCTCGCGGTGGCAGCAGTCGAGCGCGAAAGCGACGCGAACCCCCTCGCCATTGTCGCAGCCGATCTCGGCCCGTCGTCAGCGGCGGCGATCCGCCCGTCAGGACGGGTTTCTTGCGGCGGTAGCATATCTCGGCGGCGTCTCAATGATCCCATCGATCCGGGAGACCAGTTCGCCATTGGGCGGCCAATTCGGCCGTGTCCATGGCCCTGAACGCCCAGCAGTATTGGAGCGCGGCGACGCTTGTCTCGCATACCGCCTCCATTGGGAACGCTCCCAAAGCGACCGCCGCCGCCGCTTCTTTTTGCCGAGCAGGCGCCGCAACTGGCGCACCGGTGCTGGAGCGCCCGAAAGCCAGCCGAGTTGCGTGTTATGACCGGCTTTGGGCGAATGCCCAAATCCATCGGCACCCTGAAACTCTCTTCGTCGGCGCCTCGAGATTCCTAACGCTGCAGCCCGACGCCTCCACCGGTGCGCAGAGCTGTCTCGAACACCGCGCTGGCGACTGCAAGGTCGGCAAGGGCAAAGCCCGGAAATAGAAAGAGTGTGCGCTGGCTTGGATCCGAAGAGCGACCGCGCTCAACTCCACTCGCCAGCATTGCCAAATCCGAATCAAAGGGGCCGGGATAGGCGAGCTTGGATCGGTTTTCTGGATCCTCCGCCTGCGCGCGATCGTCCACGACGCGAAGATCGAATACGTTGAAAGTTTCCACGCGCCACGACCGACCGAGGTCGACCGCGCTGACGAAGCTGCCTGGACGCAGTAGGCTCGCATCGAGGAAGGGAGTGAGCGTAGTGGTCCCGGGCACTGTCGTTATGACGATGTCACAGGCGAGCGCGTCATCGGCCGCCGTAGTTTCGCGGCTTTGCAGACCCTTCTCTCGTGCGATGACTGCCAACCGGCGCGCAGAGGTTGCGTTCCGGTCGAAGCAAACTGCTTCGGCCAACCCTGGGAAAAGATCGTACATTGCTTCAAGGTGCCCAAGCGCCTGTTGACCGCAGCCTACAAATCCAATGGAGGTACTGTCCGGGCGAGCAAGATATTCCGCAGCAAGTGCCGACATGGCGGCGGTTCGTAAAACTGTGAGGCTGTTGCCATCCATGATAGCCAGAGGTCGTCCAGTATTAAAATCACTGAGGATAACAAGACCGTTTACGTTCGACAGCCCTCGTCCGGAATTTTCTGCGATGCCGACCCATTTGGCTGCAGCATAAGGAGGCTCGGGCGAGGCTGCGCACATCGCTTGAAAGAAATGTCCAGGAGCGATTGCAAGGGTCTGTTTCGGACGCACTTGAACTCGGTGTTGCGCGTGCAAACGAAACGCTCGCGCGAGGCTCAGGCGTAGATCGGCTGGATTGGGCCTAAGGGCCGCGATTTCAGCCCCGCTCAGGTAAAGCAACTGATCATTCATCGCCGACTCTCCTCAGCAATCGCCCAAGCGCATGGCTCACCACTCGCGAGCTTCTCGGGATGCTCTTTTCCGGCTTCAGCAATCTTCTGCCCCTGTTGTGTTTTCTCGACCATGAATCCTACCGCGACGCCGAACTTATTGTAGGAGCCGCCGGAGATCGCGTTCTAGTTCATTCAGTGCATGGTCGCATAGTTCGGCCTCTCCAGACGACGTCGCAGTTGTTGCGCTTGGCGAGCAAGTCCAGTCCTTGCTCGAGGAAGCACATCAGCGACTGCCGGGCGCTGCCAAGTACCGCGACCTTTCAAACACCAAGTGATGGCCTCCTGCACGCGGCGATCAGGAAACTGGTCACCGACCTTCGCGAAGAAGACGGGGCTGCAACCGCGAGCGCGAGGAGCCTCATCGTAGAGACGAGAGTGAGCGCAGGAGCAGAAGGTCGAGCTCATACTCGTTTGAGGTTCCCCTTTCAATCCCGGCAGCAATCGGTCATTGCCCTGGCGTGGCGCATAGATTGTCTCCTGATCGATTAGCACGGTGTCGACGTGGCACACTAGATGAGTTGCTGCCGGTCGCGGCTGTTGCGGGCAAAGCGCGAGATCTCTTCCTGTGCCGCAAACCGCACTCACCCGGCCAAGGCAGAGCTCGGCGACCGTCGGGTCAAACCGGCGCGTGCGATGCCGCCAGCGGCAGAGTGACCGAGTCATCGATCGTCTCCATAGGGGACCAGCCGAGCGCCATCAGGCGGTCGTGCATTGCATGTTGAAGCATACTGCTCTCGCGATTGTGCAGAACCTGATGGGCGCGGAGCCGCCGGGCACGGTCTTCCGGGAGTCGCGTGCCACGCGTCACCGCAGTCGTCTTCGTGGCGGGCTGATCGAGAACAGATCGAACTGGGGTGTCGTCAGCTGCCGCGGCATGGACATATTCCGATTTCGGATCGTGAGACAATGCTGCGCCTATCCCTGTGTTATGAAGAAGTCTCGCCAGCGATCAAGCACTGCAAGGTGGTCCCGCGGAGCAGTCGTGATGCGCCAGCTCGTGCTGAAGACCCACTCAGCCCCGGTCCATTGACTGGGCCAGAAAGGCTGCAGTGAAAAACCGTCGTGCTACCCTTCTCGATCACCTCAACGATATGGGGCAAGCTAACCGCTGCAATCACCCAGCGTGTTGAAACCTTTTTGCCACAGCTGAGAGCCGCAGGCGCTAACGTGGTCCAGTTTGCAGCGGGCATACTGACGCGCACCCGAGGGCAGCGCCTGCGGCATCGGTGGCCGTCACGATCCGTCTGCTCCCGTCACGGCCGTCGACCACGAATGGCGCGCCAGCGCGCGGCGCCGCTACGCCGGTCATCCGCTGCAGACGGTCGGTGGACCAGCTCGGCAGGTACAGCACGACGAGCCTCGTGCTCTGGTGCATCACCCAGCCGATATTTTGCGCCCGCCGTCGCCCATGCGGGCCTGCCGCCCGATCGGGTTACCTGGAGGCCGGCGGCTAGGCCAGTGTCCTTGCCTGCATGGAGGAGGGCCGCGGCATGGCGGCTTAAGAGGCCGCTGTCGGGGATGTCGCCCAGGTCTCAATGAAGGCCTCGCGACGCCTCATGCTCGCCGCGGAGGGGACCGGAACCATCGGTCTCGCGCTACGGCTGGCGGCGAGACCGACGTGACCGATTTCGGGCAGCCCGCCGCCCCACGCGCTGGCGGGTGTCGGTGCTGCCCTCCACGTCAAGGCAGGTTCCCGGTATGAGCCGAGCCAGCTGGCCGGTCGAGTTGATCCCCACCCGGGCTGGCGAAAGCGCTAATTTCGAATTGGAAGCCTGTGATGAAAAGGGGCGCCTTCCATGCGCGCGGCGATGCCGGCGATGAACCCGCATGTGGGGTTCATCATCGTCAAGTGGGAATATGGCGGCAGATGTCAAAAGAATGGCCGCAAATGTCCATGCGTTTCTAATTTGCGCGATCTAATCATCACCCGGTGATCTCGCGTGAATCGGCGTCACGAACGCCGCCATTTGGAGACCGAGCGGTTAGGCGAGTTTCGAGAAGCATGGTTCGGTGCTATGCGGACTTGTCCTCCTCGATTGGCATTTCCGTGCCAATGGCGGCATGCGATATGCAAGAGGAGCGAGCCGCTCAGCTTGGGCAATGGGATAAATCCCAGAAAAAGAGTTCGGAGCGTCCGCCGTGCCCGAACTGATGCGGCCAGATCTGAACGACCTTGGATCGGGGGGCGCGGGCTTGGGTCAAACGGGGGCTGTTTTGGAGGTAACCCACCTTCAGATTGTTTTCTGCTTTAGCGCAACCAGAATGCACGCAGCTAAATGTATCTATGCTCAGCTCCTGCCTGCGACCTCCAACCGTCGACAAGCATCACGTTAATCAACTGCGCTAGCTGCATAAGGTCGATCATGGATGACAATACCTGCCAATGTCCGAGGCTACTTTGAGCTCGCCATCGGGAGAAACGGCCCCGCAACTATGACGAGGGGCGGCGACAACGTTGTGGCCGCTCTACCTTGTTCTTTTCATGCTGCTGCTCTCGGCGGTGGTGCTGGCCTTCGCCATCGTGCTCGGCCGTGCCCGGAGGCATTGGTTCTGATGGCGGCGTTAGCGATGTCTCCTTCACTCACGCCGGCAACGTCGCATCGACCCCGCGCGGGATTTCGGTTCGGGCCGAAGCGGGTGCCGTGCTGCCAGAACCGCCGATGTCGGCGGAGTCGCCAAACTAAGCGTTCGATGGCGGCAGATGTCAAAACTGTGGCAGAGCGCGTCAAGGCGGTCCCAATTGCGCATCTAACCTTAGCCGATGGAGCTCGCGTGAATTTGGCTTCGTGAGCGCCGTCATTTGCCGGTAGGGATTGAAGCTCGAGGCGCCCAAAAGAGCCCAACTGAGAAGAGACGACACGATACGATCGGAGATTTCAAGCAAGGTCTCCAGGTTCCTTGAAGAGACCGGTTGTGAAACTGGCTATGGATTGGGCCGTAGGGGCCTTCGCGTGAACAAAATATCGCTAGTATAGACCTTTGGCTGCTTGCCGTGCCCGAACACATGCAAGTAATTGGCCGAGCTTGCAACTCAGTTTACCCATTGTGTGAGAGGAGCTGAAATGACTGATTGGTTCCGGCTGGAGCGAACCGTAGTACTAGCCGTTGATCTGCAAGGCGAGAACCTCCCTGAGGGCGCTTGCGCGGTGGAGAATTATCCAGACGTTCTGAGCAAGGCTCACAAGGTGTTGGACTCTTGTCGACGAACTGGTTTTCCGATCATTTACACGCGCCATTGGCTCGACCCGAGGGGTATCGACGCGCCGCGATATGAGTCACTGGATGACCGCGGCCGGCCGCCGCACAGCGTCGCCGGTTCAACGCGCGGCGAGATCTGTCCCGAGGTCGCCCCGCAGGACGGGGACACCGTCATCGACAAGCAGCGCTTCACCGCCTTTTACGGCACGAAGCTCGATCTTGTTCTGAACCGCATGGATATCGAGCACCTGATCATCTTCGGGGTTTGGACGGAGGCCTGCCTGGAGACGACGGTATGGGATGCTCTTTGGCGCGATTTTCGGATCACGCTGGTGAAAGATGCGTGCGGGAGCGCGACCGGGACAATTCACAAGACTGCCATGCTTGACATGGCTAATTGGCTGAGGGGCGGGATGATCTTTGGGGCGGAGGAATTGGCTAAGGCGGATGGGAATGACTATCGCGCATGGCGCTTCGAAAAGCCGTTCTCGATGCCGTACCGGACCGAAACAATCGATTCCTTGTACGAATCCCTGTAAGCGCGGAAATCGCGGCGCACATCAGATTGCATTCAAAGAGGGCGACAGACGAATTCCTGGAGACATTATCGCACCGCATCAGCAGCGGGATCGCGGCGCTGACGCGATTTGGATCGGTGCTAACCAGCTCAACCAGCAGCACTAGCCTGCCACGATCCGATAGGTGCGCTTCCAACATCGACGATATGGCGGATACTATCGGTAATGTGGCGCCATATGTCAAATGGTTGTCGCGGATCCCCAACTATGTTCAGCCTCGAAATTCAACAGGACATTGCTCTTATGGGACTTCCGAGTCACGTCAAATACGTCATCGTAGGCGCCGGCATCCACGGCCTGTCGGCCGCTTGGCATCTGGGCGAGAATTTGCGCAAGAGCGGCAAGGGCAGCGGCAAGGACATCCTGGTCGTCGACAAGACCGCCATCGCGGCGGGCGCCTCCGGTATTGCCTGCGGTGTGGTGCGCAACAACTACTTCCAGCCCGCCATGCGCCGCCTGATGGCGCACAGCGTCTCGGTCTGGGAAGGCGACCCGGAGGCCTTCTCCTACCACCCGGTCGGCTATATGCAGATCAGCCCCGAGGTGATGCACGCGGACGTTGCCAGCATTTACCAGCAGCAGAAGGAGATTGGCTATCCGTCGGTCTTCATCGAAGGCGAGAAGGACTGCATGAAGTACATGCAGGGCATCTTCTCCGACTGGCAGGCCAAAGGCATCACGTCGGTGCTGCACGAGGAGAAGGGGGGCTATGCCAACAACACGCGCTCGATCTACGGCCTCGCCAAGAAAGCGGAGAACGAGGACGTGCGGATCGCGACCGGCGTGAAGGTCCTCGGTTTCGAGAAGGACGCCAATGGCGCGGTCAAGGCCGTCGTCACCGACAAGGGCAAGATTGGCTGCGACCAGGTCATCATCGGCGCCGGCCCGTGGGTCAAGCAGATCTGGGACATGCTCGAACTGCCCAAGGCGATCTCGATCAAGGGCCGGGACGGCAAGATGCACCAGGACGTGCCAATGTGGACCTTCTGGTCGCTGCAGGAAGGCACGCTCGGCGTGAACCCGGAGCTGCAGCGCACCAATGACGGCAAGATGCCGCCAGTGATCCATGTGGACACCGATGCGCCGCTCCATTCCGATGTCGACGGCACGGTGATCACGGACAAGCTGTGGGGCATCTACTACAAGCCTGATTTCCACTTCGGGGGCGTGCAGGGCGGCGCCATGCCGTTCAAGGTGCCGACTGCGCCAGAGCAGGTGAAGATTGATCCCTACGGCCCGGAGAGCCCGGACTTCATTGTCGGCGACGACTTTGCCCACATGTGGGTATCGGCGCTGGCCTTCTGCCAGAAGCGCTTCGAAGGCACCATGCCGAAATACAAGAAGGAGCCGTCCGGCGGCATCGGCAGCTTTACAGCGGATTCGTTTCCGGTGTTCGACCGCTTCTGCGAGAACGTATACGTGATCGCCGACAGCAACCACGGCTACAAGATGATCGGCGTCGGCAAGCTGGTGGCCGACGACATCTGCGGTAACGAGAGCGACCTGCTGCGGCCGTTCCGCTTCTCGCGCTTCGCCGAAGGCAAGCTGCATCCGACCTCGCACTCGCCATTCCCCTGGAGTTGACCTGGCAGTCACAGCCAGACTTGGGACGGGATCGGGTGGACCCAATGAAGGCATTGCGCCTGAGCTCTCTTGCTTGACCGGAGGAAATAACTCGTGAGAGGATCGAACGAACCTCGTGAAACTCAGCTCGAGAGGTGCTCGGCAACGGGCTTCGCTCTTGAGCAGACGCAAGACTCAATTTTCCACCTTGATCTCCATAGGACTGCTGCGGGGCGAGCAAAGCCCGGCCCGCTGGAATCGGTCTATGTGACCATTCCGCGCGACGGCGTGAGGCTTGCTTTGGATATCTTCCGTCCACTGGGCGACGACCGCAACACCAAGCGCGACACAATTCTGGTGATGACACGCTACTGGCGTGGCCAGAAGGCAGACCTCTCTGCCGGTGATGGCGACCAGCTCGTGCTGCACAAGAACTTTTCGAGCCTCTTTGTGCCGCATGGTTATGCCGTGGTCGTCGGAGACGTTCGCGGCACCGGTGCATCTTTCGGGGTTTCGCTGTATTCCCGCTCGCGCGACGAGACCCTGGACTTCTCGGACGTGCTCGACTGGATCGTTGCACAGCCTTGGTCCACGGGCCGTGTCGTCGGCTATGGCTTGTCCTATACCGCCAACACCGCGGAATGGATGGCGGAGCGCAACCATCCGGCGCTGAAGGGCATCATACCGATGGCTGCCTCCTACGACCCCTACGAAGAGGTTTACTTTCCCGGTGGAGTGTCCACCGCCTACGGAACGGCATGGGCTGACATGGTCAGAAACCTGGACCTCAATTTGCCCTCGCCGGGCGTTCGTCCCGTCGGGCCTAGCGGCGAGGCCGACCTTGCCGCGGCCCTACGAGATCACCAGCCGGGACGATCCTTATCTGAGGGTCTTCGGCAAGTGACGTTCAAGGATGATCGCCTCGCGATTTGGGGCGGAGCGTCCATGCTCGATTGGAGCAACAGGGAAGCGGCGGACCGGGTCTCTCGCTCGGGCACCCCATACCAAAACTGGGCGAGTTGGTTCGACCTCGGGATGGCGCACGGAGCCGTTTGCCGCTTCCTGCTCCAGTCAAATCCGATGAACGTAATCATAGGCCCGTGGAACCACGACGGCAGCGGCACCTACGATCCGCTCCAGGCAGATGGCGCGCCGATCCTGCCCACGCCCTCGATGCAACACGCGAATAACCTCCGCTTTGCGAACTTGTGCTTTTCTGGCCGGGCTGCCCGGGAGCAAGGGAAAGTCCTCCACTACTACACGCTAGGAGAGGGTTGGAAATCGACCGCGGTTTGGCCAGTCCCGGCCACCCGCCAACGTTGGTACATTTCAACTGGCTTCCGACTTACAGCATCGCCTGATCGTGCCGGCTTAGACTCGCTTCAGGTCAACCCTGCGGCGCAGGAGGACGACACGTCGATGCGGTGGGATACCGACCGCCTGGGGTTTGGAAATCGCCGAACGTTCCTCGATGGGCGCCTCGCCTATACGAGCGAGCCGTTGACGCGCGACCTCGAGATCACCGGACATCCCGTAGTCTACCTGAACGTCACCTCGACCTGCGAGGACAGCGCCGTTTTCGTCTATCTCGAAGCCGTAAAGCCGGACGGGGAGTCCTATCTCCTCACGGAAGGTCAGCTGCGAGCGCTGCACCGGAAGGTGTGGACCGACTCACCGCTCAGCGCGCTTGGACCTCAGCATAGCTATTTGAAACGCGACGCCGAACCGCTCATTCCTGGCGAGCCCGCCATTTTGATCTTTACCCTGTTCCCGATCTCCGCCCGTCTTCCCTCAGGTTACCGCCTCAGGGTGTGCCTTGCTTGCAGCGACAAGCCGAATTTTGCCAATATGCCCGCCGATGGCGCGCCCCCGTTGCTCAAATTTCATCGGGGCGCGGCGGGTTGTTACATCGACCTGCCGATCATCGAAAGCTGAGCGAAAGCCAATCAGCCCATTACGAACGACAATGGAGGCCGATAACAGCTAACTGGACCCTGGGTGCGTGTAGAAGGTCTTCCCGGATTCCGGTATGACGCCACGGCCACCAGGAGCCGTTAGGACGTGAGCACCAGAAGGCGGCCTGTAGGTCTAAGACTGACAAAACAATCCTGCCATTTGGCAACTGACATTTGACCGGTCGGAGCCAGAATATTTACGGGCAAAATCAATGTGGGCGTTGTGCCATTCGCGCTCGACCGGAGCAAACTGATGAGTGTATCGAAGGAATGTGGCGCAACCCAGCTCGATAGCCGCTCGGAAACGGGCTCCGATCGTGAGCAGACGCACTTTCGCCTAGATCTCAATGGCACGGCCGCGGGGCAATACAAGCTCGGTCCGCTGGAATCTGTGTACGTGACCATGCGCGACGGCGTAAGGCTTGCGTTGGACATCGTCCGTCCCCTGGGCGACGACGCCAGCACAAGGCGCGACACCATTTTGGTGATGACGCGCTACTGGCGCGGCATCAAGGGAGACCCGCCCCACCGCGATGCCGGCCGGTTTGTGCCGCATGGCTATGCCGTGGTCGTTGGTGATGTTCGCGGGACCGGTGCTTCCTTCGGCGTGTGGCCATATCCCTGCTGGCGCGAGGAGACACTGGATTTCACGGAGGTGCTCGACTGGATCGTTGCACAGCCCTGGTCAACGGGTCGTGTCGTCGGCTATGGCTCATCTTATACCGCCAACACTGCGGAATGGATGGCAGAGCGAAACCATCCGGCGCTGAAGGGCATCATACCGCGGTTTGCTTCCTACGACCCCTATGAATATGTCTGGCTTCCAAGTGGAATTCCCGCCGTCTCCGGCGCGCGGCTCTGGGGCAGCCGCAGCAAGAACCAGGACCTAAATATGGTCGTCAGCGGGGATGGCGAGCGCCGACCGTCGCCAGGAGTTCGTTCCGTCGGGCCGGGCGGGGAGGCGGACCTTGCCGCGGCCCTGCGCGATCATGAGTCCGTGCCACCGGTCTGGGAGGGTCTCGAGCAGGTGACGTTCAAGGACGATCGCCTCGCGGCTTGGGGCGGAGCGTCGATGCTCGACTGGAGCGTCATGGAAGCAGCGGACCGCGTCTCTCGCTCAGGCGCGCCAATCCAAAACTGGGCGAGTTGGTTTGACGCCGGTACCGCGCAGGGAGCCGTTCGCCGTTTCGTGGGGCAGTCAAATCCGATGAACGTGATCATCGGTCCGTGGAACCACGGCGGTGATTACCCTTGGGATCCCCTCCGTGCCGATGGCGACGCGATCCCGCCAACGCCGCCGACCCAGGACGCAAACGACGTCCGCTTCGCGGACTTGTGCTTCAACGGTCATGCCGCCCGCGAGCAAGGGAAGATCCTCCATTATTACACTCTTGGAGAGGGCTGGAAATCGACCCGCTTTTGGCCGCTCCCGGCTACCCGCCAACGGTGGTACATGGCAAGTGATTCGCGGCTGAGTTCGTCGCCCGGCGGGCCGGGGTTCGACTCGTTCCAGGTCGATCCTGCGCTGGCAGAGGTTCCCTCAAACCGGTGGGCCACCAGTACTGGCGGCGCGCTGAAAGTCGATTACGGAGATCGGCGACAGCTTGACGGAGTGCGCCTCGGCTATACCAGCGATCCGTTGATCAGCGAACTCACGATCACCGGACATCCTGTCGTGCACCTGAACATCACCTCCACCCGCGAGGACGGCGCCTTTTTCGTATATCTCGAAGCCGTTAAGCCGGATGGCGTATCCTGTTATCTCACCGAGGGCCAACTGCGCGCCCTGCACCGGAAGGTGTGGACCGACTCACCGTTCAGCGCGCTTGGACCCCAGCATAGCTATTTGAAGCGCGACGCCGAACCGCTCATTCCGGGCGAGCCCGCCATCCTGACCTTCACGTTGCATCCGATCTCCGCCCGCCTCCCGGCGGGATACCGTCTGCGGGTGTGTCTTGCTGGCAGCGACAAGACTACGTTTGCCGATGTGCCCGCCGACGGCGCGCCGCCGTTGCTCAAATTTCATCGTGGCGCGGCGGGTTGTTACATCGACCTGCCGATAATCGAGAGCTAGTCTCTAGGGCCTTCCGGTGCGCCATGCAGGAATTTTGCTCACGAAAGGACTAGAGGCGGATTTATCAGAACGATGGGTTCGACGGCCTAACAAGACGCCACCCGTACGAGAGGGCCTTCAACGTCTGCTAAGGGCATAGCTGAAACCTCGCTAGGATCATTCATCCAGCCAAAAGATCTGCTGGCCATTCTTTTTTCTGCGACGACAGGCACGTTCGACTGGCGGGTGCTATGCGACGTGAAGGAAGCCCTCCAGGGGCCAACGAACAAACTCCTCATCGCGATTGCCGTCAAAAGCCTTGCTTGCCCCGAATCCACAGGAACTGGACGCGACATCAGCTTCGAGTTTGCAGCAAGCTTGGTGCATCCTTCAAACTTGGAAGTGACTGACCTCCCGGAGCCCGCTGCCTCCATCTCGCGCGCAATGTCCTCCGAACACGTCCGCGGAGTGAACGAGCTAAGGGAAGTCTTCGGGAGCAGATTTAAGCTAGCGATCGCTAAGCCTCCATGCGATCACGCGCTGCGCATGCAAGCCCACTCGACCGGGGAGCAACCCTCCTCAGTAAGACGCGGCTACGCGGCTGCAAATCGGTGACCATCGCCGCTGCCACTCCGCTGTGGAATAGCAGAGACCGATTCAAGCCCCGGATAACGGCTTTGGTCTGCTCCAGACCATCCGCATTTGCGGTCGGATTCCCGAACAACGAGGCCTAGAGAGGACGGAACTCATAACACCGGGTGGATCCAGCAGTGTTGCCGCGGTCTAGAAACTTGCCAGGCATGGTGATCCTCCAGTCCATAAAGCAGCCGAACGGTCAACGGCATGACTCTTGTCCGAACGTTGAGACGGCAAAACCACCCAGGCGCACCATCGCCATGCGTTCTTGGAGAACTGCACCGTGAAGCGAGTCGTCACGCATGGCGAGGGGCAATTGACGGGGTGCGACGGCAAGGTGTTCGATGAAGAGTTTCGCGGTGGCTCGGACTGCCGACTATCGTTAAAGCAGAGATCGCGCGCTAATTTCAGCACATGCCAGCGCGAAATGGCGGCAAAAGTCAACGATATGACCGAAAGTGTCAATTCGATTCCAGTAGCACGATTTAACTATGCTCGATGAGCGCGCGTGAATTGCCATTGCGCGCGAGCACCGCCCGGGCACTTGAGCCCAGCTCCAGCGACGCGACAGCATCGCATGTTAAGCAAGTGTATGTTCAATGAGTGCCCCGCCGAGCCGATCATCAGTCATGCAGCGGTCTGAAATGGCTAAGACGGATTTCACGTTCTCAATGCCGCTTCGCGTCCGCTGGGCGGAGGTTGATGCACAGCGGGTCGTCTTCAACGCAAACTACGTCAACTATTTCAGTCTCGCATTGTGGGAGTACATGCGGGCGCTGAGATTCCGTCTCGTGGATCGTGAAGATCATATCGATTTCCATACCGTCAAGATCAGTGTTGAGCTAAAGGTCCCCCTCCATTTTGATGACGAAGTGGAGATTTTCGCCCGCGCATCCTGCATCGGACGGACGAGTCTTACCTTCGCCCTCGAGATCTACCCTAGGGACGGTGAGACGATGCACAGCTCGGGCGAGATCGTTTGGGTGAGTTTCGACCGTACCAATTATCGGCCGGCACCTGTCCCCCAAGCTTTGGTTGATTTGTTGCGCGGTAGAGAAGGGGAGCACATGCGGGTCAAGCCTTTCGTGCCGAGGGATTAGAGGAGTCATGAAGGGGAATTGCCGGATGGCGATGCAAGCGGGGCTCGAGCTAATCACGCTCGACGGCTCGTGCCTGAACCTTCTTTCTGTCGACTTTCGCGCCGTGATGCTCGGAGTGCTAGGCAACAGGACGGCCGAGACGCGCGTGGAGACGCTTAGCTACTACAGCTTCTCCGACAGCAGTGTTGGCTCGAGATTTGGACCAACAAGCCGCGCTCGGGCCGTGGGAACCTTCCCGGACGGCCAGAGCAGCCTGAAACGGATCAGCTGGACGGCGAGCAGGCACATCGCAGGCAGCCAATGGTCCGCCCGAAAATCCATGATCCGCTCTATGAGGAGCAGACCGCAGCCCTCGCCCGGAGAAAAAGTGCGAACGTTTTCTGGCCCAAAAATCCAAGAGACAGCCCTGCTACCGTCGCCGCATCACAATCACTGCGAGTGCAAACTCACGTGGAGGGGGCGATGACCGCGGCGCTTGAACGCTTGACAGCGTTTCTGTCCGAACTTCGGTTCGAAGACCTACCGAAACCTGTCGTCGCGCAGGCCGAGCGCTGTCTTATCGACTTGCTTGGTACGGCTGCCGCCGGCGTGCTTACTCCTGCATCCCAAATTGCTCGTGACTTCTCGGCCGCGTTTCTCGCCGCCGGTGCTGGAACCTCAGGTGCAAGTCTCTTATTCGACGGGCGTCGTTGCAGCGCGGTCGGTGCATCGCTGGCTGGCGGCATCACAATCGATGCCATTGACGCACATGATGGTCATCGTCTGGTGAAAGGGCATGTCGGGTGCGCCGTGCTTCCGGCGCTTCTCGCGCTGATTCAGGACCTGGTCGTGACGCCCACCGGCCGCGAGTTTCTCACGCTGTTGGTGCAAGGCTACGAGATCGGCACCCGCGCGGGGATTGTACAGCATGCGAGCACCTGCGATTTCCATTCATCGGGATCCTGGAACTCCATAGCCTGCGCCGCCCTGGGAGCGCGCCTGATGCATCTGGGCCATGAGAAGCTTCGGCATGCACTTGGGATTGCTGAGTACTACGGTCCGCGCAGTCCCATGATGCGCATGGTGGCTCATCCGACCATGGTGAAGGACGGTTCCGGCTGGGGCGCAATGGTTGGTGTCTCTGCCGCGTACCTTGCGCGGCAGGGATTTTCTGGCGCCCCGGCGACCATCATCGAGAGCGAGGAGGCGGCAGCGCTTTGGGATGATCTGGGCGTGCGCTGGCGCATCGAGGAGCAGTATTTCAAGCCATATCCCGTCTGCCGTTGGGCGCATCCGGCGATCGATGCCGCGCTCGATCTGAAGCGCCGGCACGCGCTTACGCCACAACAGATCGAGCGGGTTGAGATCCGAACATTTGCCGCGGCCGTCGCCCTCGGCTCGCGGGTGCCGACCGAGACCGATGCCGCACAGTATTCCACAGCCTTCCCCGTCGCCGCAGCGCTGGCCCACGGGCAGGTGGGCACCGAAGAAATCACCGGACGTGGTTTGAGCGACCCGCTCACCGCCGCCCTGCAAAAGCGCATTGTACTGGTAGAACACGGACCCTACAGCAACGTGTTTCCGGCGGAGCGATGGGCTGAGGTCGTCATCAGCACGACGGACGGACGCCGGCTAGCTTCAGGTCCAGCGACACCACGCGGCGACCCGGAATGTCCGCTCCGGACCGATGAGTTACGTTCGAAGTATCGCGCCCTGGCTAGCACTTCGCTTGAGACCGGCAGAATGACACGTATCGAAGATGCTGTGTTCAGGCTCGCCGACGGGACAAGTGGATTGTGCGAGCTACTCCAGGAGCTTTTTCGTCCACCAGACTGCCAACCACAGCTAAGCTAGGGACGTCGTGCTATAGCTCGTCCCACCATGGGCTTTCCAAGCACTGCCGTCATTAGACTTGCCGGACTGGTGAGACCCGTGGCAGCGTTGGCCTGAGGCGATCAGCCGTAACCGCGCCCGAGGCATGGGTGGCGCAACTCGTCCGCTTTCCTTCTCAATGGCATCGAGCGGGCGATCTGCCTGGGAGCTCGTCGCGACCGGAACGAGCCATTCGTCCGTTCTTCGCGTTGCCTTGCCGACTTCGAGTTGGGTGAAGGCGCTGGAGGACTGCGTCGCCTCGGTTATCCCCTGGATTGCGGGCCAAATCGCCCGCCTTCGCACCCGCCTCTCCTCGCATTCGCGGGCAAACCGCAAATCATCGATGGCGGCGGATGTCAAAAAAGTGGCTGAACGTGTCAACGCGATCCTAATCGCGCGGTCTAAGCTGAGCCGATGGAGCTCGTGTAAACTGGTTTGCGAGCGCCGTCGTTTTTTAGATCGCTTTGCTGGAGAATGCTTGATGTTGGGTGCCCCTCACTACAAACTGTTTGGTCGGGTTGCGGTCATCTATCTAGACAATCCTCCGCTGAATGCGATCACTGCCATTGCTCGTGCTCGATTGAAAGTTTTGATCGACCAGTTTGCGACGCGCAAAGACATCGATGCGATCATTCTGAGGGGCGCAGGACCGGAATTCTCTTCTGGAACCGACATTTCAAGATCCTCAGAGAAGGTAGATTTTGGCGGCTTGCAGGAACTGATTACCACGATCAAGACGTCCGCGGTCCCCGTTGTCGCGGCTCTTGAGGGGCGCGCCATTGGGGAGGCTCTGTCCATAGCGCTCGCCTGCCACGCGCGCGTTGCCACACCGAGCGTACAGCTTGCGTTTCCCGAGGCGACATGGGGGCTTGTTCCTTTAGGTGCCGCCGCTCTTCATCTGAGTGAATTGGCAGGATTGCAATGCGCCCTTGAAATGATCGTCGGGGGGAAGAACATTACCGGAAATGCCGCGCACGCGCTCGGAGTGGTTGATGAACTGGTCAGCAGCCGTGAAGCGTTGGTGGATGAGGCAATTCGGGTCGGGACGGATCGCAGTCCGAGGCGTTCAAAAAGCCCAACTGAGAAAAGCCGGCAGGAAATCATTGAGGATTTCAAGCAATCGTTTCCAGCTTCCTTGAAGGCACCGGCTGGGAAACTGGCTATGGAATGCGTTCTAGGAGCCCAGTCAGCTTCCCTTGAAGAAAACATCGCCATTGAAAACGGACACAACGAAAAGCTGCTCGCGGAAGCCGAGACAATAGCACTATTACATGCAAGCAGGGTCGAGCTTGCAACTGATCTGCCTCATTTCCGGTCTGGTGCCGAGACCTTAAGTCTTCCGAGATGCGTTGCAGTGGTTGGCTTCGGCTTCATGGGTCGCGGAATTGCAATCAGCTTTGCGACAGGCGGCGTGAAGGTGTTGGTTCACGATCAAGCTGGAGATCGGCTAGCTGGGGGCCTTGAGGCCGTTGGTGCGTCGTTGAAATCCATGGTTAGGCGTGGTCGCATATCCCAGGAGCAGGGCGACACGGCACGCAACAATATCATAGCAATTGGCGATATGAAGGCGCTAGAAGAGGCCGATCTGGTTGTCGAAGCGGTGTCCGAAGACCTTGAACTAAAGAAAACGATCTTCGCCAAGCTAGACAGTATATGTCCAGACCACGCCGTTTTGGTCACCAACACGTCATCGCTCGATATTGACGAGATTGCAGCTGCAACAGGGCGGTCAAAAAAGATTGCAGGGATGCATTTCTTCAGTCCTGCTCATCTCCTGAAGCTGGTTGAAATAATTCCAGGCAGGGAGACAGCGGAAGGGACTATCGAGCAGTTGAGAGCTGTCGCCAAGCACATTGGTAAGATCGGGGTGGTCGTCGGCAACCAGTTCGCTTTCGTAGCCAACAAGCTACTTGCCGGGTACCAACGCGAAGCACTCTTTTTGTTGGAAGAGGGCGCCCTTCCGGAACAGGTCGACAGAGTGCTTCAAGAGTTCGGGTTCGCGATGGGGCCATTCGTGATGAACGACATGGCCGGAAATGATATCAGCTATCATGTAAGGCAGGCGGCGTCATACCCGGCCGGAATGCGTTATCCGCACGTCGCGGACCGGATCTACGAAGCTGGCCGCTATGGTCAGAAAACAAACAAGGGTTGGTACCGATATGAGCCGGGACAGCGCGAGGCGCATCCGGACATCGAGGTCGCCGCGTTGATCGAGTCGACTTCCTCCGAACTAAGGTTCAAGAGACGGAACATCTCCGATGACGAGATACTGCAAAGATGCCTGCTGCCTGTGGTCAACGACGCCGCCTGGCTGCTCGGTGACGGCATTGCGAGGAGTTCCGGCGATATCGATGTAGTTTGGATGAATGGGCTGGGCTTTCCACGTCGCAAGGGAGGTCCGATGTTCTGGGCCGATCATTTGGGCCCAAAACGAGTCTACGACCAGGTCATCGAACTTAGAGAAGAACACGGCCCGGTGGTATGGGAACCTGCCCCTCTACTGGCATTCCTTGCCAAGAGCGGCATGAGATTTGCGGATGTCAGGTGAAAGATGCGAACTGTAGCTATCGTTTCAACAGCTCGGACTCCTGTAGGCAGAGCTTACAAAGGAGCGCTGCGCGCGGTTCATCCCGTTTCGCTGGCTGCGCACGCTATTTTTCACGCTGTAGCGCGTGCTGGAATTGAACCCGGTCGAGTCGAAGACGCGATCATTGGATGCGCACTGCCTGAAGCCGCCGCAGGACGAAATATTGCGCGCCTGTCGTCACTTCGCGCAGGCCTGCCGACGTCGGTTGCAGCTGCAACTGTAAACCGAGAGTGTGCCTCCGGGCTGCAGGCAATCGCTCAGGTTGCTCATCGCATCGCATGTGGCGAGATTGACGTCGGTATTGCAGGGGGGGTGGACTCAGTTAGCATTGTGGATAACGAGCAGATACGCAAAGGCTGGATTCCCGAGCCATGGCTCAAAACCCACAAGCCCGAAATCTACATGCCCATGCTCCAGACCGCTGAAGTCGTCGCTCAGCGATACGGGATCAAACGAGAAGATCAGGACGCGTATGCGGCGCAAAGCCAACGTCGAGCTTCGGCCGCGCGGGAAGGGGGTCTATTCAGCAGCGAGATCGCGCCGATCACCATAGATGACGAACTGGACCCTGCAGGTTCGGCAATCATCGAGAGAGATGAAGGCATCCGGCCTGGCACAACCGAGCAAACCTTGAGCGGACTTAAGCCGATCCTCGGAAGTGAGTACACGATTACGGCCGGAAACGCCTGCCAGATGTCCGATGGCGCATCAGCATGCGTTCTAGCTGACGCAGATTACGCGGTGCGATCGGGGCTGCCTATTCTGGGCATTTTTCGGGGATACTCGGTCGTGGGATGCGAGCCGGACGAGATGGGATTAGGACCGACATTGGCAGTGCCGCCACTGCTTAGGAAGGCGGGAGTTGCAACCAGCGATATCGACCTATGGGAGCTTAACGAGGCCTTCGCTGCCCAGGTACTCCCCTGTCAGCATCGATTGGAGATTCCCTCTGAACGATTAAACGTGAATGGTGGCGCGATTGCCCTTGGACATCCATACGGGATGACGGGCGCCCGTCTGACTGGCCACGGACTTATTGAGTTGTCCCGAAGAGCTGGCAAATACCTTGTCGTCACAATGTGTGTGGGTGGCGGTATGGGGGCGGGCGCACTGTTTGAAGCAGGGAGTGGTCGCGATGCCTGAAAGAATTGACCTTCTTGACCCATTTGCCTCAATCGACATTCCGGTCAGGGAATGGGTGAACAACGGAATGGCCTGGGTCACCTCACACTATCGTGAGATGTTCCAGTCTATCAAGGTTCCGTTTCAGCTTCTTCTCAACGCCGTGGAACAAGCATTGCATAGCTGTCCGCCAACTGTTTTGCTCGTGGTTGTCGGGTTAGTCGCGTGGCAGACAGGTGGGGCTGGCGTGGCGGTAGCGGTGGTTATGCCGTTGATTGTGATCGGCCTCATCGGCGCGTGGATAGAGGCGATGACGACGCTATCACTCGTCGTAAGTTGCGTTCTCGCATGTCTTATCATCGGCATTCCTCTCGGAATCCTCATGTCGCGTAGTGAAAAGGTCCAAGCCGGCATGAGGCCTGTTTTGGATCTCATGCAAACGATCCCTTCATTCGTTTATCTGGTGCCAGTTGTGATGCTGTTTGGCATTGGCAAGGTCCCGGGTGCGATCGTTACGATGATATATGCGCTGCCCCCGGTGATCAGACTGACCAACTTTGGCATTCGTGAGGTCAGTCACGATCTGGTTGAAGCCGCTCGTGCGTTCGGAGCGAATGATTGGCAGGTCCTGTTTAAGGTTCAGTTGCCCCAGGCGCGGCCGGCCATAATGACTGGCGTCAATCAGACAATCATGCTTGCCCTGTCGATGGTGGTTGTTTCTTCGATGATCTCTGTTCCAGGGCTGGGGCAACTCGTGTTGAGCGGTATAGGCCGCTTAGATCTCGGCCAAGCAACCGTTGGGGGTTTTGGAATTGTGATGCTGGCGATTGCGATCGACCGCCTATCACAGTCGTTTGCGCAGACTACCAGACAGCGTGTTGGCGCCACAGGGCCAGGATCGCGGCCTCTGGCGATCCTGAGCTTCCTGTTTCGTGGAAGAAAATGAACAACAATAAGCAGATCTCAAGGAGGATGAAATGATCACGTCAGTTTTGAAAAAATTGGCAACCGCCGTTGCGGTGTTCACCGTCGCGCTCGCACCTGGCGTCTTGGCTCGAGATCTCCCAGGAAAAGGGATAGTAGTTCGACAGATTAAAGGCGAAGATTACACCTCGGTGTTCCAACACCTGATCGTTCAGCATGGGCTAGAAGCACTCGGCTATACGGTTGAGGAGCCTCAGATCGCGAACTATCCCACAATTCACATCGCTGTAGCTAACGGCGATGTCGATTACACGGTGCACCATTGGCAGCCCCTTCATGACGCGTTCTTCGAGAATGCTGGTGGCAAGAAGGTGATGACGCGAATAGGAAACTTCACGCCCAACGTGAAACAGGGTTATCTTATCGACAAACGCACAGCTGACAAATACAGCATATCGAACTTCGGGCAGCTCTCTGACCCGAAGCTTGCAGCACTTTTCGATAGTGACGGTGACGGGAAGGCCAATCTCGTGGGATGCAACCCCGGTTGGGGATGCGAGCGGATAATTGAACACCATCTGACGACCTATAAATTGCGGGATACAATTCATCATGATCAGGGCGAGTACTTTGCCTTGGTGGCTGATATGCTGGAACGGTACAAGAATGGTCAATCAATTTTGTATTATACGTGGTCGCCAAATTGGCTCAATAATCGCCTGAAGCCTGGAACCGATGTCGTTTGGCTAAACGTGCCCTTCTCGGCAAGCCCTGATGACCCGAACGCGAACACGGAATCTCCAGACGGAACGAACACTGGGTTTGCTCCTAATACTATCCGAGTGCTCGCGAACAATAAGTTTTTGGAAAAAAATCCCGCGGCCAACAAGTTTTTCGAACTGGCCACGGTGCCAGTGGCGGACATTGAAGCTGAGAACAGCTTGATCGAAGAGGGCGAAAAGTCACCCGAAGATATTGAGCGCCACACTCAAGACTGGATCAAGGCGCACCGTGCCACATTTGACGGTTGGGTAAACGAGGCCTTGAAAGCGGCTAAGCCGTAGAAGGGTATATTGCGAACGCTTCATCTTCACGCCTGGATCAGGATTTCGAAATTGTCAGTCAAGAAGATTGAGTTCAAAAATGTCTGGAAGATCTACGCGGCGCGCGAAGGCGATGCGCTGGAGGAGATAAAACGATCACGTCTTTCCGGTGCCCCGGCACCCCCATATGTCGTGGGCGTCGAAGACGTTAGCTTCGACATAAATCAAGGTGAGATATTTTGTATAATCGGCCTATCCGGAAGTGGGAAGTCCACTCTGCTGCGCCATATCAATGGCCTGATCAAGCCTACCGCCGGAGAAATCGTTATCGATGGGGCGTCAATTAACGATTTGAGCGAGGCACGTTTGCTGCAGTTGCGCTCGAGAAAGATAGGCATGGTGTTCCAGCATGTTGCACTACTACCAAACCGAACTGTGACGGAGAACGTGGCGCTGGGACTAGAAATTCGGGGGGTCAAGAAGACTGAGCGACGTCAGCTGGCCCAAGAGGCGCTAGAAAGAGTCCAACTGCCAGAGTGGGGGACTTTTTATCCCGACGAGTTGTCCGGTGGGATGCAGCAGCGGGTGGGTCTAGCGCGCGCCTTGGTAACAGATCCGGAAATTCTGCTGATGGACGAACCGTTCAGCGCGTTGGATCCCATTATCAGAAGGCAGCTACAGGATCAGTTCATAGAGATCTCGGCAAAAGCGACAAAAACGACCGTATTCATAACTCACGACATCGAGGAAGCCGCGCGATTAGGTGATCGCATTGCGATCATGAACAAAGGAAAGGTGGAACAGATCGGCACGCCGCAGGACATTCTACTGAGACCTGCGACACCTTACGTTCGAGAATTCGTAAGCCATGTCACCCTCTTGGATAAGTTGGTTGCCGGTGACATCATGCAATCAACCTCGGAGACCGTCGATTCCTTAAATGTCGCCTGTGACGGCGGTTCTATCGACGCCCAAACGCCAGTGGCGGAGGTCATACGGAGGGGTATCTCTGGAACTGGAACGCTTCTCGTTTCGAGAGGCGGTACGAACGTCGGCATGATTGCTCGTGAGGATATCCTGACATTTCTCACAATGCGTCCAGACAGGGACCGTTAAGCGGTCACTGGATGTGGTTTGCATGGCCTCCTAGCTTAGCTAGCTGTGAGCCATCGCATCAAAAGGCGTTCGCTAAGAGTTAATTAATCACGCCGACGAGAGCCGACCTGTGCGACCTCAGGCATTGGCGACCGCCTGTTCTCGCCAATGCACTCGGTATGCCTTTGGGGGCATACCCGTCCAGCGTGTGAAAGCTCGAACAAATGCGCTGACCTCCGAGTAGCCCAAGATCATGGCGATGTCGGCAAGACCGTAATCAGATTTCTCCAGTAGATCGGTCGAGACGGCTTTCCGCTTGGCGTCGACTAAATCACGCAGCATTAGTCCCTGTTCGTCCAGGCGACGTTGAAGCGTTCGTGTGGTCATGCCCAGCTGCTTAGCAATCCAGTCGATTCGGGGAGCCCTACCCAGTAGCACAGCTTGGTCAATCTGCGCGCCTACCAGCGAACCCAGATCAGCAGAGTAGGCATCTCGTGATATAAGGCTCTCAGCCTGGTCCCGCAGAATGCCCAACAACCGCGGGTCTGCGTTGGCAACAGGATGTTCCAACACCCTGCTGTCGAAAACAATCGAACTGGAGCCCTGTTCGAAATGAACTGGCGATTGAAAAACCTCCCTGTAATCCTCGATAGCGGCCAAGGGACTATGCTTGAACTGCACGCGAATCGGGCGCCAGGTACGGCTTGATAGCGTGCGTATTATCTGCATGCCCCAGGCGAGCGCCAGTTCAACATCCTGTCTGCATTCGGCGACGCCGGGGGCGATCACTGCATAAGTCAACTCCGCAGTCCCGTCGGGTCCTCTAATGAGGTCGAATCGACAACCGTCGGCACGAAGTTTGAAATACCGCACAAATGTCCGTAGAGCGTCTCCCACATCCTTCGAGTTCAGCATCATGTAGCCGATGATCTCAAGGTCATAAATACTATAGGTGCGGCCGAGGTTAAGGCCAAACGCCGGCTCGGAAATTTCTCGCGCAGCAAACTCCATAAGAGCGATACACTCGCAAAGGAATACACGCTTACCGTCAACTTGAAATTTCGAAAGGTCAAAGCCAGTACGCGCATCACGTGCTGGGATCGCAACGCCGTGATCGCGCATATGGGCCAAGACCGGTTTGCAGACGCGCATTGGAATAGTGGGCAGCTTCAGAACCGCGGTCGTCATGATGTACTCCTAGGTGTCGACAACGACCCCTGTTGGCGGGCACTATCGAAAATGTGGCATGAAATGTCAATGTGCGTGTGGCTCAGCATGGCTATGTTGGCTATAAGAAATTGCCCCTCAAGGAGAATTCCGAAGTGCCCTCCAACCACTGGCTAAAGCCATTGCTTGAACCTCGTTCCGCCGTGATTATCGGCGCTTCGGCAACTGAAGGAAGCCTAGGCAGAAGCGCAGTTGACCACATGGTTGAGCGTGGGTACCGCGGGCGACTCTACGCCGTAAACAGCAAGTATAAGAAGATCGGAAATGTCGACTGCTTCAGCGCGGTATCTGAACTGCCAGAGGCGCCAGACCTGGCGGTAGTTGCGGTCAATCAGAGACTGTTGGAGCAAGTTCTCTCGGAATGTGTAACGCTTGGCGTGCGAGCTGCCGTCATATTCGCGGACTGTGGTAATCAGGAGCAACGCGATCGTCTGGCCCGTATCGCCGCGGAAGCGAGAATGCCGATCTGCGGCGGTAACGGGATGGGGTTTCAGAACTTCACCAACAGCACGCATGCAACGTTTAGCTCCTGTCCTGTTACCAAGGCCGCGCCTGGAAATGTTTCATTGATCGCCCATTCCGGGTCTGTCATTCAAGCGCTAGCCACTGATCTAACGCGTCTTAGGTACAATTTAACCGTGTCGTCCGGCCAGGAACTCAATACCACATTGGCGGACTACTTAGATTATGCGCTGGAGTTGCCATCGACCAAAGCAGTTGCATTGTTTATCGAGACGGTCCGTGACCCCGCACGCTTCGTGGAAGCGCTAGAAAAGGCCGCTAGCAAGCGCATACCGATTGTCGCGCTCAAGGTCGGCCGGACGGCAAAGAGCGCCGCTATGGCCATCAGTCATAGTGGAGCGGTCGTCGGCGACGCGTCGACCTATGAAGCGCTCTTCGACCGTTACAATGTGATCTCGGTCAAGACACTCGATGAGTTGGCGGCGACAGCCCAGTTACTCGCGCACGTCAAGGACGCCAATTCAGGTGGGCTCTGCGTGGCGATGGATTCTGGCGGGCTGCGCGAACTCATGGTTGATATCGCAGAAGACAAGGGCGCCACTTTCGCTGAACTTAGTAAGTCCACGCTGGCCCAACTGCAGGACCAGTTGGACGACGGTATGATCGCGGAGAACCCACTGGATGCATGGGGTAGCCGTACCGACGCCAAAGCACATTTTGCGCGTTGTTTAGAGTTGATGATGCGTGATCCCAACAGCGCATTTGGCGCTATTGCAACCGAGGCAGGGGACGCCTTTCAATTTGGGACCGTCTATGCCGAGATCGTGGCTGAGACGCAGCGGTTGACCGGAAAACCGATGTTTATGATGAGCAGCTTTTCGGGGATTGCAAACTCTAAGATAGCTACGCGATTGTTGGATTGCGACGTTCCTCTCATCAGCGGGGTCGATTGCGCGATGACGGCGGTGAAGGCCGTCGACACCTTTAAAGCGCGACTAGAAAATGCCGCGAGGGAGGTCGGCTTCTCGGTCCCACAATCAGCTCTTGAAAATGCTAAAGCCCTGCTCGCGCAGCCGGGTTCCGATGGTGAGAAGATTGGCCTGTCGGTATTGCAGGCTTTTGATATTCCGGTGGTGGCAAACCACGAGTGCGAGAATCTGCAGGAAGTGCTGACCGCAGTCGACATGACGGGTTTTCCTGTGGTGTTGAAGACTGCGATGCCGGGTATCTATCATAAGTCCGACGTCGGTGGCGTTTCGCTGAATCTGGACAGCGTTACTCGGGTGACTGAAGCCTACAAGGATTTAGCGCAGCGTCTGGGACCAAAGGTGATGGTCCAGAGGATGAGCCCCTCCGGCGTTGAGATGAGCTTTGGCATGGTTGTCGATCCTCAGTTCGGCGCGCTGGTAACCGTCTCTCCGGGAGGGAAATGGATCGAGTTGTTTGCCGACCGGCAGATTGCGCTGGCGCCCTTTGGCGAGGAGCGCGCACTAGAGCTGATCGACCGCCTCAAGATTCGACCAATATTCGACGGCCGTCGTGGCGAGAAACCGTATGATGTCCATGCACTGGCCCGAGCATTCTCGAAATTCTCTAATATGGCTGATGCGCTGAAAGACGAGCTTGCTGAGTTCGATGTGAATCCTGTGATTATTACTGACGCTGAGGTGATTGCGGTAGACGCGCTGCCGGTTAGAGCCGCCATCAAGAATCTACATACGAAGCACTGATCAGAAGGCTGCCGCTATGACCGCACTAGTTAGCACTCAGCGCCACGGACAGATACTTGTTGTCACGATCGACAACCCGCCGGCGAATGCCATCTCTCGCCGTACGAGCCGAGAAATTTATGCTGCGTTCGCGGCGTTTCAGGAAGACGAAGACCTACGAGTGGCAATCCTCACAGGCGCCGGGGACCGCATCTTCAGCGGCGGTTGGGACTTGAAGGAGTCCGATGAAAGCCTAACCGCTGACCTCTATTACGACACGCAGGTCGGCAACGGCCCTGGGGGGTTCGGTGGCATTGCGGAGTTCTGGGGCCTGACAAAGCCAGTAATAGCCGCTGTCAACGGCGCCGCGGCGGGAGGAGGCTTCGAAATCACGCTCGCGTGCGATATGATCGTAGCGGCCGAGCATGCGCGCTTCCTTCTCCCCGAGACGCGGATCGGGCTTTTGCCGATGGCGGGCGGCATTCAGAACCTGCATCGCCGGATACCGTACAATATTGCAATGCACCTCATGATGACCGGCGAGCCGATCTCGGCGTCTGAGGCTGCTCGATTGGGCCTTGTGAACGAGGTTGTTCCCCGGGGAGAGGCTCTGGCAGCGGCGATGCGCCATGCCGAGAAGATCTGCGAATCTGCCCCGCTCGCCATTGAAGGTCTCAAAGAAGTTATGCGCTATACATCGCACCTCTCTGCAAGGGACGGGTTCGCAGCGGTGAGAAACCCGCCAGGTGAATTGAAAAAGTACAAAGCTATAGCGAACTCTGAAGATAGCCTCGAAGGACCCCGGGCCTTCATGGAAAAGCGTAAGCCCCAGTGGAGGGGCAGGTAAATCACTAGAGATATATTCAGCGGCACAACCTCCTAGGTACAGTGACTGGCGTTTGAATGCGGGTTGGTGAGTGGGGACACAGCCGATGGACGCTTCTCGATATGACGGGCGCAGCTTGCATATCCAACTGACTTTGTTGGTGACAAGATGAACGACGCACGACTCCTAGATATTGAGCTTTTCCAGCATTTTGCTGACGAGCATGTCCGGTTCTGTGATACCGACGCTCTCGGTCATGTGAACGTCGGTGTATACTCGTCCTATTTTGCCGCTGGCAGGGCAATATTCGATACGATGCTGGCTTCCGACGACTACATACTGCCGATAGCGCGGATCGCCATGGACCTGCGAGCAGAGATAAAGTATCCAAACAAGATCGTTGTGGGATCATTGTTACTCCAGACTGGCAGATCATCATTTCTTGTGGGCCAAGGTTTATGGATCGAAGGTAAGCCAATGGCTACAGCTGAAGTCACTCACGTGCTGGTCGATCGCAAAAATGGTCGCAGCACGCCGCTTCCCGAACCCTTCCTCCATAAGTTGAGATCACTGGGACCGGTGTGTGCCGAAGGCTAAGAGCCTGCTTGGAACGCTCTACTGGGCCAAGCTGCTTAGTTTCTCCCCCAGGATTCTTCGGTCAGACTGATCCGGAGCCTCTTCGCGGCCGCGCCGTTTTCGTCGAGTGGCGGGGCCTATGCCAAAGTGGGCCTGGAAAGCGCGTGAGAAATGACTACGGTTGGAAAAGCCAGTGGCAAGCGCCACCTCGACGAGCGGAAGGTTGGACTGCTGCAGAATCTCGTCGGCCTTCTCCAACCGCAGAGACCGATAGAACTGCATCACGCTCTGTCCAAGCTGGTTTTTTGTCAGCCGCTCCAATTGCCGCGCCCCGATACCGCTCAGATGAGCCAGATCTTCCAGCTTTAGCGGGTCCGCGATATGGCTCGTCATCAATTGTACCATGGCGACCAGAGCGGGATGGTGCAGATCATACCTGCGCACCGGGTCCAATTGCTGCGGCGCCTCTGCCTGCCGGATGCCGGTATGGATGAACCAATCGCTGACCGCGCGGGCCAATTCCACACCGTGATCTGAAGCGATCAGGGCGTGGGCCATGTCCAGGGGAGCCATGCCGCCGGCGCAGGTAAAGCGGTCGCGATCGATGACGAAGAGGCGGCGTTCGATCAGCGCCTCAGGATAGACCTCGCGCATTGCATCGATGTGTTGCCAGTGGATGGTAAACCGGCGTGACGACATAACACCCGCCGCGGCCAGGATTGCCGCCCCGCCTGAGATTCCGCCCAAAGGCACTCCCGACCGGGCGAGACGGCGTAGCCACGCCAGGATCCTGTCGTCCCGATAGGTGAGCGGGTTGCCGCCGGCGACGACGAAGAGAATATCGAAATCAGTGCCTGCTTCTGAAACAGGTTCGGTTTCGAACGCGCCCGAGACGGAACTGCGCATCCACCCGCCTTTGGCCGAGATGAAGTTCAGATCGTAAAGGGTCCGCCCGCTAAGCAGGTTGGCGGCGCGCAGCGGCTCGACCGCGGCGGCCGCGGACATCAGGGCATAGCCTTCGATCAGCAGGAAACCGTATCGCTGCGCGCTGCCGTGATTCCCGTCAATCATCCTGTTGAAAATCCTATCGTCCACATCGTTCGCACATGTCCGGCAAAAGCACACATGTGTCAATTTTGAAAACACCTCGCTGCCCTTGCCGTGACATAGTCTCGGCAGTCCAAGGAGTCCTTGATATGAAGTTTTCCGGCTTCCGCGTCTTTGCTGAAGCGCTCAAGGGTCACACCGGGTGGCGGCCGCTCTGGCGCAATCCCGATCCAAAGCCTTCCTACGACTATTTGATTGTCGGCGGAGGCGGCCACGGCTTGGCCACAGCGTATTATCTGGCCAAGACCTTCGGACGATCGCGTATCGCCGTGCTGGAGAAAGGTTGGCTCGGATCCGGGAATGTCGGGCGGAACACGACGATCATCCGCTCGAACTACCTGCTTGCCGGCAATGAGCCCTTCTATGAGTTCTCGATGAAGCTCTGGGAAGGACTGGAGCAGGAGCTCAACTTCAACGCAATGGTTTCCCAGCGCGGCATCATCAACCTTTTTCATACGGATGCGCAGCGCGATGCCTTTCGCCGCCGCGGCAATGCCATGATGCTGGCGGGGGCGGGCGCACGGCTGCTGGGTCGGGAGGAACTGCGCGCCATGGTTCCGTTCCTGAATTACGACAACGCGCGCTTCCCGATCAAAGGCGGCCTGATGCAGGCGCGTGCCGGCACCGCGCGGCACGACGGCGTGGCCTGGGGCTATGCCCGCGGCGCCGACAGCCACGGCGTGGACCTGATCCAGAATTGCGAGGTGACCGGTTTCCGGCTCGATCGCGGCAAGGTGCGTGGCGTGGAGACATCGCGTGGCTATATCGCCGCCGACAAGGTCGGGGTGGCGGTGGCGGGCTCCTCGAGCCGGGTCATGGCAATGGCTGGAATGCGGCTTCCGATCGAAAGCCACGTCTTGCAGGCCTTCGTCACGGAGGGGCTCAAACCCACCATTCCCGGTGTGATCACGTTCGGGGCAGGCCATTTCTACATCAGCCAGTCCGACAAGGGCGGGCTTGTCTTCGGCGGCGATATTGACGGCTACAATTCCTATGCCCAACGCGGAAACCTGCCGGTGGTGGAGGACGTCGTCGAAGGCGGTATGGCGCTGATGCCCATGATCGGGCGGGCGAGGCTCCTGCGCATGTGGGGGGGTGTGGTGGACATGTCGATGGACGGCTCGCCGATCATCGACCGCACGCAAATTGAGGGCCTCTATCTCAACGGCGGCTGGTGCTATGGCGGCTTCAAGGCGACGCCTGCCAGCGGTTACGCCTTCGCCCATCTTCTTGCCACCGGCGCATCGCACGAGACCGCGCGCGCCTATCGTATCGAGCGGTTCGCACGCGGCCATGTGGTTGACGAGCGCGGCGCCGGTGCCCAGCCCAATCTCCACTGAGGCGGTTCAATGCTGATCACCCATCCACTTCTGGGCCTGCGCGATGCGCAGGAATTCACCTATCTGGGCGACGCGCGGCTCATCGACCGTCCAGCCCCCTCCGCGCCCGATGCCGAGGCGGCTTTTTGCGATTACGTCTTCCTGCGCGACAACCCGGCGGGCGTGCACCGCGAACTGTGGTACCACGAGCACGGCGACCGGTCATGGCTGGTGGTGACGCGCGACACGGTCACCCATGAAGTCCTCGGTGCGGAACTGGCCCGCAATGTGGCCCTTGCGCGGACGAGGTGCAGCAAATGACACGGCTAGCCGGAGGGCTGATTGATCGCTCGCAGACCCTGAACTTCACCTTCGACGGGCAACGGTATCATGGCCATGCCGGCGACACGCTCGCCTCTGCGCTGCTGGCCAATGGCGTTCGTCTGATGGGCCGCAGCTTCAAGTATCACCGCCCGCGCGGGGTTCTCTCGGCCGGTTCGGAGGAACCGAACGCTTTAGTCGAACTGCGAACGGGGGCGCGGCGGGAGCCCAACACGCGCGCGACGACGGTGGAATTGTTCGACGGTCTGGAGGCTCGAAGCCAGAACCGCTGGCCCTCGCTCGGCTTTGACGCGTTGGCGGTGAACGACCTGCTGTCGCCTTTCTTCACAGCCGGCTTCTACTACAAGACCTTCATGTGGCCGAAAGCCTTCTGGGAAAAGCTCTACGAACCGGTGATCCGCAGGGCGGCAGGCCTCGGGCGCCTTTCAATGCAGGTCGATCCCGATGTCTATGACAAGGGCTTCCTGCATTGCGATCTCTTGGTCATCGGCGGGGGGGCGGCCGGGCTTGCTGCGGCGCTGACGGCGGCGCGCTCCGGCGCACGTGTGATTTTGGCCGACGAGGATTTCCGCCTGGGCGGGCGGCTTCTGTCCGAGACGAGAACGTTGGACGGAGCGCAAGCCAGCGACTGGATCTCAGCGTTGGAGGCTGAATTTGAGAGCCTGCCGAACATTCGCGTGATGCGTCGCACCACGGTTTTCGGGGTCTATGATCACGGCATCTATGGCGCTGTGGAAAGCGTTTCCGATCATCTCCCGGAGGTGAGCGGGCGTGTGCGCCAGACACTCTGGCGTATTACGGCGAAACGCGCGGTCCTGGCGGCGGGCGCGACAGAGCGCCCGATCGCTTTTGCCGACAATGACCGTCCGGGAATCATGCTGGCCGGCGCGATGCGGGCTTACGCCAATCGCTGGGCGGCATGCCCGTCCGAGACGGTCGCCGTCTTTACCAATAACGATGACGGTCATCACACCGCGCGCGATCTGGCCGCCAAGGGTGTCCAGATCGCCGCCGTCATCGACGCGCGCCCCGAGGCGAAGGCTCGCGGTGACTACCGACTGATCGCGGGGGGCATGGTGACTGGCTCACGCGGCCGGCTTGGCCTGAAGTCGATCGAGGTTCAGGCAAACGGGAGGTCCGAATCAATCGAGTGCGGCGCGCTTGGGGTCTCTGGCGGCTGGAACCCGAATGTGCATCTCTTTTCGCATCATCGCGGTCGGCCTGTTTGGAATGAACCGCTGCAGGCGTTCCTGCCTGGAGAGGATGGGCCTGTAGGGTTAATTCCGGCAGGTGCGGCGGCGGGCCATTTTTCCACCGCCGACGCCTTGCGTTCCGGCGCGCGAGCCGCACAGCGTGCGATGGACGAACTTGGAATCGCGGCATCGTTGCCCGATTTGCCGCGCGCCGAGGAGGCAGACTACACGGTTGCGCCCGTCTTCCATGTACCGGGCAAGAAGCGCGCCTGGGTCGATTTCCAGAATGACGTGACGGTGAAGGACATCAAGCTGGCCCATGCCGAGAACATGCGGCCGGTAGAGCATTTGAAACGCTACACGACTCTGGGCATGGCGACGGACCAAGGCAAAACGTCAAATGTGACCGGTCTTGCCGTGATGGCGGAGCTGACCGGGAGGTCGATCCCAAAAATTGGAACAACGATTTTCCGCCCACCTTACACTCCAGTGACGCTCTCGGTCCTGGGCGGCGGCGATACAGGGCGGCATTTCCGACCGCGCCGCCTCACACCCACCCATCACTGGGCCGAGGCGCAGGGTGCGGTGTTCGTCGAGGTCGGGCAGTGGATGCGCGCGCAATATTTCCCGCGTCCGGGCGAAACGCATTGGCGCCACAGCGTGGACCGCGAGGCCAGGGCCGTGCGCGGCGCAGTGGGCCTGTGCGATGTGACGACGCTCGGCAAGATCGATGTCCAGGGTGCCGACGCGGGCGAGTTTCTCAACCGGCTCTACTGCAACATGATGGCCACACTGAAAGTCGGCCGGGTCCGCTACGGGCTTATGCTGCGCGAAGACGGATTTGCCTATGACGACGGCACCTGCGCGCGGCTGGCCGAGGATCATTGTGTGGTCACCACGACGACCGCAAACGCCGGTCTGGTCTATCGCAACATGGAATTCGCGCGGCAATGCCTGTGGCCGGAACTCGACGTCCAGCTCATCTCCACGACCGATGCCTGGGCGCAGATTGCCGTCGCCGGGCCGAAGTCGCGCGCTCTGCTCGCCCGCATCGTTGACCGGTTCGACCTGTCGAACGAGGCTTTCCCCTTTATGGCCTGCACGGAGCTCACCGTCTGCGACGGCCTGCGCGCGCGGCTCTTCCGCATCTCCTTCTCGGGCGAACTTGCCTACGAAATTGCGGTTCCCGCACGCTACGGCCACGCATTGATCGAGCGGCTGATGGAACTGGGAGCCGATCTCGGAGCGACGCCCTACGGCACCGAGGCATTGGGGGTCCTGCGGATCGAGAAGGGACACGCCGCCGGCCCTGAGTTGAACGGACAGGCGACGGCCCTCATGGTCGGGCTTGGCAGTATGGTATCGCAGAAGAAGGATTCCGTCGGCGCCGTGATGTCGCGGCGCGAGGGCCTTGCCGGCGACAGGCGACGCCTGGTCGGGCTGCGGCCCGTCGATCCTGCCGGGAATGTGGTCAGCGGCTCGCATCTTTTTGCGGAAGGCGCACCGAGGAAATTCGACACCGATCAGGGTTGGACCACGTCGGCTTGTTACAGTCCGCATGTCGGCTCGATGATCGGGCTCGGTTTCCTAGAGAACGGCGATGAACGGCTGGGCGAGGTGATCGTGGCTGCGAACCCGCTCGAAGGCGAAAGCTCGCGCCTGCGCGTCGTGCCGGCGCATTTTGTCGATCCTGAAGGAGCACGTCTTCGTGAGTGACCTGAGACCCATCACCGCGCTCGGTGCCGCACTACCACGCCTCGCATCGTTCGGGGCGTTGGAGATCCGTGAGAACGGGGGTCTGGCGCTTGCCTCCATGGCGCTGCGCCGCGGAACCGTTGAGCCCACGCCGTTCGGCCTCGCTCTTCCCGGACCAGGCCGCTGGATTGCAGGGCAGGGGGTTGCCGCGCTGTGGACCGGGCTGGATCAGTGGATGATCGAGGCGGAAGGCCGCGCCGAGCTGGATTTTGCCGCCGAGCTCAAGCAACTCGCCCCTGGCTGCTCGGTGACCGAGCAGACCGATGGCTGGGTCGCGTTCGAGATCGTTTCGCGAGCCGGCACAGGGCCTATCGATGCACTGCTGTCGAAGCTCGTTAACGTCGATCTCGCGGATTTTGGCCCGGGCTGCGCGACGCGCACCGGGCTTGAGCATATGAGCTGTTTCGTCATCCGCCGCAGCGAGGCTCATATCGCCGTGCTGGGCGCGCGCTCGTCGGCCGGATCGCTCTGGCACGCACTGGAAACGGCGGCGAAGCGGCTAGAGGAAAGGTAACATGACCGCTCAGATCATCGACGGCAAAGAGTCCGCGGCGCAGCTACGGTCGAGCGTTGCTGGGGATGTGGCCTGGCTCAAGGAGGAACACGGCATTACGCCGGGCCTGGCAGTGGTTCTGGTAGGCGGCGATCCGGCGTCGGAAGTCTATGTGCGCAACAAAGGACGGCAGACTATCGAAGCTGGCATGAGCAGCGTTGAACACAAGCTGCCCACCGAAACATCTCAGGCCGATCTGCTTGCTCTAATCGAGCAGCTGAATTCCGATCCGGATATTCATGGTGTCCTTGTCCAGCTCCCTCTACCCAGTCATCTGAACGCCGATCTGGTGATCAATGCGATCGATCCAGCAAAAGATGTCGACGGGTTTCACATTTCGAATGTCGGGCTTCTGGGCACGGGACAAAATGCGATGGTGCCATGTACCCCATTGGGTTGCCTGATGTTGCTGCGAAGCCATCTCGGCGATCTCTCTGGGCTTGAAGCCGTGGTCGTGGGGCGCTCGAACATCGTCGGAAAACCGATGGCGCAACTCCTGCTCAATGACAGCTGCACCGTAACCATTGCTCATTCGCGTACACGCGATCTGGCATCATTCTGCCGTCGAGCCGACATTCTTGTCGCTGCCGTCGGCCGCCCCGAGATGATCCCCGGCGACTGGATCAAGCCGGGCGCTACAGTGATCGATGTGGGCATCAATCGGATCGCGCGGGATGGCAAGCAACAACTGGTGGGCGACGTGGATTTTGGAAGCGCGGCGGAGGTAGCGGGAGCGATAACGCCAGTGCCGGGAGGTGTCGGTCCCATGACCATCGCCTGTCTTCTCGCCAACACGGTTACCGCCTGCTGCCGTGCTTATAGGCTGTCCGAGCCCGAGGGCCTCACCTTATGAGCCGCGTGCAATCCGGCACTCTCCCTGACAGGCCCGAATGGATCTCTTCCGCACACACGAGCAAGCTCCCTATGGACAAATACTACCTGACCGTCACCTGCAGGTCCAAGCGCGGGATCGTCGCTGCCATCGCCGGCTACCTCGCCGGCAGCGGCTGCAACATCACGGACAGCTCGCAGTTCGACGATACGCAGACCGGCAACTTCTTCATGCGTGTGAGCTTTATCTCTGAAGAAGGCGCTGGCCTCGACGCGCTGCGCAACGGCTTTGCTGACACCGCCGAGACGTTCGCAATGGACTTCGCCTTCCATGACGAGAGCCAGAAGATGAGGGTGATAATCATGGTCTCGCGCTTCGGCCATTGTCTCAATGACCTTCTGTATCGCTGGCGTATCGGAGCGTTGCCGGTCAATATCGTGGCGGTGATCTCGAACCATTTGGACTACCAAAAGCTGGTCGTGAACCATGACATTCCGTTCCACTACGTCAAAGTTACGAAGGAGAATAAGAGGGGAGCCGAAGCGCAGCAGATGCGCATCCTCGAGGAGACCGGCGCGGAGCTGGTCGTGCTCGCCCGGTACATGCAGGTGCTATCGAATGAGATGTCCGAGAAGATGTCCGGCCGCATCATCAACATCCATCACTCCTTCCTGCCGTCATTCAAAGGAGCGAACCCCTACAAGCAGGCTTTTGAACGCGGGGTGAAGCTGATCGGCGCGACCTCGCATTATGTGACCGCCGATCTCGACGAGGGGCCGATCATCGAACAGGACACGGTTCGCGTCACCCACGCCCAGAGCCCGTCAGACTACGTCTCGCTCGGGCGCGACGTCGAAAGCCAGGTTCTCGCACGTGCCATTCACGCGCACATCCATCGCCGTGTCTTCCTCAACGGGAATAAGACGGTGGTCTTCCCCGCTTCGCCTGGCTCCTATGCCTCAGAACGAATGGGATGATGCAGCGGCGCCCGGCGTTAGCGGAAGTGCTTCGGACCAACCATTCGACCTTGGCCGCTGCATTTTTCGCACTTGACGGACCGTCTCGCTTTCGCAGCTCGAACAGAATGGCGGTTGCCAGCGATCTCTGGGTTGCAGGGCAGCAATGACCCTTTGCTGCCCATCAGCTCAATCCGGCTTCTCTCCGGGTCGCCGAGCGAAAGAGCTCGCGAGCGTTTCGCGAGCGATGACGAAGCCCATCCGATACTGTTTCCACACCGCGCCCGCGCTAAGGATGGCGCGCGGGTGCTCAGAGGTTGCAGTTGGGTTCTTCGCCGATCTCCATGGCGCCATCGTTTGCGCAGACAGGCCGCCGCTCGGCTGCGGAATCTTCCGATTACGCGTTTCCATCTCTGCACGACCTCGCGCAGGCAATCAACCAAACGCAGGTTCCCCCTAAAGACGCAAAGAGAACGCAGGAATCCGATACCGTTCTCGACGAAATTGCGGAAAATAAGCAACTGAAGGCGGCATAATTCCAGTGGAGGTACATGAGTCATTCCGGCCGCACAGCTTATTGAGAGCGGCAGCCATCGAAGCGACTCCACCAAGAGGCATACAGTTGTGGAATTCATGCGCCTGAAAAAGTTTCGTCGATGTGGCGGGGGGCGGCAGCCTCGACAAGGCGGCGATGGGATTGCATGTAGCGCAACCGCATTATCAAGAACGCCACGTATCATCTGGAGTCGCGCTATGATTACCGAGCATATGCCATCGGCCAAGCGAAGGCTGCCCGAATTGCGTAAGTATCTTTGATGAACCAGCAGCGCCATCGAAGAATGGATCGCAGCCGTTCATTAGAACTTGGCATATGCGAGCTGAATTTGGCGCAAGCGGCCGACGCTCAATTTCGGTGACCCAAGGTGAATTGACAGCGGCATTTAACCAGGGTCTGGCGCGCTCTCGCGAAAGTTTCCAGAGTCTCAGCACAAATAACATCATTATGAGCAGGTAGTGCGATGTCGACGCAGATCCTTGTCAGTGACCCGAAGAGCCTCGAAGCCCTGAAATGGCGCTGCATCGGACCCGCCAGAGGCGGCCGCGTTGTGGCGGTCGCAGGCGATCCTACCGATCCAATGGTGTTCTACTTTGGCGCCTGTGCGGGCGGGGTGTGGAAGACAACCGACGGCGGCGTTTATTGGCGTTGCGTGTCCGACGGTTTCTTCACGAGTGCCAGCGTCGGCGCGCTCGCGGTTGCCCCCTCCGACTCGAATGTCATCTATGCCGGTACGGGCGAGACAACGATCCGCGTCGACGTCTCTTACGGCGATGGCGTCTATAGATCGACCGATGCCGGCCGCAGTTGGGTTCATCTGGGGCTGAAAAAGACCCGCCATATCGGCAAGATCTGCATACATCCGCTCGACCCGGACATCGTCTTTGTCGCGGCGCTGGGCGACGCGTTCGGGTCAAATGAGGAAAGAGGCGTGTTCCGCTCCAAGGACGGCGGCAAGACCTGGCAGAAGGTCCTCTACCGCAATCCTGACGCCGGCGCCGTCGATATTTCGATGGATCCCAGCAATCCGCGCATCCTCTTTGCCACGACTTGGGAGACGCGGCGCAGTTTCTGGAACCTGAACAGCGGTGGGCCGGGGAGCGGACTCTTCCGGTCGCTTGACGGCGGCGACACCTGGGAGGAACTGTCCGGTCGCAATGGCCTACCGGGCGGGGTGCTCGGCAAGCTTGGGGTCTCCGTCTCGCAGGCGCAGCGCGGGCGCGTCTACGCGCTCATCGAGGCGGAGGGCGACAAGATCGGGCTCTACCGCACTGACGACTACGGAGACCGCTGGATCCATGTCTCGCAAAACCGCGATCTGATCCATCGCCCTTGGTACTACACCCACGTCTTCGCCGACACCGGACATGCCGATACGGTCTATGTGAACAACTTGCAAATGTGGAAGTCGACCGATGGCGGGGCGAACTTCACCAACTTGACGACGCCTTACAGCGACAACCACGCTCTCTGGATCGACCCAGCCAATCCCAAGCGGATAATCCAAGGCAACGACGGCGGCGCCTGCATCACCTTCAACGGTGGCAGGACCTGGTCGTCGATCTACAATCAGATGACGGCACAGTTCTATCGCATCGATGTTGACGATCGGCACCCCTATCGGGTCTACGCTACCCAGCAGGACAACACCGCGATCTCAGTCCCGAGCGCCGCGGAAACGGGCGTCATCACCCTGGGCGACTGCGCCTATCCGGGGACCGGCGAGAGCGGCTTCATCGCTGTCGATCCTGAGGACCCCGACATCGTCTATTGCGGCGCGACCGGCTCGAGCCCAGGCGGCTGTGGAGCTCTGCAACGCTACGACCACCGTACCCGGCAGATTCGCGTCGTCAGTGTCTGGCCAGAAAAAACGAGTGGCATGGCGCCGAAGAACATGCGGTACCGCTTCGCCTGGACCTTTCCGATCACCTTCTCGCCGCATGATCCGAAGACGCTGTATACCGGAGGCAATCACGTCTTCCGCAGCCGCGACGAAGGATCGAGCTGGACGGCGATCTCGCCCGATCTCAGCCTTAACGATCCGGCTAGACAGGATTACTCGGGCGGCGTCTTGACCCACGACAACTCCGGCGCGGAGGTGCATGCGACGTGCGCATCGGTCGTCGAATCCCGGCATCGCAAGGGGGAGATCTGGGCGTCTACCGATGATGGCCTCGTCCATGTGACGCGGAACGACGGGATCGAGTGGAGGAACGTCACGCCTGACGCCATGCCCGAACTCGCCTATGTCGGCTGCGTCGAGCTATCGTCGCATGACGCTAACACCGTCTATGTAGCGGCCACGCGCTACAAGCTCGCCGACTATCAACCCTATCTCTTCCGCACCAGGGACGGCGGCCAGAGTTGGCGGTCGATCGTCGGCGACTTCCCCAAGGGCGAGATCACCCGTGTGGTGCGCGCCGACCCGGTGCGGTCGGGCCTGCTCTTCGTCGGCACGGAAACCGGAGTCTTCTTCAGTCTCGACGACGGCGCGCACTGGTCGCGTCTGGCCGGGGGCTTGCCCGTGGTCCCGGTCTACGATCTCAAGATTAAGGGAAGCGATCTGGTCGCCGGCACCCATGGCCGATCCTTCTGGATCCTCGACGACATTACGCCTTTGCGCGAGCTGGCCGTCGATCAGAAAGCTGCGAGGCTGATGAGCCCGCGCCCCACAGTCCGGACCAGGCTCCGGTACGGAGCCCGGAAAGGCTCCAATGCCGGCATGAGCTACAGTCCGTCTTTCGGCATCGGTGCCGGCACAGAGGACGTGGAGCTGGAGGGTGGACGCAGCCATCGCCACTATCTCGACTGCGGCGAAAACCCGCCGATCGGAGCGATCGTCTATTATTGGCTGCTTGAGGATGCGGAGGGTCCGGTCAAGCTCACTTTCCAGGACGCCACGGGCAAGACCATCGTCGATTTCTCGAGCGACGACCAAGAAGCGTCCTTCGATAAGAAGCCAGGCACGAAGGCCGGCCTCAACCGTTTCGTTTGGGACCTCAGGCATCGCGGACCGTCCAAGCTCGACAAATCGCTGATAACTCGGAAGTACGAGCCTCTCGCGGTGGAGGACGAGGATCCGAGCGGCCCGGCGGTGGTACCCGGCAGCTATAAGGTTGTGCTGCAGGCGGACGGAAAGAGTCAGACGGCCGGTCTCACCGTCGTTAAGGATCCCCGCATAGCGACGACTGACAAGGACTTCGTCGAGCAGTTCGCGCTCTTAGAAGAGCTGTTCGGCAAGGTCTCATCGCTCAATCAGGCGGTCAATCGGATCCGGCTCCTAAAGCGTCAACTCGCGGATCTCCAGAAGCGGCTCGGCGGCAGTGACAAATCGCTCGGGGAGCGCACGCAGGCACTGTTCGGGCGGCTCGAGGCGATCGAGGGAACGCTGGTCGACATCAAGCGGGAGACGCCGCGCGACAGCGACGACCGTAATCCTGCTGGCTGGCATGATAAGCTGATCGACCTCGTCACCGTAGTCGAAATCGGCGATGCTGCGCCAACCGTGCAGGCCCGTCATGTTTCCGATGAGATCATGTCGAAGGTCGACAGCGAGATCAAAAAACTGAATGGGCTCGTCAAGGACGAGGTCACTGCGCTCAACGCCGCGCTCAAGAGCGCTGGCTTCGAGCTGCTCGGGACCGGGGACGCCTAGGTGCCCGCGAGGAAACACATATAGCTGAGTGAGCCTTCATGCCAAGGAGAAGACAGAGATGAATTTTATCGAGCGAATATTCGGCGTGGCTCCTGACGGGGGCGACGGCACGACCGAGATACTCTATATCGCGGCCGTGCTTGCCGTCCTAGCGATGGTGATCGCCCGCAGTTGGCTCCGCAGACGCGCGGCAGCGCGGCGCCGCTAGTCTTTTAGTTGGGCTAAAGCGTGTCGCGATTAATTAGCCTCATATCCGGCAGCCTTGAAGAAGTTTCTGCATTCAGCTGGCTCGAACAGGTGGCAGATATCGCCGAGAGCCTGGCAGAGTGCGTCGAAGGTTCTGGCCG
>NZ_SRUS01000219.1:0-370 GCF_004794715.1 Mesorhizobium sp. M8A.F.Ca.ET.207.01.1.1 | reverse complement strand
CTTTGTCACTGCCGCACAGCAGCGGGTGCTCGTGCACTTGTCCTTCGCGGTTTATGCGTAAGCGCAGCGGGGCGGCGTAGCGGCCGGGCGCGATCTTCGGGTCGTCACAGAACGCCGCACGCAGGCGCAGCTGCAGGCCACCGTAGCGACGCCGACGCTCGGCCTCAGGGAGTTCAGCACCAACTTCGGGGCCGGTCGCCAAGGGCGTGCCCCGGCGCAGCACCACACGCTGCTCGCCGATCACCTCGGCCTCGATACCGGAGCCCTGCAGCAGCACCCGCAGTGCCGGCAGCGGCGGCAGGTTGGCGTGCAGCGGATAGCTGCTGCGCCCGGCGGCAAGGTCGCCCGGGTACATCACCGACCACCCGCT
>NZ_SRUS01000218.1:0-370 GCF_004794715.1 Mesorhizobium sp. M8A.F.Ca.ET.207.01.1.1 | reverse complement strand
CACATTCTTCGCGCCCAGCAATTCTGCCTTGACCTTGGTGGTGATGGTGCCGTCGTCGATATGCTGGCCGAGGCTTTCGGATGCAGCGGGCGGTGCCGAGGCACTGGTTTGCGCAGTCGCGTTCAATGCGAAAGCAACACACGCGATGGTGCCGGCGGTCTTGAGCATCTGGATGGTCTTCATGGTTTCTCCTTCGGGTGTTGATGAAAATTGCGGTCTTGTTGCCTGCGGTCGATCGCGGCGAAAGCCGCCGATGACTCGCGTGGGGTCGTTGCCGCTACGGTTCCGTCAGGGCCCGTTATCGACACCGGCCGGGTCCCCGCAGTCGTTGCGCGATTCGCGCGGGATGCAGGGACACGCGTCCGTCCAC
>NZ_SRUS01000217.1:0-370 GCF_004794715.1 Mesorhizobium sp. M8A.F.Ca.ET.207.01.1.1 | reverse complement strand
CTCCAACGCCAAGCCGGTCGATTTCCAGGGCCTGTCCGCGTACTCGGCGCCCACCACCGTGGGCAACGTGACCGTGCGTACGCTGGCCATGCCGATCACCGGCACGCCGGGCAACCATGCCGGCATGGGCCACTTCAACTTCGTCAAGGTGGGCAGTGGCGATGTGTGGTTCGGTGAATGGTCCAAGGATGGCGCTGCGGGTGGCTTCAACAACCGCCAGGTGTACTTCGCCGGCGACCGCGCAGGCACCACGTTGCCCAGCGGCACCGCCACCTACGCGGTGGCCGGCCTGAACAAGTTCAACGGCAGCAACCTGCTCAGCGGCACCTTCGCGGCGGACTTCGGCACCGGCAAGCTGACCGGCGGCCTG
>NZ_SRUS01000216.1:0-371 GCF_004794715.1 Mesorhizobium sp. M8A.F.Ca.ET.207.01.1.1 | reverse complement strand
AGCCGCATGATCTTCGCCGTCGGCACCAATGACGAGGCGGTGCGGCTCTCCGGCCATAACCCGGACTTCTACAAGGTCGCTGCCTTCACCATCAGCGGCCTGACGGCCGGCATCGCGGCCATGGTCTATCTCCTGCGCCTCAACATCGGCAGTCCGATCGCCGGCGTCGGCTACGAGCTCAATGCCATTGCCGCCGTCATCATCGGCGGCACCAGCCTCAGCGGCGGCAAGGGCTCGATCATCGGCACGCTGGTCGGCGCCTGCATCCTGCAGGTGCTCAGCACCGGATTGCAGCTGCTCGGCGTCGGCGACAATTTCAAACCCATCGTAATCGGCCTTGTCATCGTGCTCGCGGTCATCCTAGACGCGTA
>NZ_SRUS01000215.1:0-371 GCF_004794715.1 Mesorhizobium sp. M8A.F.Ca.ET.207.01.1.1 | reverse complement strand
TCGATGTTTGATTCGGGACGCCAATCCCGGCCAGCGCAACGTACGTTGGCACAGCCAACTTCGCGCTTTCACTCGAACAACGACATGAGCAAAGTTGTAAATCACGCCCCGCATGGGAGTGCCAAAGCCGACACGCAACGGCGGCGGCAAGCGCGTATGCTGCGGTACTTGCTCATGACGAAGGAACGTCGAATGTCTATTGATCGCCGCGTGATGGCCACTGCACTGGGCGCCCTGTTCTGCACCACCGCACAGGCCGTGGCACCAGACGCCATCGACCTGCCGACAGCACAGGCACAGGCCCAGTTGCTGGACATGCTGGAGAAGGAATCGCTGTATCGCGACCGGGTGGACTGGCGGGCCATCCGCAC
>NZ_SRUS01000214.1:0-371 GCF_004794715.1 Mesorhizobium sp. M8A.F.Ca.ET.207.01.1.1 | reverse complement strand
GTTATCTTTGCTGCGCAAGGAGACGCCGATGAGCTTCAGCACAAAACCTCTCGATACGACAACCTGGCCGGATTTCGCCGCGCTGGTCGAGCGGCACAATGGCGTCTGGGGCGGCTGCTGGTGCATGGCCTTCCACGCCAAGGGTACGGGCGCGGCGAGCAACCGCGACGCAAAGGAAGCACGGGTGCGCGAAGGTCGCACGCATGCCGCGCTCGTCTACGATGGTCCGGCCTGCGTCGGCTGGTGCCAGTTCGGGCCAACCGACGAATTGCCGAGCATCAAGCACCGGCGTGCTTACGAGGAAGGGCTGGCGGAGTTGCCCGACTGGCGCATTACCTGCTTCTTCATCGACAAGACGCGGCGTGGCGAAG
>NZ_SRUS01000213.1:0-372 GCF_004794715.1 Mesorhizobium sp. M8A.F.Ca.ET.207.01.1.1 | reverse complement strand
GCTTTCGGGAGGCTTCGCCACAAGCGGCGGAAATTGCGGGATGGCGGCCGCCATTCAGCAGGAGCACACGGCGCGGCCGCAGCAACGCAACTCACCGGCACCGCCCAGTCCGGGCACGCCCAATCCGCCGAGCCCGCCGCCGAAGGGCGACGTTGATGACGGCAACAACGGGCATGGAAATGATCCGGGCAAGCACGATCCCAGCAATCCCGGAAAATCCTACGGTCCTGGCAGGAAGGGATAGGGCAAGGGCGGCGGCAACGGCAAGAGCAACGGATAGCCGTTCTTTTCTCGGCGTGTCTGGTAATCGGTCGGGCTAACGCGCTTCTACGTCGGGGTGGACGAAATCGTCGCCCCTTGAACAGCAGCGAG
>NZ_SRUS01000212.1:0-373 GCF_004794715.1 Mesorhizobium sp. M8A.F.Ca.ET.207.01.1.1 | reverse complement strand
AGTTGCTGGAGTATGACGCGCTCGGCAACCCGGTTCAGATGCGTGGCATCGATGGTTCCGTAGTCGAGCGGTTGTTCGATTCGATGGGGCGCGTTCTGACGGAGACGCTTAAGGGCGATGTGCCGGCCAATGACCGCATCAGCCTTTATGAGTACAGCTCAACGGGCAAGCGGACTCGTGTCACCGGGCCAGATGGTGTGTGGGTTCGCATGGTCTATGACACGGCCGATCGACTGGTGGCCATCGAAGATGCGGGCGGTAATCGTATCACCTACACCTTGGACGCTGCTGGCAACCGTATTCGCGAAGAGGTTCGGGACAGCAGTGGTGCGTTGAAGCGGTTCGGGGATCGTCAGTTCGACACCCATAGCCA
>NZ_SRUS01000211.1:0-373 GCF_004794715.1 Mesorhizobium sp. M8A.F.Ca.ET.207.01.1.1 | reverse complement strand
GTCGCGGCCCGGCTTCTCCAGTTCCCTGAGGATGTCACGCACGGTCGGCACGCCGAAGGTGGCATCGGTGAACTGCTCGGCCTTCAGGCCGCGCAGGAAGCTGCCATCACCAATCAGCGCCTTGATCGGGCGCGCGGTGCTGGCCACGATGCGCTCGACCACCGGGTAGGCTTCTGGATGCACCGCCGAGGCGTCCAGCGGTTCATCCCCGTCGGCAATGCGCAGGAAGCCGGCGCACTGTTCAAAGGTCTTCTCGCCCAGGCGCGCGACCTTCAGCAGCTCCTTGCGACGCTTGAACGGCCCGTTCTCGTCACGATGGCGCACGATGTTCTCGGCCACCGTCGCCGACAGCCCGGACACCCGCGACAACAGT
>NZ_SRUS01000210.1:0-373 GCF_004794715.1 Mesorhizobium sp. M8A.F.Ca.ET.207.01.1.1 | reverse complement strand
GCTGCTGGCGGCGATCGCCAAGGGTGACTTCGGCAGCACCGCCGACCCGGCGCTGAACACCCAGACGGTCAACTTCCTGACCAACCTGGACACCACTGGCGGCAACTCCGGCTCGCCGGTGCTCAACGCCAAGGGTGAGCTGATCGGCCTGAACTTCGACAGCAACTGGGAGTCGGTCAGCGCCAGCTGGTGGTTCGACCCGCGCTACAAGCGTGCCGTGCACGTGGACATGCGCTACCTGCGCTGGGTGCTGGCCAAGGTCTACCCGGCACCGGAACTGCTGAAGGAAATGGGCGTGCCGGCACAGTAAGAGGCCGGCCACGACCCACGGTCGTGGCCCGCACCACGTAGGCCCCCACCCTGGTGGGGGTGG